>JBGQDL010000318.1:0-2002 GCA_041495865.1 Thermoanaerobaculia bacterium | reverse complement strand
ACACCTCGGGGCTTTCGCGCTCGACGATCTTCTTGGCGCGCTTGACCGTCTCGGCGATCCCCTTGTCGACCAGCTTGTGGATGATGAACGGCTTGAAGAGCTCCACGGCCATCGCCTTCGGCAGGCCGCACTGGTGCAGCTTGAGCTCCGGCCCGACGACGATCACCGAGCGGCCGGAGTAGTCCACGCGCTTGCCGAGCAGGTTCTGCCGGAACCGGCCCTGCTTGCCCTTGAGCATGTCGGAGAGCGACTTGAGCGGCCGCTTGCCGCGCCCGCGGATCGCCTTGGACCGGCGGCCGTTGTCGAACAGCGCGTCCACCGCCTCCTGGAGCATGCGCTTCTCGTTCCGGAGGATGACCTCCGGCGCGCGGTGCACGATGAGCTTCTGGAGCCGGTTGTTGCGGTTGATGACGCGGCGGTAGAGGTCGTTGAGGTCGGACGTCGCGAAGCGGCCGCCGTCGAGGGGCACGAGCGGGCGCAGCTCCGGCGGGATCACCGGGATGACGTTCAGGATCATCCACTCGGGGCGGTGGCCCGACCGGCGGAACGCATCGACGACCTTCAGACGCTTCGCCGCCTTGAGACGCTTCAGGGCCGATGTCTCCGTCTTCATGACGAGGCGAAGCTCTTCGGCGAGGTCGTCGATGTTGACGCGCTGCAGCAGCTCCTGGATCGCCTCGGCGCCCATCTTCGCGACGAAGGCGTCGAGGCCGTACTTCGCCTTCAGCTCGCGGAACTTCTCCTCGGAAACGAGGCTCTTCTCCTCGAGCTTCTCCTCGTCCGGGAGCGGGCCCGGATCGATGACGACGTACTGCTCGAAGTACAGGATGCGCTCGAGGTCGCGCAGCGTCAGGTCGAGGAGATGTCCGATCCGGCTGGGCAGTCCCTTGAAGAACCAGACGTGAGACACGGGAGCCGCGAGCTCGATGTGTCCCATGCGCTCGCGGCGCACCTTGGACTTCGTCACCTCGACGCCGCACTTGTCGCACACGACGCCGCGGTGCTTCATGCGCTTGTACTTGCCGCAGAGGCATTCCCAGTCGGTGATGGGGCCGAAGATCTTCGCGCAGAACAGGCCGTCACGTTCCGGCTTGAACGTGCGGTAGTTGATCGTCTCGGGCTTCGTCACCTCGCCGAAGGACCACGAGCGGATCTTCTCCGGGCTCGCGAGGGCGATCTTGATGGCATTGAAATCGCGCGGACCGGGGTTCTTGAACGGAGACACCGACCCCGTGCCGGAGAACGCGGAAGAGGTCGAAAAGGCTTCCATGTGACTCTCTTCTCCTCAGACCTTGAGCAGCTCGACGTCGAGGCAGAGCGACTGCAGCTCGCGCACGAGAACGTTGAAAGACTCGGGCAGGCCGGGCTCGTCCGGAACCTCGCCCTTCACGATGGCCTCGTACACCTTCGAGCGGCCCTCGACGTCGTCGGACTTGACCGTGAGGAGCTCCTGCAGCGTGTACGCCGCGCCGTAGGCCTCCAGGGCCCAGACCTCCATCTCGCCGAACCGCTGGCCGCCGAACTGGGCCTTGCCGCCGAGCGGCTGCTGCGTGATGAGCGAGTACGGGCCGATGGAGCGCGCGTGGATCTTGTCGTCCACGAGGTGCGACAGCTTGAGCATGTAGATGTAGCCGACGGTGACTTCCTGCTCGAAACGGTTGCCCGTCATGCCGTCGTAGAGGACCGTCTTGCCGCTCACGGGAAGGTCCGCCTTCCGAAGCAGCGCCCGGATCTCCTCCTCGGACGCGCCGTCGAAGACCGGCGTCGCGATGTTCATCCCGAGCGTCTTCGCGGCCCACCCGAGGTGGGTCTCGAGGATCTGCCCGACGTTCATGCGCGACGGAACGCCGAGCGGATTCAGGACGATCTCGACCGGCCGGCCGTCCGGCAGGTAGGGCATGTCCTCCTCGGGGAGGATCCGGCTGATGACCCCCTTGTTCCCGTGCCGGCCGGCCATCTTGTCGCCGACCTGGAGCTTCCGCTTCATCGCGACGAAGACCTT
>JBGQDL010000317.1:0-2006 GCA_041495865.1 Thermoanaerobaculia bacterium | reverse complement strand
TTCCCAATACATTGCCGTACCAAGGAAGAGGATGTTTCTCAGAACGGGTACCTCTCGGATTCGAGGGCGGCGGCGGCGAGCTTCCGTTTCGCGTCGAGGAGGCCGGAGGCGTCGTACCGGGTCGCCCGCCGGATCCCGGAGAGGAGCATCTGCAGCGTGTTCCCCTCGCCGACGTAGAACGCCGCGCGCCGCGCCGCGCTGACGGCCGCCTCGGCCGCCGGGAACGCGAACGTCTTGACGGCCGCCGCGGCGAGCTCCGCGCGGGAGGCGTTCCCGGAGGCGGCGATCTTCTCCGCCCGCAGCACCGCGCTTTCGATCGCGAAGACGCCGATCGCCACGTCCGCGAGGGCGATCAGCGTTTCCTGCTCGTCCTTCACCTTCCCGCCGAACCGCTGCACGGCCGCGCCCGCCAGCACGAGGAAGGCGTCCTTCAGGTTGCGCAGCAGCGCCTTCTCCGCGCCGAACGGCCCGGACGGCGCTTCCCCCGCGGCGGCGGAAAGGCGTCCCACCGCCTTCATCACCTCGTCCTGCAGGGGGATCTCCCCCTTCATCGCCCGGCGCAGGAGCGTCCCGGGGATGAGCATCCGGTTGATCTCGTTCGTCCCCTCGAAGATCCGGTTGATCCGCTCGTCGCGGTAAAAGCGCTCCGCGGGGTACTCCTGCGTATAGCCGTACCCGCCGAAGATCTGGACGACCTCGTCGACCACCTGCGCGAGGACGTCGCTGCAGAAGACCTTCGCGACGGCGCACTCGATGGAGTAATCCTCGATCCCTTGCTGGTACGCGTCGTAGTAGCCGGGGATCCCCTTCGGGACGGCGGCCAGGCGGTCGTCGATCATCCCGGCGAGGCGATATACCAGGGCCTCCGAGGCGAACAGCGCCGCCGCGGTGTCGGCGATCTTCTCCCGGATGGCGCCGAACGTCCCGATGGTGACGCCGAACTGCTTGCGCAGGTTCGCGTACCGCACCCCTTCCGCGAAGGCGAATTTCCCGGCGCCGGTGACGCAGGCGCCAAGCTTCAGGCGCCCGACGTTCAGCACGTTAAAGGCGATCTTGTGCCCCTTGCCGATCTCGCCGAGCACGTTTTCCACGGGGACCTTCGCATCCTCGAGGATCAGCGAGGTCGTCGAGGATCCGCGGATCCCGAGCTTCTTCTCCTGCGGGCCGGGCGTCACCCCCTCGAAGGTGCGCTCGACCAGGAACGCGGTGAAATGCTGCCGGTCGATCTTGGCGAAGACCGTGTAGAGGTCGGCGAAGCTCCCGTTCGTGATGAACTGCTTGGTGCCGTTCAGGAGGTAGTGCTTCCCGTCCGGCGTGAGGACGGCGGTCGCCTTGGCGCCGAGGGCGTCGCTCCCGGAGTCGGGCTCCGTGAGGCAGTAGGCGGCCAGCCACTCGCCGGTGATGATCTTCCCGAGGTACCTCTCCTTCTGCTCCTTCGTCCCGTAGTAGACGAGGGGCAGGGTGCCGATCCCCGAGTGCGCGGTGTACGCCACGGAGAAGCCGCCGTAGATGGACGCCTTCTCCGCCGCCAGCATGCTCGTGGTTTTCGATAGATCGAGACCCCCGTACTCCTCGGGGGCGTCGATCATCAGGAGGCCCAGTTCCCCGAACTGGCGCAGGAGCGTAACCATCAGGTCGAAGTCGTGGTTCTCCAGCTTTTCCACGTGGGGGAGGACCTTTTCGCGGAGGAACTGGTCCGTGGTGTCGGCGAGCTGAAGCTGCTCGTCGCTGAAATCCTCGGGGGTGAAGACGGTCCCCGCGGTTGCGTCCTCGATCAGGTACCCGCCGCCGTGCAGAATCTTCTCTCCGGTCATCATCGGCTCACCTCGGTCCTCGTGCTTCCCCGGGTTCCCGGGGGCCTCCCTGCTTCATACTTCTTCTTAACGTTAATGTCAAGTATGAAAGCGAAGAAAACGCCCGGAGGGAGGCCCCCCCGGGCGGATGGAACTAGTGCAGCGTCTCGCTACACTAGTCAGCTCTTGCGAAGCGCCTGGTCGAGGTCCGCG
>JBGQDL010000316.1:0-2006 GCA_041495865.1 Thermoanaerobaculia bacterium | reverse complement strand
TCGACGAACAGGACGTCGAGCGCGCCCGCGTATTCCTCGCGCGACCAGAGCCAGGCCGTCCCGGCGCCCACCTGAGCGCGCCCGCCGGTGAGGGCTTCCAGCACATCGGCGTTGTCGGTCACCTCTTCGATGCCGGGCACCTCCGGCCCCTTCTCCTTCACCCTCTGCACGCACGAGAGCGTCATCCCCTCTTCAGAAGCCGCTTTCGCTGCGTCTTCGAGAAGCTTTCTGATGACCTTGTGAGTCACGGCCGTGATGCCGACCTTCAGCCCCTTCCGAACGCATTCGACGATCATCCGGGCGCCGGTGTAGGTCTTCCCCGCTCCGGGCGGACCCTGGATGGGAAGGATGGAGCGATCGAGGGCGAGGACGGTTCTCTTTGCGAAGTCGAGGCTGCTCTCGCCATCCCGCCGGGCAAATGCGCCCTTCTTCAGGCGCGGGCCATTGGCGAGAAGAAGCTCTTTCGCCGGGCCGCTGAGGTCGCCCGCAAGGCGCAGGAGGGCGCCGGCGAGGACGTCGGACGGCACGCGTGAGTGCACGAACGCCCAGGGAAGGTGCCGGTCGGCCATCGCGCCTCGCTTCTTCACTTCGATCCAGCGGGCGGCAAGGTCGATGTCGTCGATGTGCCCGAAGGACTTGCCGTCGCTGGCCCACAGCTCGCTTCCCTTGTGCGCCTCGAACTCCTGCGCCGGAAACGCGTAGCGGTCGATGGGACACTTCTTCGTCCCGCGCCCGGTTCTCTTCACGAACGTCAGCCCGGTGACGACCGCGCGCTCGTCGAGAAGGTCGTCCTCGTCGACGAGGTCGCGCAGCCGGAAGAACTCCCACCACGTGACCTTGTCTTCGCGGCGGTGGAACTCGAGCATGTGGGCCAGCAGCCAGCGCGCCTGCTGGTGCGGGGTCCTGGCGCTCTTTTCCTCGGGGACGCCGGCGAGGAGCGCGTCCATCGCCTTCTGGATTTCGGCCTTGCGCTCCTGGGCCTTCTCGGTGGCCGCGCCTTCCACGGGGAGCGGGCGCGGGACGGGGGTGCCGCCTTCTTCCAGCTCGCGGCGCAGCCCTTCTAGCCAGTCCCTGAGCCGGAGGGCGGAAACGCAGTCTTCCTGGTTGTAGTCCTCGACGAGCGCGCGCAGCTCGGGCGGGATTTGCTCGGGCGCTTCCGCTTCCAGCGCCTGCTCGATGATTCGCCGGGCGGCGCCGGCCTCGGAAAGGTGGGCATGGCGCTCGAAGCCGTAGAACTTTTCGAGGTCCTTGATGGAGTACTTCTCGACGCTGGCCCTGAGCCCCTGCTTCACGACGGAGTAGAGGTCCACGAAGAGCCCGGCGCGCAGCATCGTGTCGATCTGGGTCTCCCGCGTGATGTGGCGGCCCATGAGCCGCTTGAAGGCGCTGGGCTCGTAGGCCGCGTAGTGGTAGACGTGCATGCCGGGGTGGGCGGCCCACGAGGCGAAGATCTCGTCGACGGTCTTCTCGAAGGCGGCCTTCTCTTCGGCGTCCGAGTGGGCCCAGAGCTTGATGTGCCGCGTCTTGTCGGGCGCTTGGAGGATCGTCAGGCCGAAGAGGTATTCGCGCCCGCCCTCGCGGGCGAAGTGATCGCCTTCGAGGTCGAGAAAGACGTCTCCCGGTGACGGCAGCGGCAGCTTCGCGAGGCCGCGGCCCGCTTCCACGGGCTGGAGCAACTCGCGGACGAGCTTGCCGGTTCGGCGAAGCGCGAGCTGGAGGCGCGCCTGGCGGGCGACGCGCTCGATCGATTCCCTCGAGCCCCTGTGAGGCTTGAAGGAAAGCGGGAGGGCCAGATCGCCCAGCATTTCGAGGGTGGTGATGTTTTGGGCCTCCAGCTCGCGCAGGTGGAGGCGCCTGATCTCCGCCACGAACGAAAGGCGGTCGTCGGCGCGGCGCCGCTTGTCGCACTGACTCCACCAGCGGCAGACGTCGCAGTAATCGACGGGGTCGGGGTAGTTGGCTTCGAGGAGGGCTGCCGTGTCGCCCGCCGCCGCTTCCTCGAGGCG
>JBGQDL010000315.1:0-2008 GCA_041495865.1 Thermoanaerobaculia bacterium | reverse complement strand
CCTCGTCAACGACCTCTTCACGGCCGCCGCCGTGTCGCCCTCCATCCACTCCGTCATCCTCTTCGCGGACACGCGCAACCATCCGGCCAACGCGCCGACGATCGAGGGCTTCCTGCTCACTCAGGACACGAACTCCGGCGACACACGCTTCAACGAGCTGAAGTGCGCGGACCTCGGCGGTCGCTGCGGGTTCTAGCCCCGGCTCCCGTCAAAGCCGGGTCGGGCGGACGTTCACCAGGCCGATGTCGCGCCGCAGCGTCTTGCCCTCGAAGCGGATGACATCCGCCGCCTCGTAGACCCGCGCGGCCGCCTCCGCCATGCCGGGCGCCGTCGCGGTGACGACGAGCACCCGTCCGCCCGCCGTCACGACCGCGTTGCCTTCGCGGGCGGTGCCCGCGTGAAAGACCTCGACGTGCGGCAGGCGCGCCGCCTCGTTCAAGCCCTCGATCCGCTTGCCCTTCTCGTAGCCGCCCGGGTAGCCCGCGGATGCAAGCACGACGCCGAGGCAGACCTCGGGACGCACGTCGAGCGCGGGGAACTTGGAAAGCTCGCCCCGCGTGGCGGCGACGAGAAGGGCCGCCACGTCGGAGGCGATCCGCGGCAGGATGACCTCGGTCTCCGGATCGCCGAACCGCGCGTTGAACTCGAGGCACTTCGGGCCCGACTCCGTCTGGATGACGCCGGCGTAGAGAACGCCGCGGAAGGGGCGCCCCTCGTCGGCCAGGCCCTTCACCGCCGGATACACGATCTCCTTCAGGACGAGCGACGACCCCGCCGAATCGAGGAGGCCCGCCGGCGAGTGCGCGCCCATGCCGCCCGTGTTGGGGCCCCGATCGCCGTCGAAAACCTTCTTGTAGTCGCGAGCGGTGGGCAGGGGTACTACTGTCTCGCCGTCGCTGACGACGAGGAAGGAGACCTCCGTGCCGCGCAGGAATTCCTCGACGAGAACGCGGTCGCCAGCCGATCCGAACACGCGCTCCTTGAAGAAAAGGCCGAACGCGTGCTCCATTTCCTCCTTCGACTCCACGATGAGCACGCCCTTGCCGCCCGCCAGGCCGTCGGCCTTCAGGGCCACCGGGAAGCCGAACTTCTTGACCGCCTTGCGCGCCTCCTCCGCCGAGGCGCAGACGACCGCTTCCCCCGTCGGGATGCCGTGGCGCCGGCAAAACTCCTTCGAGAAGACCTTCGAGGTCTCGATCTGCGCCGCCAGGCGCGTCGGACCGAAAATCGGCAGGTCCCGCTTGGCGAACTCGTCCACGATCCCCAGAGACAGCGGGAGCTCCGGCCCCACGACCGTCAGGTCCATCTGGAGCTTGGCCGCCAGGTCCGCCAGCTCGACGATGTCCCCGGAGGAGACGGGCAGACAGTCGGCCAGCTCGGCGATCCCGGGGTTGCCCGGGGCGCAGAACAGCTCCTCGACGAACGCACTCTTCCGCAGGGCCGAGCAGAGCGCATGCTCGCGGCCGCCTCCCCCGATGACAAGGATTCTCATTGTGGGAAGATTGTAGATCATGCGGAAAGACTTTCGCGCCGCGCTCGCCCGGGACGTGATCCTGGCCGACGGCGCCATGGGCACCCTGCTCGTGTCGCGGGGGGCTTCGCCCGAGCAGGCCAAGTCGCCCCTGAACGTCACCGACCCCGGGGCGGTGCGCGACGTGCACGACGACTACCGCGACGCCGGCGCCCGCATTCTCACGACGAACACGTGGGACGCCAACCGCGTCAAGCTGACGGCGCACGAATGGGCGGACTCGCTCGAGAAGATCAACCGGGAGGGAGTGCGCCTCGCGCGCGAGGCTGCCGCGGGCGAGATCCTCTTCGTCGCGGGCTCGATCGGCCCTCTGGGGGCCCTTGTCAGGCCCTACGGCTCGCTCACGCTCGCCGGCGTGCGCGAGATCTTCGAGGAGCAGGCGCGGGCCTTGCTCGAGGCGGGCGTGGACCTGGTGATCCTCGAGACCTTCGGCAGCCTGCTCGAAGCCGCCGAAGCCGTGCGCGCCGTGCGCGGCCT
>JBGQDL010000314.1:0-2009 GCA_041495865.1 Thermoanaerobaculia bacterium | reverse complement strand
GGACGCGCGCGGCGACCTCGAGGTGGATCTCCACCACACGGTCGAGGACGTCGGCATCTGTCTCGGCAAGGCGTTCCGGGAGGCCTTGGGCGACCGGGCGGGCATCGTGCGCTACGGCGCGTCCTTCCTGCCCATGGACGAGGCGCTCCTGCACGCGGCCGTGGACATCTCCGGCCGACCGTACCTTGTCTTCAACGTGCCCGTGAGGCGGACGCGGATCTCGAACTTCGACCTCGACCTGCTCGAGGACTTCTTCCGCGCCTTCGCCTTCAACGCCGAGATCACGCTGCACGTCAACATGCACTACGGCCAGAACCTCCACCACATCGCCGAGGCCGCGTTCAAAGCCGTCGGCCGTGCGCTGGCCGAGGCGACGAGGCTCAACCCGCGCATCGCGGGAGTCCTCAGCACAAAAGGGAGCCTCTAGTCACGTGATCGCGGTGATCGACTACGGCAGGGGCAACCTGGGCAGCGTCGAGAAGGCGCTGGGGCGCCTCGGTATGCGCGCGGTCGTCACCCAGGACCCGCGCGTGATCGGGGATGCCCGCGCCCTCGTCCTGCCCGGCGACGGCGCCTTCCACGACGCCATGGGCAACCTCCAGTCGCTGGGTCTCCTCGACCCTCTCCGGACGGCGCTCGACGAAGGGCGGCCGTTCCTGGGGATTTGTCTCGGGTACCAGCTCCTCTTCACCGAGAGCGAGGAATTCGGCCAGGGCAAGGGGCTCGACGTCATCCCCGGCGTGGTCCGTCGCTTCCCCTCCGGGCTCAAGGTGCCGCACATGGGTTGGAATACGGTCCAGCACGCAGGCGACCTCCCGATCTTCGACGGCATCCCGAGCGGCGCCCACTTCTACTTCGTGCATTCGTACTACCCCGCGACGGCCGATGCGTCGCTGCAGGTGGCGACCTGCACCTACGGCGTCACCTTCCCGGCCGCCGTGGGCAAGGGCGCGCTCTTCGCGACGCAGTTCCATCCGGAGAAGAGCCAGCGCTGGGGCCTGCGCCTCCTCGAGAATTTCGCCGCCTTCGTGCGGGACGGGCGCATCTAATGCTCGTAATCCCCGCCGTGGACCTCAAGGGCGGCCGGTGCGTCCGCCTGCTCCAGGGACGCGCGGAAGCCGAGACCGTGTTCTCGGACGATCCCGTCGCCATGGCGGAGCGCTGGGAGGCCGAGGGCGCCCCGCGCCTCCACGTCGTGGATCTCGACGGCGCGTTCGGCGGCGGCCCGGCCCAGACGGCGATCATCCGCAAGATCGCGCGCGCCGTCTCGATTCCCCTCGAAGTCGGGGGCGGCCTCCGAACGCCTGAGCAGGTCCTGGCCGTGTTCGAGGCGGGCGCCCGCTGGGCCATCGTCGGCACCCGCGCGGCGCTCGACCCCGCCTTCCTCGGCGAGGTGTGCCGGCGCTTCGAGGACCGCATCATCGTCGGCGTGGACGCCTCCGACGGACGCGTGGCGGTGGACGGCTGGACCCGCGTGCTGGAGCTCGAGGCGGTGGCGCTCGCGCAGGACGCGGCCGCAGCGGGCGCCGGCACCATCATCTACACGGACATCGCGCGGGACGGCACCCAGGGCGGGCCCAACGTCTGGAGCACCGAGGCCGTCGCCCGGGCCGCCGGGATCCCCGTCTTCGCCTCGGGCGGCGTGGGCTCGCTGGAGGACATCCGGCAGCTGGCGGCCGTCCCGGGCGTCGAAGGCGTGATCGTGGGCCGGGCGCTGTACACGGGCGCAGTGAGCCTCCGCGCGGCGCTCGCGGAGGCCCGATAGCTCCATGCTCTGCAAGCGCATGATCCCGTGCCTCGACGTCCACGGCGGCCGCGTGGTCAAGGGCGTCCGCTTCGTGGACCTCCGCGACGCGGGCGACCCGGTCGAGGCGGCGCTGGCCTACGACGCCCAGGGCGCTGACGAGCTCGTCTTCCTCGACATCACCGCGTCCCACGAGGAGCGGGCCATCATGCTCGACGTCGTGCGCCGGACCGCCGAGGGCATCTACATGCCGCTCACGGTCGGC
>JBGQDL010000313.1:0-2015 GCA_041495865.1 Thermoanaerobaculia bacterium | reverse complement strand
GTTGGTAGAGAAAGCGGGGTCGACGCAGACGCCGAGCAGGCCTCTCTCGGCGGTTGACTCGACGTTTGCGGTCCAGTCGAGGGCCGGTGTCGTCTCGAGCGCTCCCTCGACGACGATCCGGACGGTGCCCCCCTTCTCGAGGACGAGCATCCGGCCGTCGGGCAGAAAGTCGAAGTCCGTCGGGGCGACGAGGTTCTGAACGACGATGGTGTCCGACAGGCCGGCAATCGAATACGTCGCGCCAACGGCCGTCTCCGGCGCCATCGCGAAGGTCAGGACGAGGGAGAAGAGGCCACGCAGCCATCGTGAGAAGCTCTTTTCTTCCCGCAGCGCGGCGATGTCCCGCATCATGAGACTCAGTATAGCGTCCGGGCGTCAATCCTGAGGCGCGCAACTTTCGTCGTGAGGCACCCGTCGAGCCTCACCCCGCGAGGGGCGTAAGGCCTCGAGCGAGATTTCTTCGAGACCAGGCCGGAAGAACTCGGGTTCGGGGAAGGCTTCGCGAAGTGCCGGACCTCCGTCAGAGGGAATTCGCACGACCACGTCGATGTCGTTCGTGAACCGCGGCTCGGCATAGAACATCGACCCGATCGCGCCAGTGACGGCGTAAGCCCAGCCGAGCTGGTTGAGCGGCCGGACGAAGAGCGAAAGAAGATCAGCTTTCGGCACGGAGAATCTGTAGCGAGGCCTCCGCCCGGATCCGTCTCGCCGGCCAGTCCGGATGAGCGGCACTGAGAGCGCCCTCGCGGATTTTCCGGGCCATCTCGATGGCGGCGACGACCTGCTGCCAGCGGCGGTCGGGGCTCATCCTCCGGATCGCCTCGGCCTGGAGCGGATGGAGGTCGTCCCGATCCACGGTCGCGAGACCGTCGGTGCCGGGAGGGTACTCGGGGCCGACTGGAGGAAGACGCATCCGATCTCGAATCATTCTAGTCGTAGGCCGCGACGATGGACATCACGATCGACGTGACGGGTGACTGAGGTAACGTCGCCGGGTCCCTGGCCACCTCGGTCGACTTCGCGACGGGCATCTTCTTGATTCGGTCGAAGCGTGCCGTAGAAGGCGAGAGGACCTCGCAGTTTCAGTCGGGCGCCAAGGGTGAACAAAGCTTCGCGCTGGAATAGAATCTCCTCGCGTGGACTTCGAGGTCATCGGCGAACTTACCGAGATCGAGGCCATTGCGATCCGCAACAGAATCCGGGTCCTTCGTGACCTGCAGAAACGATATGGCAAAGCACGTTGGCGCAAACTCAAAGGCATCGCGCTCGTTCGCCTCGTCGAAGACGGCAGCGTCCGCAAGGCGGAGCTTCACTGGTACGAAGCGCATGGCATCGGCCGCAGGTACGTCAAGATCAAGCGATTCCTCGATTAGAGTGACGTCGCGACCGCGTTTCGTCATGTGCGTGAGTCCTGGCCAGAACCATGACCTTCAAGCTCGGCGCATCTACCAGGTTCTACCCGACGTTTCGGCGGCGCGAAGCAATTTCATCCGTGTCATCGACGACTCGGGTGAGAGTTACCTGTACCCCTCGCGCCTCTTCCTTCCCCTCCAGGTCTCTTCCGCCATTCGCGAGGCGCTTCGTTCACCAGTCGCCGCGAGTGTCTGACCAGAATTCAACTCTTGCCGGACCCCGTCAAGTCGCAGTCCAGTTCTCCACCCTTAGACCGGGAATCCGCTCGAATTCTCGTACATTGTTCGTGACGAGCGTTGCGCGCGCGAAGAGAGAGTGGGCGCCGATCAGAGTATCGAGGGCCCCGATTGGAGTCCCGAGCTTCTCGAGGTGGCCGCGGACCTTTCCGTAGACTCGCGCCGCGCCTTCGTCGAAGGGGAGGACCCTGAGAAGATCGGCGATCCTCTCGACCGCGCGGCGACATCCGGTGGCCGGCGCTTCAGGATGTAGATGACGGTGTCGGCATCGAGAAGATGGAGCGTCAGAGCCGCGGGGGTAATTCGGCCGGAACGTCGCCGATCGTGTCGGGAAAGTCCTCCGGCAAGTGAATGGCCGTCAGCGCC
>JBGQDL010000312.1:0-2038 GCA_041495865.1 Thermoanaerobaculia bacterium | reverse complement strand
TCACAATCGCCATGGTCGGCGCCGGCGGCGACGGAATCGTCACGATGGGCGACGTCCTCGCGCAGGCCGCCGCGCGCGACGGGCTGAACGTCCTGAAGACCGAGGCCTACGGTCCGCAGATCCGCGGAGGCGAGTCGTCCTGCGTCGTGCGGCTGAGCGCCGATCCGATTTACGAGTCCGGCGACACGATCGACGTCGTCGTCGTCTTCAGCTGGGCCGACTTCGCCCGCTTCAAGGGCGAGATCCTGCCGGCGAAGAACGCCGTCGTGCTGTCGGACGACGCCGATCCGATCGCCCGCAACCCGGAGGACCTCGGCCTCGGCGCGGACGCGATCTGGATCAAGGTCCCGTTCGCGAAGCTGTCGACGGATTCGGGCGCGAAGGGATCCAAGAACCTCGTGGGTCTCGGCGTCCTCACGGCCCTCTTCGGCCTGCCCGCGGCCACGCTCCGCCGCGCGGTCGTTCACCGCTTCGGCCGGAAGAAGGCGGAGGTCGGCGCGGGCGCGCTGAAGGCCTTCGAGGCCGGCTTCGCCCTCGGCCAGACCCTTCCGAAGATGCCCGAGCGCCAGCTCGGCTACACGCCGGGAAAAGCGAAGCTCCTCATGTCGGGCAACGAGGCCACCGCCATCGGCGCCCTGCACGCGGGCTGCCGCTACTTCGCGGGCTACCCCATCACGCCTTCCTCGGAGATCCTCCAGTTCCTCGACGAGTGGCTGCCGAAGATGGGCGGCGCGGCCGTCCAGACGGAAGACGAACTCTCCGCCATCGGCGCCGTCCTCGGCGCCTCCTTCGCCGGCGAGAAGGCGATGACGGCCACGTCCGGTCCCGGGTTCGCTCTCATGACCGAGATGATGGGCCTCGCCTCGATGGCCGAAGTCCCCTGCGTCATCGTGGACGTGCAGCGCGGCGGCCCGTCCACCGGCCTGCCCACGAAGAGCGAGCAGTCGGACCTCTGGCAGGCCCTCTACGGCACGCACGGCGACGCGCCGCGCGTCGTCCTGGCCTGCTCGGACGTGGAGGACTCCTTCCACACCACGGTCGACGCCTTCAACATCGCCGAGGAATACCAGATCCCCGTGATCGTCCTCTCCGATCAGCTCGTCGCGCAGCGGCGCGAGACGTTCGACGCCGCGACGCTCGTCCACGAGGTGAAAGAGCGCCGGCTGCCGGCCGAGGCCGAGCTGATCGACTACCAGAGGTACAAGGAGACGGAGGACGGCGTCTCGCCCATGGCGCGCCCAGGCACGCCCGGCGGCATTTACCAGACGAACGGCCTCGAGCACGACGAGGCGGGCCGGCCGTCGTCCGGGTACCTCCTCCACGAGCGGATGAACGCCAAGCGCTACCGCAAGCTCCGCCCCATCCGCGACGCCTACAGGTTCCACCGGCGGTACGGCCCCCGGGACGCCGAGATCGGCATCCTCTGCTGGGGCTCGTCGAAGGGCGCGGTGCGCGAGGCCGTGCGCCGCGCGGGAGAGCGCGGCGAGAAGGTCGCCGCCTTCGTGCCGCAGGTCCTCTATCCCTTCCCGAAGAACGAGTTTGAAGACTTCCTGAGGGGCCTCAAGCGCATCCTCGTCGTCGAGCTTTCGTACTCGGCGCAGTTCTACAAGTACCTCCGCACGTTCCTCGATCTGCCCGAAGCGCGCACGCACATCTACAAGAGGTCCGGCGGCAAGAGCCTGACCGCCGCCGAGCTGGACACCGAGATCGCCAAGCTCTTCGCGGCCGAGGGCGCGCGGGAAGAGGTGGTCGCATGAGCGAGACCGTGGCGCTCCCCGAGTTCAAGCCCGCGGATTACAAGACGGACCTCAAGCCGGTCTGGTGCGCCGGCTGCGGCGATTTCGGCGCCCTCACCGCGCTCTACCGCGCGCTCACCGAGCTGCAGATCAAGCCGTGGGAGACGGTCGTCGTCTCGGGCATCGGCTGCTCCTCGCGCCTCCCCGGGTATGTCGAGACGTACGGCTTCAACGGCGTCCACGGCCGCGCGCTCACGCTCGCGGCGGGCGTCAAGGTCTCGCGCCCGGACCTCAAGGTCATC
>JBGQDL010000311.1:0-2052 GCA_041495865.1 Thermoanaerobaculia bacterium | reverse complement strand
TGGGGCGCGCTCATCGGGCTTTTCGTGCTCCGGTCGGCGAAAGAGCAGGAAGCGCCCGTGATGGTGGTTTACATTGCGTCGTTCATCGGAATCGTCGCGATCCTCGTCAAGCAGTCCCCGTTCCGGTTCCTCGCGCAGATCCCGCCGGACGGCCAGGGCCTGAACCCGCTCCTGCAGGACCCGTGGATGGTCATCCACCCGCCGGTGATGTTCTCGGGGTTCGCGTCCCTCTCCGTCCCGTTCGCGTTCGCGATCGGCGCGCTGTGGATGAAGCGCTGGGACGGCTGGGTGGTGCGAGCGATGCCGTGGGCGCTCTTCACGTTCGTCACACTCGGCACGGCGATCCTCATGGGCGGGTACTGGGCCTACAAGACGCTCGGCTGGGGCGGCTACTGGGGCTGGGACCCGGTCGAGAACACGTCCCTCGTGCCCTGGCTGGCGACGGTCGCGCTCGTGCACGGCATGTTCCTCCAGAAGATGCGCGCCAAGCACCGCAAGATCAACATCATCCTCGCGATCCTTGCCTTCTGCTGCATCCTCTACGGCACGTTCCTGACGCGCTCCGGCGTCCTCGCGGACTTCTCGGTCCACTCTTTCATCGACCTCGGAATCACGGCCTGGCTCGTCGGGATCATCCTCGTCTTCCTCGTCGGCGGCCTCGGCCTCCTCGCGTGGCGCTGGAGAGAGATTCCGGTCGTCTCCGACGTCGACGCCGCCACCGGAAAGGAGAAGGAAGAGCCGTTCCTCTCGCGGTCGGTGCTCTTCATCCTCTCGGTGACGCTCTTCTGCGCCTCGGGCCTCGTCATCCTGCTCGGCACCTCCGCCCCGATCCTCACGCGGGTCCTGGGCAAGCCCTCGCAGGTCGCGACGAGCTTCTACAACGTGACGCACCGGCCGATCGCGGGCCTCATCGCGCTCCTCATCCTCCTCGTCCCGTACCTCTCCTGGCGCGGCGAGAGCGGGAAGGGCGTGCTCCGGAAGGCGCTCGTCCCCGGCGCCGTGGGCCTTCTCAGCATCGGGGTCTTCTTCGCGGCCGGCGTGCGCGGTGTGGGCGACCTTCTGATCCTCCCGCTCGCCGTGGCCGGCTTCGTCGCGAACGCCGAGACGGCGGTCCTCTTCGTGAGGCGCGGAGCCGTCAAGACGATGGGCGGCTACCTCGCGCACATCGGGATGTCGATCATGCTCGTCGGCATCCTCGTGTCGGGCGTCTACGAGAAGAGGACGACCGTCAACCTCCTCAAGAACCAGCCCGTCACCGTGGGGAAGAACACGCTCACCTTCACGCGCACGGTCTTCGTGACCGACAGCGGCGAGGTGAAGCGCCCCGAGGAGCTGAACGCGTTGAGCCTCGCCGACCGCCGTGCCAAGCAGGCGATGGAGGTCGAAGTGGCCTCGCCTGGCGGCGCGGTCTGGAAGGCCTACCCGAAGCTCTACACGAACTCGCGCACGAACCAGATGATGGCGAACCCGGACGTGAAGTCCTCGCCGCTCATGGACCTCTACGTCTCTCCGCAGGCCTACGACCCGGGCCGGCCCGCGCGCATCGAGGGCACGACGGTCGCTCTCAAGAAGGGCGAGTCGAAAACCGTCGAGGGCGTCAAGCTGAAGTTCCTCGACTTCTCCGCCGACCGCTCGCAGGTCGCGTCGGACCGCCCGCGCGTCACCGTGACCGGCAACTTCCTCGTCACGACCGCACAGACCTCCGAAGAGAAGACGGCGCGGCTCGTCATGTTCTTCGGCGGAGGAGCGGCGGAGTCCTCGACCGAGTCGCCGGACACGCCGCTCCCCGGCAAGGGCCGCCTCAGGCTCCGCCGCGTGTCGCCGAACGAGGCCACGTGTGAAATCGAGCTTCTCGGCCTCTCCTCGGGCAGCGACCTGAAGCCCGCGACCGCGGAGACCCTGTCGGTCGACCTCACGACGAAGCCGCTCATCTCCCTCGTGTGGGGAGGCTTCTACGTGATGATGGCCGGCGGGCTCACGGCCCTCCTCAGGCGCGCCCGCGACTCGCGCCAGGCCGCGCTGGCGTAACGGGAGCCGCGCCGGGCGCCGGGG
>JBGQDL010000310.1:0-2058 GCA_041495865.1 Thermoanaerobaculia bacterium | reverse complement strand
TCCACCTTCCGGCGTTGCCGGTCGTTCATCGAGTGGCTCTCCTTTCTGACCAAAGGACCCGCTTCCCTCTTCAAGATCTCTGAGAGGGTTTCGGGAGATCCTTCTTTTCGCTGCGAGGGGTAACGCGTTTCTCGAAACCCCCGCAAGCTGCTCTCGCGGGCCGCTACGTCTCTCGTGCCGCAGGACTTCCGGCCTCGCCAGCTTGCGCGCAAGCGCCCGCAAGCAGCCGCAGGCTGCGGCCTTTCACATCGCTTCCGGCTCGCTCTCCTCCTCGCACAAGAGCCGGTAAAGAGTTCTGCCGTTGGCGCCGCGCGCCTTCTCGACGTACTCGTACTCGATGAGCTGTGCCATGTACGTCCTGACGTGCCAGTAGGAGAGCCCGGTGGCCTTCTGGATCTCCTGACGATCGACGAGGAGGCGCTCGTCGGGCTGCGCGCCCGTGAGGACGTAGCGGCGCGTCGCCGGCAGCCCGACCGAGGATTTCTTCTTTTCGCTGCTCTCGGCGATCGCCGGCACCTTCCTTCTGGCGCTCACGATCTCCTGCAGGACCACCAGCAGCGAGCGCGTCGGGGGCGCCAGCTCGTCGAGGTTGCGGGCCAGGATCGCCGCGGCGAGGTCGCGGGCGATCGCGACATCTTTCTCCGTCGCCTCGATGTACTCGACGGCGCGCCCCTCCACCTGAAGCGTTCTTCTCGTCCGCTGGTGCTGGTAAAGGAGCGCGATCGCCTTGATGAGGGAGAGGTACTTCTTCTGCTCGCGCCGGAGGATGAGGTAGCCCGAGGGGTACGCCAGCTCGACGGGGATGACGACTTCGAGGGGCTCGAGGAGGCGCTGGGCGTTGTGGTGGCGCGAGAGGACGGCCTTCCTCTTCTCGCGAGCACGGAGGCCGTCGATCGTCTCGTTCCAGCGCTGGAGCTCGAGGATCCTTTTCGTCTGCTCCCTCGACTCGTCGACCGTGACCATGACGTAGCGGTTTCGGGTTTCGTAGTCGAGAGCTTCCGGGTGAGCGGTCGTGAGGAAGCTCGAGGCGGGCCCATTCACGCGGCGGTCGTCGGCCACCTGGCGCCCCGTATGCGGATCGGTCCTCGTGACCGAGCACGAGAGATAGCCGCTCGAGAGAAGGCTCCTCAAGGCGTATGCCGCCGAAGAGGCTCCATCCTCCTCGTCCACGGCGAGGAGCTTGTGCTTGAGGGCGTTCTCGTCCTTGTAGAAGAGGACCTGGCCCGAGATCCTCGTGTACTTGACGAGGTCCTCCGGCGGGCAGAAGTCCGAGAGGCGATCCTGAAGCGCGCTCTTGCCGGCGCCCGAGCGCGCGCAGAAGAGGACCGAGAGCGGCTCGTCGAGCTTTCTCGACACCATCGCGAAGTAGCCCGTGAGCATCGCCGTCTCCTCACCCACCAGGCCCACGGCGACGAAATCGGTCTTAAGCGATGCGACGATGTCGCCCTTGAGCCACGCCAGCGCCTCCTCGCGGCCTTCGGCGCTCATCGTGGGCTCTTTCGCCTCGCCCGTGCCCTCGGCTCTGAGCGACAGGCGCTCTTTCTCGAGCGCCTCGATGACGGAGGCGATCTCGTCGGCGATCGCGGCCTTCTGGCTCTCGTCGAGCCTCAGGGCAGCGACGGCCGACTCGGCGAAAGCCTGACGCGAGCGCGAGGAGTAGAGATCGAAGGTGTCGACGTGGAAACGCGGGCCCTGGTCGACGCGGAGGTTGACGCGGAGGCGATCGACGCCGAAGGCCGAGAGGCCGCGCACGCGGTACGTGCGAGAGCCGAAGAAAAGCTCATAAGCCCCGGATGCATCGAGCTTCAGAGCGGCCGTGTCGTGCATGGGCGCGTCGTCGCCTGATTTCTTCTTTTCGCTGCTTTCCCCGGTGCTGCCCGAGACGAGCCTCTTCCACGTGCGACTGAAGCCCTCGGCACCTTCAGCGACGAGGAGCTGGTTCGGGTCCTTGACGGGGAGGACGACGTTTCTGACGTCGATCCCGCGCGAAGAGAGTTTCTCCACGAGCGCCGCGGCCGCCTTCTGCCCGGCTTCGTCCGAGTCGAGCACGAGGACGAT
>JBGQDL010000309.1:0-2083 GCA_041495865.1 Thermoanaerobaculia bacterium | reverse complement strand
CTCGGCGAGGAGCTGCCCCCTTTTCACGGCCGAATTGAAGTCGACGTGGAGCTTCGCGATGATGCCCGACACCTGGCTGCCCACCTGCACGGTGGTCACCGCGGAAAGCGTCCCCGTGGCCGTCACCGTCGCGACGACGTCCCCCTTGTCGATCTTCGCCGTCCTGAACTTGGGCTCGGACGATCCGCGGCGCGCGAAAAAGAGAACCGCCGCGACCGCGGCGAGGGCGGCGACGATTCCGATGATCAGGACCCGTTTCTTCATGAGCTCCTCGAAAGGACGGGAGCCGCGAAACGCGGGACCGCGTCGACGGAGCCGGGCCTCAAAACGCCACCGAGAGGCCCAGATGGAATGCCTTCACGACCTCGGTGCCCGAAATCGTCGTCATCAGCCGCGCACTGTACTCGATCGTGGCCGCGAGACCCTTCCGCGGCATCCAGACGACTCCCGGCTGGTGCAACTGCTCGGTGACCTCGGCCCCGCGATACCTCCACACCGAGTAGAGATAGCGATACGTGACGGTGGGGAATTCCGCCCGAAATCCCGCGAGCGCCGCGGTCGCGTCGTCGTAGCCGAGGCGGCAGGGCGCTCCGGGGGCGCAGCGCTGGCCCGAGCGCGCGAAGCCCTGCAGGAAAAGAGCGAGCGGCCCGAGCGTGGCGGTCAGGTCGAGAGCGTCGTCCGTCCGCCGGAAGGAGTCCGGACCGCCGCGTTCGTCGAGCCGCGCGGACGCGACGGAGAAGCCGGGCTTCAGCGTCCAGAGGCCCTTGTTGACGAGATAGAAGACCCGCGCCTCGAGGCCGTCGCGCAGGGCGCGCGCGGGGTCGGACTCCACGCTGCGGCCGTCGTCCTCCCAGCTCACGTGGTCGTTCTGGCCGTAAAAGCGCGCGCTCCAGCCGAGCGTGTCGAATCCCAATCGCTTCTCGCCCGCGAGGCCCGCCCCCCAGTCCGGGTTCCGCGAGACTCCGTTCACCGAAAAGAGCGTGCCGATGAACGACTCGTCCTCGAGGCCGAAGTCCCGCGGGAGCTTTCCCGCCCTGAGCGCGCCGACCGGCGTCGCGAGGGAGGCCCATCCCTCTTGCAGCCAGACTCCGCCGTCGTAGTACGGGCGGAAGCGCCCGTCGCGGCCGCGCACCTCGGCTCTCGCGGCAAAGCCCCCGCGCGTCCAGTCCGCGGCGAGTGCGCCGAAAAAGAACTCCGCCAGCCGTTCGTGCCGATCCGAGACCGGTTCGAAGTCGTGAAGGACCGCTTCGACTCGGAATTTCGGGAGGCCGGATTCCGTTTGCGCGGTCGCGTCCTCTCCCCGCGCGGCGGGAAAGGCGCCGACGGCGAGGAGCGCTGTGAGCGCGAGAGAACTGCGCCTCGACACAATCGTTATATTACGCATCCGTCCGGCGCGGGTTCTTCAGGAGGACGCAATCACTTCTTCCCTCGATCTCGAAATCCCGTTTCACGTCGAACGCCTCGCGAACGGCCTCACGGTCGTCGTGTCGCCGCAGAGCGGAATTCCTCTCGTGACGGTGGACGTCACCTACGACGTCGGAAGCCGCGTCGAGCCGCCCGGGAAAACGGGGTTCGCACACCTCTTCGAGCACCTCATGTTCGAAGGCTCGGAGAACGTCGGCAAAGGCGACCACTACCGGCTCGTGGCCGAGGCGGGCGGCTCGATGAACGGCACGACGTCGGAAGACCGCACGAACTACTTCGAGACGCTCCCGGCCGAGTGCCTCGATCTCGGCCTCTTTCTCGAGGCCGACCGGATGCGGTCCCTCGTCCTCACGCAGGAGAAGCTCGACAACCAGCGCGAGGCGGTGAAGGAGGAGAAACGTCTGCGCGTGGACAACCAGCCGTACGCCCCGTCGTTCGAGACCGCCGACGCGCTCGCCTACGACGCCTTCCCCTACAAGCACTCCGTCATCGGATCGATGGACGATCTTCAGGCGGCCTCGCTCGATGACGCCCGGGACTTCTACCGCCGCTACTACTCTCCCGGCAACGCCCTTCTGGCGGTGGTGGGCGACGTGGAGCCCGCCGACGCTTTCCGCCGCGTGAGAGCAGCGTTCGACGACGTGCCCGCGCGGGAAGG
>JBGQDL010000308.1:0-2085 GCA_041495865.1 Thermoanaerobaculia bacterium | reverse complement strand
GCCCGGGCGGAGCCAGCCGTAGTCGCCCGGAAGGGTTCAATTGGCCCCGCGCCTCCCGGCGTCGGTGCCGCGCCGCGGAGCCGACCGAACGACGGGGCGCAGCCTCGCGCTCGGGGACCCGCATGCGCGGATCCACATCGCCCCCGTCGGGTTCGAGGTCGAACGCGTCACGCAGCCGATCCTCTCCGAGCGCGCGGACCGCGTCTACCTGCTCACGCGCGCGGGCGACGACGCGGCCGCGCCGTTCGTCGACGAGGTCGTCCGACGCCTCAAGGCCGCCCCCTTCCCGATCGATCTGCACATCCTCCGGACCGAGATCTGGAACGTCTTCGCCGCGCTCGAGCTCCTGCGGCAGATCTTCGAGAGCGAGCGACGGGTCGATCGACGCGCCCCGAACGTCGTCCCGATCCGCGTGAACGTCTCGACCGGGACCAAGATCACCGCGATCGCCGGCACCCTCGCGTGCATGCTCTGGCGCGGAGAGCCGTACTACGTTCAGCTCTCGCACGCGTGGTACTCGGACCTCCAGCCGCGGGTCCGCTCCGTGAACGACGTCGTCCGTGCTGTCGAACCGGTCTCCGTCTACGAGCTCCGCGCACCCTCCCCCGAGCTCGTCGAGGTCCTCGAGGCCCTGGCGCGACGGGGTGGCACCCTGCGGAAGCGCGACCTCATCCGGGAACTCCACCTCGATCGCGCCGCCGCCGGGGACTCGAGCGGCCACGTCCCGTCCCCCCAGGCCCAGCACAGCCGGCTACGGACCCGGCTCCTCCCCCTCGAAACGCGCTGGGGGTTCGTCGCGAGCGACCCCGGGGGCTCCCGCGGCCGGGTCCGGCTCACCGACCAGGGCCGTCTCGCGCTCCTCATGTTCGGACGGAAGGACGGCGGGCCGATTTCACATAATTAACGCGTTTAACGCTTAATAGACTAAGTAGTCGATCGCCCGTGGAACCGTTGGGATGTCAGACGGACGCGGGACGTGGGCGGTTGTCACGGGCGTCGACGTCTCCTTCCGGGCGCAGCAGGTGCACCAGGCGGCCTTCGGGCCGCGGCCGAAGCGCGTCCGGGCCCCTTCCTCTATCCCGCCGCCCGGCACCACCCCGCCGGGCGGTCCCCCGGGACCGTCGCACTAGGCGACGGGACCGTAGTTCACCGAGATCAGCTTGATCTCGGTCATCTCTTCCATCGCGTAGCGGACCCCCTCGCGCCCGAGACCGCTCTCCTTGATGCCGCCGAAGGGGAGCGCGTCCCACCGGAGCGTCGTGGGGTCGTTGATGTGAACGCCGCCCGCCCGGATCCGTTTCGCGAAGCGGAACGCGCGCGAGAGATCGTTCGTATAGACCGAGGCCTGGAGGCCGTAGTTCGTACCGTTGGCGAGCGCGACCGCCTCCTCCTCGGATCTAAAGCGCAGGATCGGTGAGACCGGGCCGAACGGCTCCTCGTGCGCGATCTCGGATTCCGCCGAGACGTGGTCGAGCACGGTCGGCTGAAAGAACGTGCCGTTCCGCTCGATCCGCGCGCCGCCCGTGAGGACCGTGGCGGAGCGTCGGCGTGCGTCCGCCACGAGGCGATCCAGGCGCTCGATGGCGCCCGCATCGATCACCGGCCCCACCTGCGTCGTCTCGTCGAGCGCGGGACCTACCCGGAGGGCGGATGCGCCCTCGGCGTAGCGGCGCGCGAACTCGTCGGCGATCGGCTCCGCGACGAGGATCCGTTTGGAGGCGGTGCAGACCTGGCCGGAAAAGGAGAACGCCCCCCGGATAGCGTGGGCGACGGCGACGTCCATCGACGCGTCCTCGAGCACGATGAACGGGTCGAGCCCTCCCATCTCGAGGATGAGCCGCTTCGCGTGCCGCGCCGCGCGCTCGGCGATCCCCTTGCCGACGGAGGTGGACCCGGTGAACGTGACGAGGCGCGTCGCCGGGTGCTCGACGAGGGCGTTCCCCACGGCCCCGCCCGGCCCGATCACGACGTTGAGCACCCCCGGTGGCAGTCCCGCCCCGGTCGCGTGTCCCGCGAGCCGGAGGGCCGTGAACGGGGCCGCGCTCGTCGGCTTTGCGACGACCGGGTTCCCGGCAGCGACGGCGG
>JBGQDL010000307.1:0-2092 GCA_041495865.1 Thermoanaerobaculia bacterium | reverse complement strand
GGCTCGCCGGAGGCCGCGTCCGTCACAACGCCCGACACGCGCGCGCTGCCTAGCGCGACGTCGGAGGTCGTGTCGCCCGACACGGTCACCCGGCGCGAGACGTTGACGTTCTCTCCCGAGATCTGGAGCCGGAAAGCCCCGTCGGCCAGGCCCTCGAGCTCGTACCGCCCTTCCTCGTCCGTTCGGCTCGACGCCCGCGAACCGGAAGGCGACGGCGGGTCGGGCCCGGCGGAGACCCAGAGCGCCGAAATGCCCCGCTCGGCGCGCGTCACGCGGCCCGAAAGCCGCGAGCCGACCTCGAACTCCACCTCGACGGGGAGCTCCGTGGCGCCCTCGGGAACCTCGACCGTCTTCCCCACCGACCGGCCGAGCGATCCGGTGCTCGCGGTCACCCGCAGGGCGCCGGGCGGCGTGTCATCCACGAGGAAGGCTCCGTCATCGGAGGTCGTGGTGCGGCTCTGGAAGTCCTGGCCGGATGCGAAGACGTTCAACCCGCCCAGCCGCGAGGCGGGAAGGCCCGTTACCCGCCCGCGGATCCGCGTTCCCCCCTCGAACTGGAGAAGCACGTCCTCGATCCTCTGGTCAGGAGCGAGGACGACGTCGCGGGCGGGAGACCGGCCCGACTCCGCGCGGGCGTTCGCGCGGAAACGGCCTTCCTTCAAATGGTCGAAGCGGAAGCGGCCCGACCCGTCCGCGCGCACGGCATCGTTTCGCCAGGACGTGCCGGATCCGCCCTGCTCTTCGAGCGAGACCTCGCCGCCGGCGACCGGCGTACGGCCGTCGCGTTCCACGACTGTGCCCGCGATCGATCCGCCGACGCTGAGCGTCAGGTCGACAGCGGCTTCCGAGCCGGCGTCCACAGTCTTCGTCGCGTCTTGAAAGTCAGGATGGCTGGCGGAGAAGATCAGCCGCTCCGGCGGAAGGCCCTCGTACCGGAAGCGGCCATCGGCGTCCGTCGTCGAAGAGTTGGGGACGAACATGAAGGTCCCCGAGCCGCTCGTCATGAAGCTCTGACCGCTCGCGTCGTGCTCGCGCCGCCAGCTCACGGTCGCGTTTGGGACTCCCGTTCCGCGCGCCGGCTCGAGCACGCGGCCGCTCAACTCCTTGCCGCGCTTCAAGGAAAGGACGACGTTTTCCTTCGACTCCCCTTCGCTGATCTCGAGCCCAGTCACGGCCGTTTCGAGATATGCCGGCGCAGACGCCGAGACCTCGATCTTCCCCGCCGGCACGCCCGAGAGAGTGAACGAGCCATCGGGGGAACTGACCTCCGATCCATAGGAATAGCCCAGGTTGCTGCCGCGGGGAGTGCCCGCGCGGATCGAGAATCCTTCAATCGGCGCCTTCGTCTCGGCGTCCTCGACCCGGCCGCGAATCTCTCCGGTATTGGCGAGAACGATCGCAAGAGACTGCGCGGGCGCGGTCGCCGCGACCTGCGTCCGGGCGTAGCCCTCCGCCGAGGCGTAGACCGTGACCTGCTTACCCTGGCTGTAGCCGTCCAGCCGGAAGAAGCCCTGAAGATCGCAGGTCGAGGACTTCGACAGGTCGCCGCCCTACGAGTACACCTGTGCGCCGGCGATCGGGTCGCTCTTGCGGTTGCGAACGAATCCGGAGATCGGCGCGGAGGCCTCGAGCACGAAAGGCGGCCAAACGGTGGCGCCGGAGCGCTGGACCTCGAGCAGCGGGATCGTCTTGCCGGCGAAGCCCTCGCGCGAAAGACGGCCCGTGTAGTCCCCGGGCTCCAGCCCCGTGACGGAGAAGCGCCCCTGCGAGTCGGATACCGCCGCGGGAACGGCGCTCTCGTCGCGGCCGCTGGAGAAAGACATTTGAGGATCGGAGCGAACGCGGCGCTCGAGACGCAGCTCGACGCCGGCGACCGGCTGGTTCTGCGAATCGGAGACCGAGCCGCGCGCCTCGAGCCCGCGGCGCAGCACCAGGGTGACCGGCCTGGGATCTCCCTCCGCCGTCGAGAGCCCGTGCTTGCGCGTCGTGACGAACCCTTCTTTGCGAGCCTCGAGGGACACCGACGGATCGGGGGCGATTGCGCGAAGGCGGAAACCTCCGTCTGCCATGGTCGTCGCGGCCGGCCGCGTCC
>JBGQDL010000306.1:0-2107 GCA_041495865.1 Thermoanaerobaculia bacterium | reverse complement strand
GCGGGAACGTCGCCCGCGGCCGTTGCCTCGAAGAGGTCGAGGGAGCGGCCGTGATCCTTGAACACGTTCACGAGGTCCGCGTGCCCGCAGTACACCGCGAAAAGCACGAACGAGGAGCCGTCGGCGCGGCGCGCGTTGGCGAGCGAAGGGTCGGCGTCGAGCAGCGCCGCGACGGCCCCCGAGTCACCTTTTCGGACAGCGGCGCCGAGGGCCTCGAACGCGTCGCTCACGCGTCCTCAGTGCGCCGGAGTCCCTTCGGCGGGTGGAGAGGCGGCTGCTGGCTCGGTTGCCGGTGCAGTTGCCGGTGCGGGAGCCGCTGCGGTCGCCGGCGAGGCTGCCGCCTTGGGAGCGGGCGCGGGAGCCGCGGGCGGCTCACCATGCGGGAAGGACTCGGCGCTGCAGTAGTAGCACTTCACCTTCGGCTGGGGCGCGGCTTCGGGGACCCAGTAGAAGAAGCACTTCCCGCACGCGGGACACGTGAACAGCTGCCGGTCACCCTTCACGGGAGGAAGGATACCCGCTCGGAAGCTTTCGTGCGCTCCGGCGGATGAGGACGACCAGAGCGGCGGCCAGGCCGGCCGTGTTGAGAATCGACCCCTCCGGACCGAAGGCGCCGCCGCTCAGGAAGGGAAGACCGGCGCCGGCGATGCCGGTCGAGAGGAGCGGGGGTCCGAAGGTCATGCCGCTCACGGGCAGCGCGAGGGCGGCGAGCGTGAAATTCCAGACCGCATGGAACGTCCAGCAGCCGAGGAGGCCGCCCTCGCTCCAGTAGAGCCAGCCGAGGACCGCGCCCGCGAGTCCGATGTTCAGAAGCGCCAGCGGGGTCACGTTCGGGTTCCTCGCATGGAGCAGGGCGAACACGAACGCCTGGACCGCATTCGCGAACAGCCCGGCGGCGAGCCAGGTCCGCGCGGCCCGGCGCGCCCGGTGCGCCTCGTCGGCCCCGGGGAGCGGGCCGGAGACGAGGCGCGCCAGAAACAGGACGACGGCGGCGAGAAGCGTGAGGAAGAAAGCCCGGAAGAGAAGCTCCTCCGTGAAACTCTGCAGCACGAAGAACCCGAACGTGGAGGGGGCCGTCGAGGGCGAAGGGGGGCCGGGCGCCGGCGCGAACGGCGCGTAGCCGGCGGCCCCGGGTCGAAAGGCGCCGAGAAGCGCGGACGGCACCACCGTGAGGACGAGGAGCGCGAGAACCGAGGCGAGGCCCGCCGCGGCGCCTCGTCGGGCGGGCTCACGCGGCTCGGAGACGCCCGCCCCGAGCCGCTTGAGGAGCGCGAATCGCAGCAGGAAAAGGCCGGCGAGGCCGAGCGGGAGCGCGAGGACGAGGCCTGACGCGATCCGCGCGTCGAGCCACGACCCCAGCGCTCCCGGCACCGGTGAAGCGAGGGCCAGCAGGATCACTTCTTGGCGGGCGCCTCGGCCGGCTTCTTCTCCATCTCTTCCTTGATTCTCTTCTGCTGCTCGGCCGTCCACGGCGGGACGATGCCGTTCGAGCGCGCGTAGGCGATGGACTGGCCGAGGTGCTCGAACTCGTGGCTGACGGCCGCCAGCATGACGCCGCGCACGGTGGTATCGCGTCCGAACATCTTCACGGGCTTGTCGAGGTCCGCGTCGGAGGTTGCCGCGATCCCCGCGCGGAGGTGGGCGAAGGACTTCTTGAGCTCGTCGATCACCTTCGCCTTCTCGGTGACGTTCTTCTCCATCTCCCTGTCGAGGCCGGCGGGCGCTTTGGTGCCCGCGAAGCTCATGAGCAGGTAGTTCCCGCCCGCGATGTGTATGTAGACCTCGCTGATCGAGCGCACGCCCGCGCCGGGACGCCAGCCGTACTTGTCGGCGGGCGTGGCCTCGGCCAGGTCGAGGATCTGCTTCTCCCCGTAGGCGTGCTGGCCCAGGGCTTCGGCGCGGAAGCCGGAAGGGGGGGCAGCCGGGGCGACAGCGGGCGCCTGCGCGCGCGCGGCGGGGGCGGCGAGGAGAGCGAGGGCGAGGGCGCACGGGGCGAGTCGGCGTGTCTTCATGGAACATCACTCCTTTTATTGAATTTCGGCGGGCGCATCTTAACCGCCCTGCGTAGAATCCGGTCGATTCCGGAGGAGAAGAAATGAAAACGATG
>JBGQDL010000305.1:0-2110 GCA_041495865.1 Thermoanaerobaculia bacterium | reverse complement strand
GAGCGCGGTCGAGACCCGCACGAGGAGCACCGTGAACGGAACGACGACGCGGTCGTTCACGGGCTGGATCGCGACGAGGAGGTAAAAGGCTCCGAGCGCCACGACGAAGCGGACCAGGAACTTCTTCTGCGCGGGCTGCATGGCGAACCGGAAGAATAAGAGATTCCTGCCTCGGAGCGCGCCTGACGGCGCGCCGGGGGGTGCGCACGCCTGCGGCGCGCGCCCGGGAAACCGGGGACTTTCTTAGAAGGTGAAGAGGGCCTCAGCCACCGGCGCCGCATGAAACGCGAAGGCCCGGCAACCGCCGGGCCTCCGTTCTTTTACTTTCTAAGAAATCTTCTCTTCGTCTTCCTTTTCCTCTTCGAATCCGCTCAGCGCACCAGCGTGTTGTTGTCCACGATGACGCGACGCGTGCCCGCCGACCGCACGTGGCCTCTTCCGTCGGTCACCTCGATGAGGAGGTCGTGCTCGCTGTTCGAGATCTTCGTCGTGTCGAGGTTGAAGAGGAAGCGCGCCGCATTGACCTGCGGGAAGTTCGGGAACTGCGCCGCGACGTCCGGGCTGTTGAAGCCGAGAGTGGCGAAGTCCTTGTGGCTGATCGGGTCGACCTGCGGGAAGCCGTCGACCAGAATGCGGACCTTCACCACGACGTCGAGGTCGAGCGCCCATCCGATGACCGGGAACACGCCTCCGATGAACTGGTAGTTCGTCGGGTCGTCGATGAACCCGATGGGCGGAGGGTCCGTGTTCCCCGTGGCGCATTCCATGATGATGGGCACTTCCCTGAGGAGCGACGCGGAGTCTTCCTTGTCCAGCGCCTTGATCTGGAGGAGGTGGGCGCCTTCCCGGAAACCCTCCTGCGAGAGGAGGAGGCCCACGTCCACGAAGAACTGGAACCCCACGTTCGGGACCTGGGGAAAGCCGGGATAGAGCATCTCGATGTCGGGCCGGTAGTAGCCGTAGCAATCGACGAGGGCGTTCGCAAGAAGGGACTCACGGTGGCAGTTCACGCGCGTGTCCTTGATGACGGTGCCGTCGATCTCGAGGATGACGTGCGAGACGCCTCCGCGCTCCTGCGCGACCGACGTGTCCAGCGCCCAGCCGTTGGCCAGCATGAGGAAGCGCGTGTCGACGATGCCGCCCGGGCCGCCCGACGGTCCCCCGGGGATCGGGTTCGGCGCGACGCACGTGCCGATCCACGTGGCGTTCAGCAGCGGGAACTCCACCTCGCCGAAGGGAGCGAGGTTCGGCGAGTTGTTGAACATCTGGACGCGGCGCACGCCGAGCACGCCCTGCTGGCCCTGGTCGTCCACGGCTTTCACGGTGACGGTGTGGACGCCGTTCGCGTAGCGCGTCGAGTCGATGTTCAGGATGAACCCCGAAAGGATGGCGTCCGGGTTGTCGGGATAGTCCGCAGCCACGTCCGCGCGCGGGATGCCGGTCACGGCCTGCCGCTCGATGAGGCCGTCCACGAAGACGTCCACGTGATCGACCGTGCGGTCGTCGAGCGCCCAGCCCACCACCGCGAGGATGCCGTTCGCGCTGACACCGCTGTCGGGCTGCGGGAAGTCCACGGCGCCGAAGGGCGGCTGGTTGCGCGTGTTGTCGACGATCACGGTGCGCGACGACAGGAAGAACGAGCAGCCGCCCACGTCGGTGATGCGAACGAACACCGTGTGCGAGCCGTTCGAGAAGAGGGACGCCTTGAAGGAGGTCTCGTAGCCGGGAAACTGGCCGGCGGTTCCGCCGTACTGCGGGAAGAACTGGATCACGTCCGGCCTCGGCAGGTTGATGTTCGCGCCGCCGGCGGTCGTGACGAGGTTCGCGGGGTCGGTGCCGTCCACGAAGACATCGACGTTGGACACCTGGTTCCCGTCGAGCGCGAAGCCCTTCACCTGCACGTAGCCCGAAACGGTGGCGCCGTCGACCGGAACATCAATGGATCCCAGCGTTTGCGACGGGCAGGCGAGCGCCCGCCGCCCTTCGCGAATCGTCTCCGCGCGAATCCCTTCCGCACGAACCGCCTCCGCGGACGGCGCCGCGAACAGCGCCGCGCTCGCGGCAATCACCGGGAGGATGAGGGCCTTCCGCTTCATCACGAGCCTCCGTG
>JBGQDL010000304.1:0-2116 GCA_041495865.1 Thermoanaerobaculia bacterium | reverse complement strand
TCTCCGTTGAGCAACACCGAGTCGCCGGGCGCGAGCGTCACCTCGAACGTTTCGCCCGGGAGCCGCTCGAGAGCCTCGGCGAGGAAACGCAAGAGCAGCTCGCGGCGCTCCGGCGCCGCCTCCGGCCGGACGAGCGCGGCGAGTCCCTGCTGCTCTGCCTGCGCGATCCAGGCCTCCCGGTCCTCGAGCGCGGCGCGGCGGTCGGCCCAGTCTTCCCGCGCCAGCCGCTCCGCCGCCTCGCGCCGCGCGGACTCCAGCCGGATCGCGCGGTCGGGAACTTCGACGGGATCCGCTTGCCGCGCGCGCTTCAAGCGCTCCGATTCCCTCTCGCTCTCCTCGCGAAGCCGCGCGATCTCTTCATCGACTTCTTCCCGCACGGCTTCGACGACGGAAGGGACGCTGCCGAGAACTCTCACGCGGCGGAACCTCTCTCGTCCGGCAGGATGACCACCAGCGGAGGCGCGCCGCTCCGGCGAAGCTCCCGGACCTCGCCGGAGGCTTCGCGGGCGGCCGCTTCCGAAAGGAAAAGCAATCCAATGCCGTTCAGCTCCCGGTCGCGCAGAAGCTTCCGCAGGAATTCCCGCGCCTGCCCGGGAACGGCGTATGTGGATCCATCGACGCCCGCCAGGGCGAAGCCGCGGACGTCCTCGGGGCCGGCGAGGGCGAAGATCCTCACGGCAGGCGCCCCAGGATCATGATCGCGATGATCAGTCCGTAGATCGCGATCCCTTCCGCGAGACCGACGAAGAGGAGGGCGCGCCCCGCCGTCTCGGGCTTCTCCGCGACGGCCCCCATCGCCGCGGCGCCGACCACGGCGACGGCGATCGCCGCGCCGATCGCGCTCAAGCCCGTCACGAGCGCGGCCGCGATGAATCCCCACTTCACGACTTCCGGCGAAACGGCCGGCGCGGAGGCGCCCGGGGCGGATGGGGACGGCAGGCCCCGCGCGGGAACGACCAGGAAGATCAGAAGCGTGGCCAGGGGAAGGACTGCCAGCAGCCAGATCCGGCGTTTCATGGATTGTCTCCTTTCGCGGCGCTCGCGCGCAGCATCAACGGCCGGTACGGCTCGCCGCCGCCCCGGAAGAACTTTCCGAAGAACTCGTAATATTCGAGACGCAGCACCTGGACGGAGACGGTCAACCCTTCGAGAAAGATCATGACGACGTTGCCGGCGACGAGCGCCAGGATCGAAAGCGGCGCTCCCCCCCGAAGCCTCGACAACGTGTCCGCCAGCGCGAAGAGCGCGAGGAACGCGCCGGCGTGGACCATCGCGAACGCGGCGACGCGCAGGAACGAAATCGTGTTCGCGAAGAAGGACACGACCGTGTCCACGAGCTCGACGGAGCTCTCGAGCGCTCCCAGCCACGGCGGCGTGCCCGCAGCCGGGGAGCGCCGCGCGGGCGCCTTCTTCTCCAGGCGCTTCACGATCGGCCGCTTCAAGGCGAGGAGCAGCAGCGGGACCGCGAGGAGAACGAGGATGAGCCAGAGCGGCACGCGGGCGTTCTTCGAGACCAGAGCGCGCGCGGCCAGGGCCGCGAACACCCAGTAGCCGAAGGCCCCGAAGAGCCCGCGCGACCCGAAGAGCGCGAGCGACCTCTGCCCGGCGCGCCAGGTGTTGACGAAATTCAGGATGAGGCCGAGGCTCACCAGGACGACGCCCAGCACGATCGCCAGAAAAAGGAATCGCGAGAAGTCTCTCAAGGGAGACATCCAGAGAGCGGGCAGCACGTCCTCGAGCCCGAAGAGGCTTCCATAGAGGAAACCGAAGACCGTCGCCGCCGCGCCCCCCTCCATCAGCAGGATCCCGTAGTCGAGGTATCGCGGGATGTAGCGGAAGAGCAGGTATCCCGCCAGGAAGAGAACGAGCCCGTGCCCGACGTCTCCGAACATCAGTCCGAACATCAGGAGGAAGCTCGCCGCGAAGAACGCGGTCGGCTGCACCTCCTCGTAGGAGGGCGTCCCGTAGAGCCCGATCAGTTTCTCGAAGGGGCGAAGGAGAAGCGGGTTGCGGTGCAGGATCGGGACACGCAGGGCTCCGGAGGAGACCTCGGGCAGATCTTCGGGTCTTTCGATCTCGACGACCGCGTGCCACTCGCTTCTCGCGAGGAGCGCGC
>JBGQDL010000303.1:0-2124 GCA_041495865.1 Thermoanaerobaculia bacterium | reverse complement strand
CCCCGCCGTCCCCCCGCACCCCTTCCCCAACGAACTGAACCTTTCGTGACGGCCCGGTGGAAACGCCGGGCCGGTTTCTTTTTCGGGTGTTGCGCTACCCTCGTCTCAACTGATGTCGGGGAGTTCGAGAACGGCCGGCCGGGCGGGTCTCTTCTGGACGCTTCTGCCGCACCTCGTTTTCGCGGTCCTCTTCGTCGCGACGTTCCAGCGCTGGGTCCTGCCGTTCGAGGATTCGGGCCGCGAGATGAACACGGCGCTGCGGCTCGCCAGGGGCGAGGTGCTCTATCGAGACGTCGGTTACTCGTACGGTCTGCTTCCTCCGGTCATCGATGGCATCCTCCTGCGGTCGTTCGGCCGCCATCTCGACGTCCTCGTCGCCTGGCGGACGCTGCTCGCGCTTTTCGGTGTCGAAGCGCTCCGCCGGCTCGCCCGCCGGCTGGTTCCGGGCGAGGCGGCCGCCGCGGCGATCAGCACGTTCGCGGTCGCCGCATGCGCCTTCGGCGTGGGAGGCTCGTGGCCTTTTCCCTACAGCGTGGCGGCGATGGCCGGGACCGTCGGCGCGTGGTGGGCCCTCGAGCTCGCGCTGGCTTCGGGGTCGCCGGCGGGGTCGATGGCCGCCGCGGCCGTCGCCGGCGTCGCGGCGGGAACCAAGCTCGAGTTTCTGCCGGTTGCTCTCGCCGGCCCCCTTCTCGTCCTCGGGATGAGGCGCCCACGCAAGGAGGCCCTCCTGGCGGGTGGCCTGGCGGTGGCGGAGGCCGGGATCTCTTTCGGCGTTCCTGTCCTCGCGTTCGGCACCGACCTCATGAAACGGCAGGGCTTTCTCATCGCGCTCGACGTTCACGAATCGTGGCGACGCGTCTACGAGGCGGTGCTTTTCGGCGGGATGAGTGCGCGGGCCTTCGCGAACGGCGGGTTCCTCGAGGTTTTCTTTCCCTCGGCGCTCTTGGTCGGGCTGGTGCTCTTCCTTTCAGCCGCCGGAGAAGGGCCGGGCCGACTTCTGACTCCGCTTCTCTTCCTGACGGGCGGACTCACTTTCTTCTCGTCCGGAAACCGCTGGCTGCACTCGCTTCTGCCGCTCGCGGCGTGTGTGGCGATAGGCGCGCTCGGGCGGGCGGCACTCGCGTGGAGGCGGGGAATTCCGTCGGTTTCTGTCGCGTCGGTCGGAGTCGCCCTCGTCGTGCTCCCGGCGCTCCTCCGCCAGCCCTTCTTCCTCCGAAACCCCGTCTACGGGGCCTTCTCGGCTCCGCTCGCGCTCGTCGTCGCCCTCGCGTGGATGGCGCGCCGTGTTTCGGCTCGGCCCGCATTCACGGCTCTCGTTCTCGGACTTTGTCTCGCCCAGATCGGAGCGCGTGTCGAGGGGATCGGCCTCGCGCCCCTGACCCTCGTCAAGCTTCCGGGCCTTTCGCTTTTCCTGCTTCCTACCGAGGCGCGCTTCGTGACGGACGCGGTGCGTGCGATCCAAGAGACGGTGCCCGAGGACGGGACGGTGGGCATTTTCCCCGAGCCGGGATTCCTTCTCTTCGCGACGGGCCGGAAGAACCCGTTCGTCGACGAGCTCTTCCTGCCCGGGGTTCAGGACGCCGCGGCGGAGGACCTGATGATCCGCCGCCTTCGTGAGCGGCCGCCGGACGCGCTGCTCGTGACGAACCGCGCCTACCCGGAGTTCGGAAGCGCCGTTTACGGGAACGGGCTCCTCGATCGTTTCTTTCTGGAGGTCGCGCGCCGCTACGTGCTCGCCCGGCGGATTGGCGGCGGGCCGGGACCGACCCCTCTGCGGCATGCGTCGGAAGGGCTGCTCTTCGTGCCGCGTGTCGGCCCCGGCTCATAATCCGCGAGGCAGCCGTTTCGGTACGGCCGCGGCGCAGGAATCCTGATGGTGCGAGGAGAATCGTGAGACCAGAGAGCGTCTTTCCGCGAGACGTTTGTGTCATCGGCGGGGGAGGGCACGTGGGCCTTCCGCTGGCCTTGACCTTCGCCGACGCCGGCCTCCGGACCGTCATCTACGACACGAACCGGGAGACGGTCGCGAAGATCCGCGGCGGCGTCATGCCCTTTGCGGAGGACGGCGGGCGGGAACTTCTCCGGCGCGCCCTGGATCGCCGCCTCCTGGAGGTGACCGAGACT
>JBGQDL010000302.1:0-2142 GCA_041495865.1 Thermoanaerobaculia bacterium | reverse complement strand
GAGCGCCGTGACCCGCCCGCTCGACCAGAGCGGCAGCCGGGCGACGGTGTAGGCGCGCAGCGCGAAGGCGCCCCCCACGGTGACGACGACGAGGATTGCGAAACCGAGCGTTGGCCCGAGCACCGGCGATCTTGGAAGGAACCGGCGGACGAGGGCCTCCAGCCCGCGCGGGAGGAACATTCCGGTCCGCGCCATGTATTCGCGGTACCGGTCGCCGAACTGATTCACCATCCGTCGTTCTTCGTCCCGCGCGAGCAGGGAGTAGAGCCCGACCATGATGGTCCAGAGGACGATCGTCAGGAACCGCGGCCAGAGGATCGCGAGACCCAGCCCCGCGAGAGAGAGCGCGAGGTACTGCGGATGGCGGATCCACCGGTAGAGGCCGGCCAGCGCCGGCCCGCGCCGGAGGAGCTTGTGGGAGTACACCTGGCCGGCGCAGACGAGGAAGGCGATCGCGCCAGCGACGAAGAGCACCGAGCCAGCGACGCGGATCGCCTTCAGGAAGAGCCCCGGCGGCAGAACCATGTGGGGCAGGAAGAAGGCCGCCAGCCAGCGGGACGCCGGCCACCGAGCGAGGAGGAGCAGGACCGGGTTGAAGACCGAGTAGAAGAACGCGGCGAAGGGGCTGATCATGATCAGCACTTCGAGCGCGATGACGAAGTACAGCAGGATCACGCCACCGAAGATCGGGTGTGACCTGGTCGCCTCGCCAACGTCTTCGTCTCGTTGCGTCATCCGTGGTTTCCGTTGATCTCAGTCGGCTCTTGACGGGCGGGGCGAATTTCCCTCGGCGGAGCTGTCAAGGCCAGCGCCCGGTTCAGGCAGGCGAGCGAGGAGAGCACTCCAGCGCGGGACCTTCGGGGGATGGCTGACATGAGCGATCGGAAGCGATCACGGCTGGAGCGTTCGACGTTCTTCGCCAGCCGTGTGCCGCGCGTCGTCAGCGAGAGGAGCCGCGCGCGCCCGTCGTCGTCAGAACGGCTTTGGACCAGGTGGCCCGCGCCCTCCATTCGTCGGCACAGCCGGGCCACGTTGCTCTTGTCGATTCCGAGGGCCTGCCCCAGGTCACACTGGGTCACGCGGTTGCCTTTCCGCGCCGTTTCGAGCAGGACCATGAGCGCGTGGGCATGGGACACCGCCACGGGGTGGCCACAGGGTGTCTGGTCGCCCGCGAGAAGCCCGGCGGACCGTGTGAACGTCTGGATCAGGCGTCTCAGGCCGGCCCCTTCGACGTCTGACGCTGGAAGCGCGGCCGGCGGCGGATGAGCTGATCGAGACGTCACCGCCGTGATCGTAGCAGCAGATGGTTGCGTACGCAACTATCTACAGGCTTCTCTCCAGACGGGCGTCGGCCTGGCCGGAACGCGCCGCGTCAGGCCCGGCGTGATCTGTGTTCAAGCGGCGTTCGGCCGGCGGAAGAAGCTGTAGATCGTGGGAAGGATGAAGAGCGTCAGGAGCGTCGAGGTGACGAGGCCGCCGATCACGACGGTGGCCAGCGGCCGCTGGACCTCGGCCCCCGAACTGGTCGAAAGGGCCATCGGCACGAAGCCGAGGGAGGCGACGAGGGCGGTCATGAGGACGGGTCGGAGGCGGAGAGAGCACGCCTGCCGGAGGACATCGGCGACGCCGAGATCCGAGCGCGCCTCGAGGTCGCGGATCTGCGTCATCAAAACGACGCCGTTCAGCACGGCGATGCCGAAGAGCGCGATGAATCCGACCGCCGCCGCGATCGAGAAGGGGAGCCCTCGGAGCGCGAGCGCGATGACACCCCCGGTGGCAGCGAGCGGGACGTTGAGATAGATGAGCGCCGCGGGCTTCATCGCTCCGAACGTGAAGTAGAGCATCGCGAAGATCAGGGCGAGGGCGAGGGGGACGACGACGGCGAGCCGGCGGGACGCCCCCTGCAGGTTCTCGAACTGGCCGCCCCATCGCATGTAGTACCCGCCGGGGAGCTGGACGTCGCGCTGGAGCTTCGCCTGCGCCTCGGCCACGAAGGACGCGACGTCCCGACCCCGCACGTTCAGCTCGACGACGATGCGGCGCCGCACGGCCTCGCGCGAGATCTGGGCCGGTCCCGTGTCGAGGATGATGTCGGCGAGCTGCCCGAGAGGGATGAGCGCGCCGCCGGGGGCGGCGACGGGG
>JBGQDL010000301.1:0-2147 GCA_041495865.1 Thermoanaerobaculia bacterium | reverse complement strand
GTGGATCCGGTGCGAGATCTCCTCCGGCGTCGGAGGGTTTTCGCCCAGGCCGAGCGAGTGGAGCGTCTCGTGAACGAGGATATTGGCGGCGAGCCCCTGATCTCTTTTTTGCTCCTTCGCGAACCTGCCCCGGCAGATGTAGATGACGCGGCTTCCGGGCGTGGTGAACGCGGCCGTCGTGGGAAGGCGACAGAGTCCGATGCCCTCTCCGTCCCGGAAGGCGACGGAGCTCGCCAGGTAACCGGCCGCGCTCTGCCCCGTGGCAGCAAGGGCTTCGGAGAGCGGGCGCCCGGTTCTCACGTCGGTGAAGTCCAGGAGGACGGCGGCGCACGCCTGGCTCGAAAGACGCTCTTCCGCCATGGCCGCCGCCCTCATCACGGAGGGGTTCAGCCGCGTGTCGACGTGGCTCGGCCCCTTCGGAGGATCCGCGGCGTGAAGGGGCCTTGCCGGGGCGATGAGCAGAATCACGGCGGAGAGCGTCCGGAAGCGCGCAGAGCGAGCACAGGAGGACATCGCGATCCCCTTTCCGACGACCGGCTGCCGTTCTCTTCCCGGCAAGTGGCGTTCGTTTGCTTCATGGGAAAGCTGGTGCGGAAAGGGATCCCTGTCCTTGTAGACTCCTTAGAGAGACCTTAGAGATCGATGAAGGTCCGCTTCGGAGACCTGACCTTCGATGGCGGAAGACGGATGCTCTTTCGCGGCTCGCGGCCCGTCCCGCTGTCCCCGAAGGCGTTCCAGCTCCTGGAGGTCCTCCTCACGAAGCGGCCCGACGCCGTCTCGAAGACAGATATCCAGGACGCGCTCTGGCCCGGCACGTTCGTCAGCGAGTCCAGCCTCCACGTCCTGGTCAACGAGGCGCGACGGGCGCTCGGGCAGCGCAGCCGCGGGCCGGGGTTCATCCGCACGGCCCGTGGTTTCGGCTACGCGTTCGACGGGGAGGTCCGCGCCCTCGCCCCTTCGGCGGCGTCGACCCGCCGGCACGTCCTCGTGCGGGGCACCCGGGAGTTCGAGCTTTCCGAGGGAGAGAACGTCCTCGGCCGCGAGCCGACGGTTTCCGTCCGGATCGACGACCCGTCCATTTCGCGCGAGCACGCCCGGATCACCGTGGCGGGCAGACGGGCGATGCTGGAAGATCTGGGCAGCAAGAACGGGACGTTCAGGGCGGGCACGCGGGTGAAATCTGCGGTCGAACTTTTGGACGGCGACGAGATACTCGTCGGCCACGTCGTGCTGAGGTACGAGACCGGCAGCTTCGAGCCCTCGACCGAAACGGTGAGGTGAGCCGATGTGTCTGGCTCAAGGCGCCCGCCTCGGCCGCTCTCCGGGGGGCGCTATTCGCCGCCCCCCGGATCCCCCGCGCGGTGATCCATGAGTCTCAGCGCTGGAACACGATTAGGCCCCTACGAGATCACCGGCCCTCTCGGCGCAGGAGGCATGGGCGAGGTCTTTCGCGCCCGCGACACGCGCCTCGGGCGGGATGTGGCGATCAAGGTGCTGCCCGACGAGGTCGCGAAGGACACCCACACCCTCTCCCGCTTCGAGCACGAGGCGAAGGCCGTCGCCGCCCTCTCGCACCCGAACATCCTCGCCCTTTACGACGTCGGCGAGGAGAACGGCGTCCGCTACGCCGTCACCGAGCTTCTCGAGGGCGAGACGCTGCGCGAGGCGCTGCGGCGAGGCGCATTCCCCGTGCGCCGGGCCCTGGAGATCTCCGAGCAGCTCGCCAAGGGCCTCGCCGCCGCCCACGAGAAAGGGATCGTCCATCGCGACGTCAAACCCGAGAATGTCTTCCTCACGAAGGGCGGCGACGCCAAGCTCCTCGACTTCGGCCTCGCCCGCCACACGGCACACTTCTCCGACCCCAACGACACGCACTCCCCGACCGAGCCCGTCCTCTCCACCGCGGGCACGGTGACCGGGACGGTCGCGTACATGTCTCCCGAGCAGGCGCGCGGCCTCCCGATCGATCACCGCTCGGATCAGTTCTCGCTGGGGATCGTGCTCTACGAGATGCTGACCGGACGGCGGCCGTTCCGCGGCGACTCGGCGCCCGAAACGCTGATCGCCATCATTCGCGAGGAGCCGGAGGCGCTGGAGAAGCTCGCGCCTTCCGTGCCCGCTCCCGTCCGCTGGATCGTCGAGCGGTG
>JBGQDL010000300.1:0-2162 GCA_041495865.1 Thermoanaerobaculia bacterium | reverse complement strand
TGCGCCCAGATCGAGCGCCTCACGGCGGAGAACGTCCGCGCGCGTATCGGCTTCGCCGATGAAGCGATGTGGCGTCAGCTTCCGGACGCACTCACCCGTCACGGCATCCTCGTGCTCACCGGTCACTTCGGAAACTGGGAGCTCTTCGCGCACGCCCACGGGCTCCTCGGATTTCCGGTTCACCTCGTCCGCCAAACGATCAAAAACCCGCTCGTCGACGCGTTCGTCGACCGCATGCGCCAGCGTGCCGGCACCCATACGTTGCGCAAGCACGCCGCGGCGCGCGGCGTGCTTCGCGCCATCGACGATCGCGGGCTCATGGTGTTGCCGCTCGACCAGAACGCCTCACGCCGCACCGGCGTCTTCGTCGAGTTCTTCGGCAAAGCGGCGAGCACGAACGCCGGCTTCGGTCGCATCGTCGCCCGCACCGGCGTGCCCGTGTACCCGGCGTTCCTCGTACGTGACGGCGCGAGCGCGCGACATCGCATCGTGATCTTGCCTCAAGTGCCGTTTGCGAGTATGGCGAATCGCGACCAGGCGGCTCGCGAGGTCACGCAGCGCTGCACCGCCATCCTCGAAGCCATGATCCGCGAACATCCGGATCACTGGTTGTGGACGCACAAGCGCTGGCGCACACGACCTGTCGGTGAACCCGACGTCTACGAACGCTGAGGAGGAAGGAAGCAATGGCAACGAAGAACCGAGGCAAGAAGACGCGTGCGGCCGGTCGGCGGAGCAGCGCGGCGCGCGGCGCCCGGCAGAAGAAGCGTAGCGCACCGGCTCGAAAGAAGGTCACGAGCGGCGCGGCACGCGGCGCGAAAAAACGCGCGGCGAGCGCGCCCGCCAAGCGGTCGGCAGCAGCCGCTAAGACCGGTAGCGCAGCGAGCCGCGAACTGACGGCCCTGAAGGCGAAGTTCCAGCGCGAGAAGAGCGCCCTCGAGAAACGCCTCACCGACACCGTTCGCGAGATCGGCCAGCTTCGACACCACGAGGCACGCGCCGCCCAGTTCGAGCGCCAGCTCAAGGAGCGTGACGAGACCATCGCCCAGCTCCGGGTGCAGTTGAACGACCTCCGCAACCGCGAGCTCGCCACTCCGGACGACGAAGAGATCCAACCGTCGCTCGCCCTCGGCTCGCGCCCGGCTCCCGATCTCGACGAGTTCGACGAGGACGTTGGCGCGGAGGACGACGACGAGCTGATCTGACGCCCTTCCCGCAGCGCCGCTCCCGCGTGCAGCTTCCGCGCGCGCGTCGTCTCTTTTCCTTGACAACCGTGTTGCGACGCTTTTAGCTTGCAATCGTCGCGTAAACACGGGAGCAGCATTGATCTACACATGGGGACCAAAGCAGCCGTTACGCCCCAAGGGTCCCCTCCGGCGCACGAGCGGGAGGATGACGGTCGTTCCACAGGGCTCGCGTCGGTCGGGAAGGCAATGGAGATCCTCCATGTCCTCGACCTCGCGCTCGGCAGCACCAACGATGCGGAGCTCGGTCGTCTCGCCAGCGAAGTCCGGGAAGGCGAACGTGCGCTCGAGGAATGGGCGCGTCACGTCGAGGCCTTCCGGGCGAGCAAACAGCTCTTCGAGGCCGGGATCCTTCCCGACCCTGCAGGCCGACCACGCGGCATCCCGGATGAGCTCGTGCTCGCGCGCCTCGCACGAGCGCTCGATGCCTCCGCCCCGCTCCGGTTCTTCTGGGAAGCGCTCGCATTCATGGTCGGCTTCGTACTCTCGCTGTTGGTGACCTGAAAGGAACGGCCGTATGAGCAAGATCCGCGTGTTGCTGGCCGAGGACCATATCGTCGTACGGCAAGGATTGCGGAAGATCCTCGAGTCCGATCCCGAGATCGAGATCAGTGGCGAGGTCGGCGACGGCCGGAGCGCTGTCGAGTCCGCCAAACGGCTGCGCCCGACGGTCGTCGTCATCGACATCGGCCTCCCGGGCCTGAACGGCATCGAGGCGACCGGTCAGATCATGAAGGGCACCGAGGGCGTGAGCGTCCTCATTCTCTCGATGCACTCCGACGACGTCTACGTCCGTCAGGCGCTCAAAGCGGGCGCCAAGGGATACCTCCTCAAGGATTCAGAGGATCTCGATCTCATCAAGGCGGTGAAGTCGCTCGCGCGCGGGGGCTCGTACTTCAGCCCGGCAGTCTCGAAGGT
>JBGQDL010000299.1:0-2180 GCA_041495865.1 Thermoanaerobaculia bacterium | reverse complement strand
GAGGCCGCACGCGACGTCGTGGCGCGAATCGCCCACGACGACGCACTCCGGCCCCGCGAAGGAGAGGCCCGTCGCGGGCCGCGCGCGTTCGAGCGCGACGAGCCCGAGCTCCTCGCGACACGAGCCGTCGTCTCCCCAGACTCCGAACGTGAAGCGATGCCAGATACCCGCGAAAGAGAGCTTCAACCGCGCGCCGCGCTCCAGGTTCCCCGTCAGGAGCGCCAGGACGAGGCCGGGTTCCCTTTCGAGCGCGTCGAGAAGGGCGGGAATTCCGGGCTTGAGCACGGGGGCGCGCTCCTTGAGCGCGGCCTCGAGCCGGTCGAGATAGAGCGCGAGCGCCGCGGCGCGGAGCGCGGCGATCTTCGCATCGGGCACGCCGGCCGCGCGCATGAGATCGGTCACGATGAGGGGGTCGAGGCGCCCTTCGAACGCGTAGCCCTCGACGTCCCCGCTCGTGCCGTAGACGTCCTGGAGCGCGGACGCGAACGTCGTACGCGCCGCCGCTCCGGCCGAGAGCAGCGTCCCGTCGATGTCGAAGAGGACGAGGCGCTTTTCTCCGGCGGCCACGGCGTTCATCGCGGGGTCTCCACGGTCGAGAGGTGAGCCGAAAGAGCGCGCACGAACCGGGGAAACACCTTCCTCCAGTACGGCCAGTCGTGCACCCCGGGTTCGACGACGACCTCGTGGGGCACGGCAAAGGCGTCGAGGTACCGGTCGAAAAAGGCCACGATTTCCCCGAGGCGGTACTTGTCCTCGTTGCCGCAGCGCACGTAAAGGAAGGGCACGCGCGCCCCGAGGAGAGGGTCGTCGAGGAGCATGGCGTAGAGATCGTTTTGCCTGAGGACGTTCTTCACGGGGTCCTTGCCGAACGTGCGCTTGAGCGAAGGGCGGATGAAGAAGGGCATGCCCTGAACCGCCGGCCAGCACATCTGCTGGACCGCGGGTGACAGGCCGGCGGCCGCGCAGAACAGCTCGGGTTCCGCGAGGGCCCAGCGGAGGGCTCCATAGCCGCCCATCGAGATGCCGGCCACGAGCCGCGCTCCGCGCGAGGCGACCGTGCGGTAGCGCGCGTCCACGAACGGCACGAGGGCCTTCGTGAGAAAAGTCGCGTAGCGCGGGCCGCCGCCCTGCGCGTTGACGAACCAGGTGCCCACGCCGCGCGGCGAGACGACGAGCATCTCGGGCAGGCGTCCGGCGCGCATGTCCGCGTCGAGCGCATCGGCGAGCCCTTCGCGGAAGAAGGCGGCCTCGTCTCCGCCGCCGTCGTGGAGAAAGTACAGAACCGGGAAGCGCCTCGCGGGGGCGGTGGCGTACGAGGGCGGCGTCATCACGAGGACGCGGACCGGCGCCGGGAGCGAGGCCGCCGCCACCAGCTCCTCGCGGCGCCCGGCCGAAGCGCGCGCGGGGACGCACGCGAGCGCGGCAAGGAGGGCGGCGGCACCGAGCGCGGGGCGAGTCAAGGGGTCATTCTAGAGCGCGCCTGCTAACCTTGCGGAAATGTCGGGGACTGCACGGGAGAACGCGCGGATTCTCGAAGGCGAGACCGCCATCGTGACCGGCGGCGGGCGCGGCATCGGCCGCGCAATCTCGCTCGCGCTGGCGCGGGCCGGGGCCACCGTCGCCGTCGCGTCGCGCTCGGCCGACGAAGTCGAACGCACGAAGACGGAGATCGAGGGAGCCGGAGGGAAGGCGCTGGCGCTCGCCACCGACGTGACGTCCCGGGCCGCCGTCGAGGCCCTCGCCGCGCGCGCGAGGGACGCAACGGGCCGTATCGACATCGTCGTCAACAACGCGGGTGTTTTCGTCTGGAAGGCCCTCGCGAACCTCGAGGAAGGCGAATGGGACCGCATCCTCGACACGAATCTCAAGGCGAGCTACCTGCTGGTCCACGCGACCCTGCCGTCTCTCATCGCCTCGGGGCGCGGCCGCATCCTCAACGTCTCTTCCATCCACGGCACGATCGGCGACGCGAACGTCGTGGCGCATTGCGCCGCGAAGTTCGGGCTCGTGGGCTTCACGAAGGCGCTCGCGGCCGAGCTGCGCGGCGCGGGCGTGACCGTGAACGCGCTCTGCCCGGGCTCCATGGAGAACAAGAGCGTCGAGCTGTCCGGCCGGCCGCGCACGGCTCCTCTCCAGGAGAAGCTCGACGCGCACGACGTCGCCGAGGCCGCCCTCTTCCT
>JBGQDL010000298.1:0-2199 GCA_041495865.1 Thermoanaerobaculia bacterium | reverse complement strand
GCGCTTTCCAGCGCCTCATCGACGACGAACGCTTCGTGGCCGAGGCGACGAAGCGAGGTTGGACGCCGCAGGAGGCGCTCTCGAAGCTCACCCTCGAGGACCTCCCCCCCTGCTACACGGCCGTCCTCGTCAACTACGAAAGTGGCCGCCCGGCGGCGGCGGTCCAGAACTGGTACCAGGCCGAGACCGATGCGACCGGGGCCTTCGTCGAAATCTGGGACTGCCGCTGCGCCAAGCTCGGAAGCCACTGCGAGGGCGGCGCCCCCTGCCCGGGAAACTGAGCCCTAGCGTCTCCCTCCCACCGTAGCCCTGAGCAGCCTCAGCCGCGCGTCCAGCTCCTCCGGAGTCATGTCCGCGTACTTGGCCGGAAGGAGGCGGCGGCTGGAGGATTCGAACACGGCCAGAAGCTCCATGTATTCCAGGAGCTCGGCGTCGCGGCTCGGGAAGTAGTCGTGGGCGGCGTTGAGGAGGTGCCTGACCTCGACCTCGGCATCGCCACTCTGCGGCGGGGGCCCGTTCGGAGCCCCCGCGCCCCCCGCCTCCTGCGCGGCGTCGTCGTTCGCCATCAGGATGACGGCTTCCACGTCCGCATTCGAATAGCCGACGAGCTTCTTCGAGAAGTCGTCGCGGATCGCCGTGAAGTCGACTCTGGTGTTGATGTGATTCTTCTTCACCTGCGCCCGGGCGACGTTCTCGACTTCCTCGGGCGTCTGCGAATAGAGGAACGGGATCTTCTTGTCGAGGCGGCCGGCGCGCTTCAGGTCCACGTCCAGCTTGTCGGGCCGGTTCGTCATGACGAGAAAGAGGATGCGCCCGCGGTTCGATGTGTCGGACATGAACTCCTTGATGCGCGCGATGACCCGCGAGGAGGTCCCGCCGTCCGACTCCCCCTCTCCGGACCCGAACGCGCGGTCGCCCTCGTCGATGATGACCACGACCTGGCCGATGGCCTTGACGACGTTCAGGATCTTCTCGAGGTTGCCCTCCGTGGCCCCCACCCATTTGCTGCGGAAGTTCTTCAGCTTGATCGTCGTCAGCCCGCACTCCTTCGCGAACGCCTCGGCCACGAACGTCTTGCCCGTGCCCATCGGGCCGGTGAAGAGAATGCCCATCGGCACGCGGCTCGTCCGACCCTCGCGGATGTTCTCGGCGATGAGCAGGAGGTCCTTCTTGACTTCGTCCATACCGCCGACGACCTCGAAGCCGTGCTCGGGGGAGAGGAACTCGACGAGGCCGAAGCACTCGCGCTCGAGGATCTCGCGTTTTCTCTCGGCGATGAGCTTGTCCGCTTCCGCCCTTGCCGCGTCACTCATCGCGGGCGTGATGAGCGTGGCGATCTGGATCGACTTCAGTCCGGCCGTCCCGTCTCCGTACCGGTCCGCGTCGCGGTCGGAAAGGTCCGGGTCCGCCAGCTTAGCGGCCGCCCGGCGCGTGGCCCGATCGGGCATGGGGATCTCGACGACGGCCACCTTCGGGTTCGAGAGGAGCTTCGGCGAGAGGTCCGTCAGGTTCTCGGCCACGAGGAGGACCACGTTGTCGCCCTTCTCGATCTCGGGCAGGAACGACCAGCGGTGAAGCGTCACGAGCGCAGCGCGGTCGGAGTCGCCCTGGAACGCGGGATCGCCCGTGGGCGCGAGAGCCTCGGCGTATTCCAAGACGACGGCGGTCTTGTTGGACGCCGAGAGGAGCCTCTCCAGCGCCGGCAGGACGCGGTCCTTCTGGGTGACCGTGACGAGGTCGTCCAGCGCGTCCGCGAGGGGTCCCCTCTTCGTGAAGCGGACTCCCGTCGCCACGTTGTAGAGCAGCACCGTTTCCTTCGAGTCCTTCAGGAGGACGCCCGTGAGGAAGTCCGAGAGCGAGAGCGTCTTCCCGCCGTAGAGGACGACGTCGTACACGTTTCCGTGCAGGACGAACATCGACGCCTCGTTCCGGAGGTAACGGCGGCGGAGGTCGTCCGCCCAGGCGGGAAGCGCGCGTGTTTCGGCGCGGGCGGCCGCGGGCGCCTTGGAGTCGACCACGTCACATCTCCCGCTCGACGCCGAGGCCGCTCAGGATCTTCTCCGTGTCCTGCGCCGTCTGGCGGATGGCTTCCACGCCGTCCAGCAGCTCGTCGAGCTGGCCCGAGAGCTCCTGCGGCGACTGCATCGTGACGATCTGGTCGGCGATCAGCTGGAACGAGTTCTCGATCAGGTCGAGCTG
>JBGQDL010000297.1:0-2262 GCA_041495865.1 Thermoanaerobaculia bacterium | reverse complement strand
CTTCAGGAAGCTCTCGACTTCTTTTTCCTTCCCGGGCTTCGCCTCCAACCGCACGAAGAGAGCGACACGGACCATGGCGATCCTCCTTTCCGGTGGCGCGTTCGGGCGCCACCGGCGACCGGGAGTCTGCCGGATGCCTCACTCCCCTGGGAAGCATGAAATTCGCGTCGAGGTGGGGCTCTCGACCGTTCTATCCGAGCACCTCGCGCACGCGGCGGGTCAGGCTCTGCGGCGTGAACGGCTTCTGGAGGAAGGCGACGTCCGCGTGGAGGATTCCGTGACGGACGACCGCGTCATCGGTGTAGCCGGACACGAAGAAGACCTTGATGCCGGGTCGCGCCTCGAGGAGCTGCTCGGCCAGGACGCCGCCCCCCATCTCGGGCATGATCACGTCGGAGACGAGAAGGTGGATCGGGCCGTCGTAGCGCTGGGCGAGCCGGATCGCCTCGGCGCCGTGACGCGCCTCCAGGACGGTGTAGCCCGACATTTCCAGGGCGAGGCGGGCAAACCTCCTCACACTGTCCTCGTCCTCGACGAGGAGGATCGTCTCGCTGCCTTTCGCTCCAGCGGGCAAGACGGCGGGGTGCGCCATTCCCGAAATCCACTCCTTCCTGACCGGTGGCAGGTAGATCTTGAACGCCGTGCCTCTGTCCTTCTCGCTGTAGACCGCGATGTGGCCGTCGCTCTGCCGAATGACGCCATGGACCACGGACAAGCCGAGGCCCGTCCCCTGCCCCGCGCCTTTGGTCGTGAAGAACGGCTCGAAGATGCGCGCCTTCGTCTGCTCGTCCATTCCGGTGCCGGTGTCGCTCATCGCGAGAAGGACGTAGGGGCCGGGGCAGACCTCCGGATGGCTCTCCGCATAGTGGGCGTCCAGCTCGACGTTGGCCGTCTCGATCGTCAGCTTGCCGCCGCGGGGCATGGCGTCGCGCGCGTTGATCGCCAGGTTCATCAGGACCTGCTCGATCTGGCCCTGGTCGACCCTGACGTGTGAGAGCCGCGGGGAGAGCGCCGTTGTGAGCGTTACGTCCTCGCCGATCAGGCGGCGGAGAAGCGTCTCGACGTGCCCGACCGTTTCGTTCAGGTCCACCACCTTCGGCTCGAGGACCTGCTTGCGGCTGAACGCGAGGAGCTGCCGCGTGAGCGACGCGGCGCGGTTCCCCGCCTTTTGGACCTCCTCCAGGAGGGCGTGCGAGGAGTCGTCGCCTCGGAGGCTGTCGAAGAGGAGCTGCGTGTAGCCGAGGATGACCGTCAGCAGGTTGTTGAAGTCGTGCGCCACTCCCCCCGCGAGCTGGCCGATCGCCTCCATCTTCTGCGCCTGGCGGAGCTGCTCCTCGAGGAGCGTTCGCTGCGTGACGTCGTGGGAGAGGACGAGCCGGGCCTTCCGTTCGGCGAACTGGATGTCGTGGGCCCCGATCTCCACGTAGATCGTCGCGCCGTCCTTCCTCCGATGGGCCACCGCGTCCTTCTCCCTCCCGGGGGCCGCCGGCTCTGCCGAAAGGCGAAGCTCCGAGGACTTCATCGAGAGGAGCTCCTCGCGGGAATACCCGGATCTCGCCGCCGCGGCGGCGATCGTTGGCGCTCTGGGGGAGCGCTTCAAGCTGCGAGATCGCCGTCTCGTACAGGGACTTCGCCGCTCGGACCCGGGCGAGATCCCGCCCCTGCGCTTCCGTCCGGGCCGTGCCCGTGGCGTGGAGCGCCAGCTCGCTCGATACCGCGCCGATCCGGTGCCCCGCTGACCGGACATCGGCGAGCGAGACCAGCGTCGGCAACGTGTCCTCCTCCATGACATCGACCGTCTTCTGAATGCGCCGCATCGCGAAGAAGACCACGAGCGCCACGACGGCCGCGAAGAGGGCCACCACCGCGTAACCGAGCGACAGCCTGCGCCCTATCCGCACAGCCACCTTCCGCCCGTATCGGGCACGCTGGAAGAGGGTTGTCGGAACGACGCCATGGCGCTCCGGTCGAAGAATACTCTCCCGGATCGCGGCCTGAGCCGCACTCCGCGCGCTTACCGAATCCGCAAACAGGACTCGTGGGCGCGAATGGTCGAGACGCGGTCCACGTAGTCGAGCCACAGCGCGCGCGGCACCTTCCCGTTCGAGGGCACGAGGTGGAGCCGCCCCCAGTCCGAAAGGTCCTGCCCGCCGCGGTCGAGGAACTCGCGGCAGTCCTTCATCTCGCCCGTGCGGGAGAGGTACATCGCGAATCCCACGAGCGCGATGGCCGTGCTGACGCCGCCGAGGCTGTACTGGAGGG
>JBGQDL010000296.1:0-2274 GCA_041495865.1 Thermoanaerobaculia bacterium | reverse complement strand
TAGGAGACCGAAAGGGTCGCGCGCGCCTCGGCACCGAGGGGCGGGTCGAACGGGATCACGAGCTTCCCGCCCGCGTGCGCGGCGGTCACGGCGACGCCGTCGCGCAGCGCCGCCGAGACGGCGTAGGCGTCGTCGAGGTCGAGGGCGAGAGAGAGCGTCTGGTGCGCGAAGCCGGCGACGCGGAGGACCGTCGTCCCCGAGAGGAACCGGACGGCGGGGTCGATGTCGAACGAGACGTCGTACGACAGGATGTCCACGCCGCGGTCCACGCCCTCGACCGAAGGAGGAACGACGCCGGCCGCGGCGCGGGCGGCCGCCGCCGCCGCGAAGCGGGCGCGTTTGGCGGCAGCCTCGACGTGCTCGCGAAGAGGGCTGCGGTCGATGCCGAGAGAAGGAACCGAGGATGCTGCGAATGAAAGAAAGAAGAGGAAGAGCGCTGCGAGCGCGCCCGCTGCCAGCCCACGGGGCGGGCGCCACCCGCTGCCAGGCCGTCCCATCTCCTTTCTAAGCATGTCTCGTCCGTCTCCCCGTCAAGAGTCGTCACGATCTTATGCGCTATGCGAGCGATTTTCCGACAGCCTCGCCGCTCGCGATGCGCTCACCGAGAGCGATGCCGTCGCGGAAGCCGCCTGTGACCCGCAGCCCCCCGGGCGCCGTGGCCTCGAGGGCGGCGAGATCCGCGTCCAGGGCCGCGAGCGTGCGGTGATGCCCGAGCGGAAGTTGTGGAATCGCCTCGGGCCACCTTGCGATCCACGAGCGCGCCGCCGGGCCGAGGCGCGGGAAGAAGCGAGCCACTTCCGCCGAGGCCACCGCGAGGAGGTCGGCGTCGGGCGCGCCCGCGAGGGCCCGGTCGAGGGCCCCGCCGAGAAACGAGGTCGTGAGGAGGAAGCCTTCGGGCGCCCGCCCGGTGAAAAGAGACGCGGGGTACAGGATGCCGAGCGAACGAAACCCCTCCACCTGCGGGATGAGTCCTCCGAACCCGCGCGGCGCGTCGCCCGGCGACGCCGGAGACCGGTAGGCCTGCATGACCACGGTCACGGGAGAGGACGGCACGGCGGCGAGGGCGGCGGCGGAGCGCGTCAGGACGTGGCCGAGGAGCCGCGCGGTCGCGGGAGCCGAGAGCGTCGACACGAGGACGTCGGCGTCGAAGGCGCGCCCGTCGGCGGTGTGGACCGTCCAGCGGCGACCCGGCATGGATTCGGCGCGGGGGCCTTCCACGGCCACGGCGGCGGCGCCACATTCGAGGCGCGCGCCGGCTCCGGGAAACCGGGCGACGATGGCCTCGACCATTTCCTGGAGCCCGCGCCGGAACGTGAGCGTCCGCGGTCGATGGCGTGCTGGAGCGCCCGCCTGCCCTGCGGTCGCGGCACCCGTCCCGGCCGCCTCTCCTCCCGCCGTCGCTCCGGCTTTCTTTTTCTTTCCAAGAAGTCCTCTTACGACGCTTCCCGCTTCTCCCTCCGCGTCCCAGAGGCGCGGAAACGCCGAGCGCATCGAAAGCGAGCGGGGGTCGCCCGCGTACACACCGGACACCATCGGTCCCGCGCCGTAGAGCGCCGCCTCCTCGCCAAAACGCCGCGCGAAGAAGGAATGGACGCTTTCGTCCTCGAGAGACGCGGGCCGCGGCGCGACGAACGGCTCCTTCAGAAGGCGCAGTTTTCCGGCGATCGTGAAGACCTTGTTGAAGAGCGCGGCGGGCCCCGGCACGACGGCGCGGGGCGAGCCGCCGCGCACGATCCAGCGTGGAGCCTTGCGGTCGGCGAGGACCACGTCCGGCTCGAGGCCGAGGTCGTCGAGAAGGCGCTCGGCAGCCTCGGACGTGCGCAGCGTGTTCGGCCCGCACTCGAGCGTGAACCCGTCCTCGCGAATCGTCCGGATCGAGCCGCCCGCGCGCGGTCCGGCTTCGAGGACGATCGTCTCGCCCACGCTCGCGCGGCGGAACGCCGCCGTCAGACCCGCGATGCCGCCCCCGAGCACCACGACGCGCGTCACGCGGCCGCCCGTTCGACGAGGTCGGCGAGGCCGCGGATGAAATCCGGGTGGTCGTTGAGGCCCTCGGCGACGGCGTAGTGCGGAATGCCGAGGCGCGCCGCCACGCCGCCGAAGAGCAGCCGGATCTCGTAGAGCGTCTCGACGTGGTCCGACACGAAGGCGATCGGCACGACGAGCACTTGCTTCTCGCCCGCCTTCGCGAGGTCCTGGAGGACTTCGGGTGTCGAAGGGCCGAGCCATTTCACGGGACCCACTTTCGACTGATAGCCGAGGCGCGACCGATAG
>JBGQDL010000295.1:0-2279 GCA_041495865.1 Thermoanaerobaculia bacterium | reverse complement strand
GCCTCATCTGCCACGTCCAGACGATTTACGACCCCGAGGCCTGCGTCCTCTGCAACCGCTGCGTGGACGTCTGTCCCGAGTACTGCCTCGCGCTCGTGCCGCTCTCGGAGCTGGATCTCCCGGAGGACGAGCGCTCCGCCCTCGCCGGGCGCGCGGAAGGCGGTCTGCCCCTTTCCGCGATGGTGAAGGACGACGACCGCTGCATCCGCTGCGGCCTCTGCGCGATCCGGTGCCCGACCGACGCCATGACGATGGAGCGCTTCTCCATCACGGAGGGATTCGATGAGTGAGCCGAAGAGCCGGCGCGAGGTCTTCCTGAAGCTGGGGTTCGGGGCGGGCGTGGCGGCGCTCGGCGCGCAGGCCGTCGCCTCGCTGAGGTCGCTCGTCCCGAACGTCTCCTACGACGCTCCGACGACCGTGAAGATCGGTCTTCCGAACGACTTCCCCGACGGGATGAAGTTCCTTCCGGACGAGAGGCTCTTCGTGTTCCGCGAAGGAAAGACGCTCCACTCCGTCTCCGCGGTATGCACACACCTGGGCTGCACGGTCCGCGCGGAGGCGCTGTCCTCGCCGGAGACGAAGGACGTGAGCGGCAAGCCGCTGCGTCTCACGCACCGCTTTCTCTGCCCGTGCCACGGCTCGAAGTACGCGGGGGACGGCACGAACGTGGCCGGCCCGGCGCCGAAACCGCTCGCCTGGTACCACCTGTCTCTTTCGCCCGACGACGGACAGCTCGTCGTCGACCTCGCGCGGCCCGTGGAGCGCGATTTCCGCTTCACCCTGGCGTGAGGCTCGAGGAGACCATGAGCGCACGTCCCGAAAAACCCGCCGCCACCGCGCCCGGCGTCCATCCGAAACCGCTCTGGAGCGTCCGGCCGGCGTCCGACCGCGAAGCCGGCGACGCCGTCGTGTCCAATTTTCTGCTCCACTGGTTTCCGGCGAAGACGTACAAGCCGTCGCTCGACTGGAACTATTCGTTCTGGCTGGGCACGGCCTCGGCGGCGCTGCTGCTCCTCGTCACGGTGTCCGGGTTGCCGCTCCTCTTCCTCTACGTCCCGTCCGTGGAGCGCGCCTACGGGTCCGTGAAGGACATCGAGTACGTCACGACGTTCGGCTTCTGGATCCGCGCGGTCCACCGCCTTTCCGCCCACCTGATGGTGGTCGTCGTGTTCCTCCACATGGTGCGCGTGTTCCTCACGGGCGCCTACAAGAACGGCCGCGGGCAGGGGCAGAAGAGGGAAGAGAACTGGGTCCTCGGCGTGGGCCTGCTCCTCACCACCCTCCTCCTTTCCTTCACGGGCTACCTCCTCCCGTGGGACCAGCTCGCGTACTGGGCGATCACCGTGGGGACGAACATCGCGTCCTCGATCCCGTTCGCCGGGCCGGCGATCCGCGAGCTGCTCCTCGGCGGGCGCGCGATCGACCAGGCGACGCTCATCCGCTTCTACGTCCTGCATGTCCTCGCGCTCCCGGCCGCGGTGGGGCTGCTCTTCCTGTACCACATGTGGCGCGTGCGCAAGGACGGCGGCCTCGCCCGGGCGGACCTGGCGATGCTCCTGCCGGAAAGATCCGCCGAAGCTCCCTCGAAGACGAAGACCTACACGCTCCTCGGTGTCGCGCGCGGGACGTCGCCGGCCGTCAAGGTCTCCACGCTCGAGCGCCCGGACACGACGGTCAACTCGGTCCCCGACCTCACGCGGCGCATCGCGATCGTCGTCCTCGGCATCTTCGCGATTGTGAGCATCGCCTCGGTCTTCTACCACGCGCCCCTCGAGGAGCCCGCGAACGCGCTCGTGACGCCGAACCCGGCGAAGGCGCCGTGGTACTTCCTGTGGCTTCAGGAGATCGTCACCGATACGACGGTGAAGATCGGCTCCTTCACCATCAACGGAGCTTTCCTCGGCGGCGTGCTGCTGCCGGGGGCCCTCGTCCTCCTCCTCACCGTCTGGCCGTGGCTCGACCGGAGCGCGCCCGGCTCCGCCGGCGTGTGGTTCCCGAAGGACCGCCGCACGCAGAACGCGGTCTTCCTCGCGTTCGTCGCGATCGTCCTCGTTCTCACGTTCATCGGCACGTTCTGCCGCGGACCGTACTGGCATCTCTACTGGCCGTGGCAGGCATGGCCCGAGCTGCCGACGAGGATCTGACATGGAAAAGCGCACGGACTCTCCCTACGCGCGTATCGACCGGCCGATTCTGGCCGTCGTCGGCGTCCTGCTCGTCATTTCCTGCGCGCTGTTCGCGTGGAGCGACCGCAAGCACGATTGGCGCTACTACCAGGT
>JBGQDL010000294.1:0-2289 GCA_041495865.1 Thermoanaerobaculia bacterium | reverse complement strand
GGCGCTCGTTCTGGACCGCCGCGGGGCCCACGATGAAGGCCGTCGGTTTCCAGATGGCGGTCGGGATGCTCTTCCTGGCCGTGCTCGCCGGGGCGCTCACTTACGTGGTCCTCGTGAACCTCATCCGGCGCCACCGGGCGAGGCTCGCCTCCGCCCTTCTGACCCAGAGCGGGCGCGAGGAGGCTGTGCGTGCCGAGCAGAGCCCGCCCTCGGGCGTCTAGAATCGACCCCTGCCCTCAGTTCGAAATCGGGGAGGACGACATCGTGAAAGCCACGGCCCTTTGCCTGGCGGCGGCGATTCTGGTCGGCTGCCAGACCACCCGTCAGGTTTCGTCAAACCAGGTAGCGGTGAAGACACTCGGCGTGAATGGCGCTGACTTCGCTTACGTGGAAGACGGCAAGGGTGCCACGGTCGTCTTCGTTCATGGCACCTGCGGGGATTGGCGTACGTGGGAAGGTGTGCGTCCGTCGATCGCGAAGAGGTACCACTTCGTCGCGCTGAGCCGCCGCTACCACTTCCCGAATGCCTGGACCGACGACGGGAGCAGTTACACAATGGTCCAGCAGGTCGAGGATGTCGCCGCCTTCATCCGCGCTCTCGACGTCGGCAAGGTGCATCTGGTCGGCGCGTCCTGGGGCGGGCGGCTGGTCGCGTACCTGGTCTTGAAGTATCCGGAGCTGGTCCGGAGCGTCGTCATGAGCGACCCCGCCGGTCTCATGCCGCCCGCCACGGACGAGGGAAGAGAGGCGGCCGCCGCATTCGCGAAGGACATCGCAGAGTCCGACGCGGCCGCGGACAGGGGCGACGCGAAACAGGCGGCAATTCTGCGGTTCAACGCCGTCCACGGCGACCCCGCCGCTTTCCAGAATGCGTCGGCCGCGCGACAGGAGCGCTTCCTCGACAACGCGCGAACTCTTCGGCCCATGTCTCACGGAGCCGCGCCGCCGCCCGTTCGATGCGAGGATCTGGCGGCCCTCAGGGTGCCCGCCATGGTGATGGGAGGTGACGCCACCCGCGCGAACTTCCGATTCGGCGACGAAGCAACAATCGCCTGTCTGCCCAAGGGGACCGCGACCGCGATCATCCCCAATGCTCCCCACATGTGGTATCCGATCGCGCCTGTTGCCGGTGCAGAGGCAATTCTGTCGTTCGTGGAGAAATACTGACCCCGCCAGGCCTCTTGAGCGCTCGTGGAGCGCTCCTCGCCGCGCAAACACCTTTTTCAGAGGCCGACTAGCCGCCGAACACCGCCAGCGCCTTCGCGAGGTGCTCGCCGGGCTTCGGAATGCTCCGCCGGACGTCCGGCCGGAGCACCTCGCGGGAAGTCGCCGCGAGAAGACCGACGGCGAGACAGAAGAGTCCCGCGGACGGAAGGTAGGCGAGCCGCTCGGCGAAGATCGTGCCGATCACGAACGGGACGTTCGAGACGGGAAAGAGCGCGCCGGCGAAGAGGCAGAGGCCCATCGCGGCGAGGGGCCGTTTGCGCCAGAGAACGAGCGCGAGAACGGCGCCCGAGATGACCGTGCCGGCTCCCCACCACGCGCCGGCCTCGCGCAGCGTGCGCGCGACCGGCAGCGCGTAGGCGGAGTGGTCGGCCGCGAGGTGAACGGGCATGGAACGTCCGCACGACGTAGAGAAGGTCGAGGCTGAGAGCGTTCGCGGCCCGCAAGGGGAAGTCGAGGACGACGACTCCCGGCGCGACGATCGCGTTCTCCTGGACGAAGACCGCGAGGAGAAAGACGACGAGAGAGACGGCCCAGGGACGTCGCCGGATCGAGCGTGAAGAGATGCCGTGGAGCGACCCGCTCGCCCAGCTCACCCGGGCCTCTGTCGCGGCGCTCCGAAGTGACACGCGAGGGGCAGTCCGTCTCCTCGCCTCCGCCGAAACCGGCTTCGAGGCCGCGGACGAAGGGCTTTACGCCGCCGCAGCCCGCGCCCGGCGAGGCGAGCTGCTGGGCAGGCCGGAAGGAGAGAGGCTTCGGGCGGAGGCTGGCACGTGGATGTCGAAGGAGCGCATCGCGAATCCCACGCGCATCCGCATGCTCCTTTCCCCGGGGGAGATGGAACGCCTGCTGAAGCCCGGTCGGGCGCCGATCGCGGCGAGCGCCTTCGCGAGGCGCTCGCCGGAGATGTTCCGGGTCTAGCGCGCGCGCTTCGGCTCCCGGGACTGCAGCGTCCTCGTCGAACGCCTGGAATCCGTGAACCGGACGGTCAGGAGAACGGAGCCGAGGAGGATCGCGTCGGCGTCCTGGAGCCGGGCGGGCACCGTCACGGCCTTTCCGTCGAGG
>JBGQDL010000293.1:0-2297 GCA_041495865.1 Thermoanaerobaculia bacterium | reverse complement strand
CCCGGCTGCGCGCCGCCCTCCTTGCAGCTTCGATGCTCCTCCCCGCCGCCGCGGGCGCGCAGGCGACCGAGACGGCTCCGCCGCCCAAGGAGACATCCCCGAAGGCGCCGGCGAAGCCCGGGGCGAGCGCGACGCCGTCCGGGGCCCTCGCTCCCGGTCGGACGCCCGTGGCCACTCCGCCGGCGCCCGGCTCGCCCGAGCTCGACCCCGCCGTGCGAGACCTGGTGCGGCGCGAGGTCGAGAAGGCGAAGGAGGAGATGCGCGACGAGATCCGCGCCGAGGTCCAGGGGGCGCAGTCGGCCCGGGAGTTCATGGAGACTCCCGCCGCCGGCGAGCGGCGCAAGCTCGACTTCCTGCAGCTCAACGGCTACCTCCGCGTGCGCGGGGACCTCTTCGACAACCTCGATCTCCACCGCGACGCCGACCCGGACAAATTCTTCCTGTTCCCGCGGCCGCTCCGCGACGCCAGCAACCGCGGCACGCTCACGAGCGGCAACATGCGCTTCCGGCTCGAGCCGACGCTCAACGTCTCCGAGCAGGTGCGGGTGCTGGCTCAGCTCGACCTCCTCGACAACATCGTGCTCGGATCGACGACGCAGGGTCTCTTCGCGCGGAGCGACGGCGTCCAGTTCCCGTTCGACGCGCGCGGCCAGGTGCCGCCCGCGGACGGCGTGAACGCGGATCGCAACTCGATCGTGGTGAAGCGCGCCTGGGGCGAGGTGCAGACGCCGGTGGGGCTCGTCTCGTTCGGCCGCATGCCGTCCTCGTGGGGTCTCGGCATCGTCGCGAACGCGGGCAACGGGATCGAGGACGACTTCGGCGACAGCGTGGACCGGCTCCAGTTCGCGCTCGGCCCGCTCAGCACGCCCATCGGCAAGCTCGTGCTCGTCCCCATGTACGAGATCGTGGCGACGGGGGTGACCTCGCAGGACGCGTCGGTGGCGCGAGGACTTGGGCAGCCCTTCGACCGGGACACCGCGGACGACGCCAAGGCCCTCGGCATCAAGATCGTCCGGCAGGACACGGACGAGGAGCTGAAGCGAAAGCTCGAGCGCAACCAGGGGAGCTTCTCGTACGGCGCCTGGTACATGTACAAGACGCAGTCGTTCGAGTTCCCGCAGTTCGTGAACGGGACGCTTCCTTCGACCGGCGAGCCGACCGACGCGAACACGGTGGGAGGCGCGGTGCACCGCGACGCCTATGCCCATACCCTCGACCTGTGGTCGCGCTACCAGACGCGGCGGTTTCGGCTCGAGGCGGAGCTGGCGGGCGTCGTCGGGGAGATCGCGAACGCCTCGAACAACCCGGCGAGCTCGGTCGGCCCCGTCCTGCTCCGGCAGTTCGGCGGCGCGGCGCAAGCCGACTGGAAGTTCCTCGACAGCAAGCTCACGGTCGGCGGCGAGATCGGCTTCGCGACCGGCGACACGAACTCGGGCCTCGGCAACCGGCCTCGGCGCAATTGCACCACCAGCACGTCCGGCATCCTGACCTGTACCCCGACCCAGCGTGGGGATATCGACGGCCAGCAGTTCTCGCCGAGCGACCGCGTGATGGACATCAGGAATTTCCGGTTCAACCCGGCCTACCGGGTCGACCTCGTCCTCTGGCGCGAGATCCTGCAGGGCGTGACGGACGCCGTCTACGTCAAGCCGACCATTCGCTACGAGATCTTCGAGGGCCTCGCGGCGCAGGCCTCGGTCATCTACTCACAGGCGATGTACGCGGCCTCGACGCCCTCGGGCGTGCACAATCCGCTCGGGGTCGAGTTCGACCTCGGGCTCTCGTACAAGTCGGATGACGGCTTCATCGGCTTCGTCGAGTACGGCGTGCTCCAGCCGCTCGACGGTCTCCACCTGCCTCCCGGAGACGTCGGTCGCGACCTCTCACGCGGGCACGCGATCCGGACCGGCCTCGCGATCAAGTTCTAGAAGGAGAGCGGGCGCCGCTCCCCCTTAGACTGAAGGTTAGACCCGCAAGCCGAGAAACGGCGAGATCCACGCATGAAACGGAAGGCCCAGGCGAAGCCCGTCTCCCGCGCCGCGCTCTCGGGCGAGGCCGACCCGCGCCTGGTGGCGCTCTCGGTCTCCATCCAGGACGACGCCGCCCTGTTCGACGAGGACATCCGTGGCTCCCGCGCGCACGTCGCCATGCTGGCCGCGCAGGGGATCGTCCCCAAGGCCGCCGCCAGGCGCATCGACGCGGGCCTCGAGCAGGTCCGAGGTGAATTCGCGGCGGGAAGGATCCCCTTCGACCCGAAGCTGGAGGACGTCCACACCCACGTCGAGCGCCGCCTGGGG
>JBGQDL010000292.1:0-2308 GCA_041495865.1 Thermoanaerobaculia bacterium | reverse complement strand
CGAGCGTGTTCACCGGATAGGCCTCATCGGCCACGACGGAGACGTTCTTCGCCTTCAGGATCTTGACCACCGCCGCGCCGATCGTCTTCCCGAACAGCGTGTTGTCGTACACGACGGCCGCCGACTTCGGCATCGCGCCGGCGTAGCTCGTGATGAAATCCGAGAACGCATTCGGGTAGATAGACCCGGTCGGGTTGTTGCGGAAGACCCACTCGAACCCCTTGGCGGTGATCATGTCGGCCGACGGGTGGTCGACGAGGTACGGCGTCTTCAGCCGCTGGCAGATGGACGCGATCTCCATCGCCTGGCCGGACGCGCGCCCTCCGGTCATCGCGAGCACCTTCTCCTCCGTGATCAGCTTTTCGGCCACCGTGGCCGCGAGCTGGTTCTTGGCCTGGTGGTCCTCGATGAGGATCTCCAGCTTCCGGCCGTTGACGCCCCCGGCCGCGTTGATCTCCTCCAGAGCCATCGAGTAGGCCTTCTTGAACTTGTCGCCGAACGGGGCGTCGGGACCGGTCACCGGCTGCGGCGCGCCGATCTTGATCGGCTGCGCCGGCGCGGAGGTCGAAACCAGGAAACCGATCGTGGCCAGAACCGAGGAAACGAGTTTGCGCATCACGTTCTCCTTCTCCTTTACTGCTACCGCTTCGGCTCGGCCGCGGGCGCCGGCTCGGCCGCGGGCGGAGCGGGGGCCTTTCCGAGGAGGTAGTTCACCATCTCGTTCACGTTCATCGTCGAGACATTCGAGCCCGGCACGATGAGGATCTTTTTCTGCGCGAATTGCCGGGCGACCTGCATCTTCACGTACGCGTCCCCGCCGAGCTTCGAGAGCGCCTCCGCTTCCTTGCGCACGCCCTCGGCCTCCGCCTGCGCGACGGCGATCGTGGCTTTCGCCAGGTTCGTCTTCGTCTGGTAGTAGCCGTCCGCGTCGTTCTTGATGCGCCCGGCCTCGCCGAGGGCGTCCTCGAGGCGCTTATTCCATTCGGAGCGCTTTCCCTCCAGCTCGCTCTGCTTCTGGACGGCCATGTTCTTCTGCTGCTCCATGAGGGTCTGGACGTCGGCCTCCGCCTGCTTCTGCGCGTTGATGGCGTCCTGGTACTCCTTGTCGAAGCGGTGCTGCTGGACCTGGAGCTGGTCGATGAGGACGCCGAAAGCCTCCAGCTCCTTCGAGAGCTGATCCTTCGCATTCGCCGCCATGCGGTTCTTGACGGTGACCTGGTAGTACTCCTCGCTCGTGATCTCGTTGAACACGTCGCGGATGACGGAGCGGGAGAGCGGCCTGACGAGGCGCTCTTTGATCTCGAGCGCCGATTGCCCGATGTTCGAGATGAGGTAATCCGCCTTTTTCGGGTCGATGCGCCACATGACGTTCACGTCGATGTAGACGTTGTTGCCGTCCTTCGTCTTGAACGTGATGTCGTCCCGGCCGAGCCGGTCGCCCTCGGTCGAGTTCGCCGTCATGAGGAGATTCTGCTGGGAGATCGGGAGCGTGTTCCAGCTGTTGATGAGCGGCAGAAAGAAGTAGACGCCGCCCGGCGCATAGATCTCCTGTATTCCGCGCTTCTCGAAGAACCAGACGAGGCGGGTTCTCACGCCGACTTCCGTGGACGACGTCGCTCCGCAGCCCGAAAGCGCGAGCGCGAGCGTGAGCGCCACTCCCGCGCGGAAGGGCCGGGCTCGCCCGTCCGTGCCGCTCACTTTCCACCTCCGGATGGGGCCGTCCCCGGGTTGACGCCGATGACGGCCCAGGCGTTGCGGATGAACGCGATGTACTGCTCGGGCGTCATGACCGCGCCCTCGATGTTGCCGAACATCTTCGCCGTCTCGAGCGCGACGACGTAGCGTCCCCCCGAGGTGTTGAGCGCATCGGCCTTCAGCCTCTTCGCTTCGGCGGCGGCGACGTTGATCTCCTTGTCGCCCTTCGCGTGCACCTGCGAAGAGTAAAGCTCGGCCTCCGCCCGGATCCTCGAGATCCTCGCGCTCACCTCGGACTCGGCGATGGTGATGGACGCGTTTCCCTTGGACTCGATCTGGCGGAGCTTCGCCTTCTCCTCGTTGACGAGGCTCTCCTTCCGGTTCTTCTCGGCGAGCTGGACGGCGACCTTCTTGTCGTGGAGCGACTTCTCGTAGTTCGGCACGTAGGCGTAGCTCCGGAGGAGGAGCTTCTCGACGCGGAAGCCCCGCTCGACGAAGCGCTGCTTGAGGTACTTCTCCGCCTCGAGCACGGCGGCGATGCGGATGGCCTCGTTGTAGAAGGACTCGGCGTTCATCTTGCCGAGCGTCGTCAGAACGCCGTTCTGGAACGTGT
>JBGQDL010000291.1:0-2330 GCA_041495865.1 Thermoanaerobaculia bacterium | reverse complement strand
GCGATCAACGCGCTGAAGCAGATCGACCCGGCCATCGAGGAGGCCGCGGTCAGCCTCGGCGCGGGCAGCGTCCGCACGTTCGCGCGCGTGGTCCTGCCCCTCCTCACCGGCACGGCCTTCTCCATCTTCATCTACTTCTTCATCAACGGGATGGTCACGGTGAGCGCCGTGATCTTCCTCATCTATCCCGGCTTCAACCTCGGCTCGGTGGCGATCCTCGCCCAGGTCGAGAACGGCTATCCCGGTGTGGCGTGCGCGCTGGGGACGATCATCCTCGCGATCGTCATCGGTGCCGTGCTCCTGCTCCGCGGCCTCATCGGAGGAGACCGCGTCGCGATCCTCAAGAGCTGAGGCAGACTCACCAAAGGAGAAAGCGGATGCCTAGGATACTGGTCCTGCTACTCGCGGTCGTGCTGGTCCTGTCGGGCGCCTCGGTGGCGCCAGCGGCCGAGGACAAGCTCGTCATCTACACCGCCTACGAGGAGAACGAGCTGAAGGACTTCTGGGAGCAGTTCAAGAAGGACTTGCCCGATCTGGCCGCCAAGGCCGCGTACATCCGAGCCTCCACGGGTCCGATCATGGCGCGTGTCGAAGCAGAGCGCGCGAATCCGCAAGGCGACGTGCTCTGGGGTGTCTTCAACGATTACCTCACGGGCGCGGCCAAGAAGGGGCTCCTCGAGCCGTACGCGGCGAAGGAGTCGCAGGTCATCCCGGCGCGGTTCAAGCATCCGGAGAACATGTGGCAAGGCGTCACGCTCGTGACGGTCGCGTTCGCGGTCAATCAGAAGAAGGCGGCCGAGCTGAAGCTCACGCCGCCGAGAAGCTGGGCGGAGCTGATCGACCCGCGATACAAGGGCCACGTCGTCATGTCCAATCCTTCGACGTCGGGGACGGCCTACCTTCTGCTGGCCAGTCACGTCTCGCGCCTCGGGGAAGACAAGGCCTTCCGGTACTACGAGGCGCTCGACAAGAACCTGGCGCAGGTGACGAAGTCCGGCGGCGCTCCCGGTCGGATGGCCGCGTCCGGGGAGACGCCGATCGGCATCGCGCTCGCGTACGAGGTCGAGGTCGCCAAGAAGCAAGGCGCGCCGATCGACGTCATCTTCCCCTCCGACGGCGTGGCGTGGACGTTCGAGGGCAATGCGCTGATGAAGGGCGCGAAGAACCCGACGAACGCCAGGCGCTTCCTCGACTGGGCTGTCTCGAAGTCGGCGATGACGGCGTACGCCGGGTGGCGCGGGACCGCGATCACGCGTTCGGACGTCCCCGCGGCCGGCACGAAGATTTCCGACATGAACCTGATCCACCTCGACTTCGTCAAGGCCGCCGAAGAGAAGGACCGGCTCGTGAAGAAGTGGCAGGCGCAGTTCTCCAGGTGAAGCTCGAGCTTCGCGGCCTGCACAAGCGCTTCGGCGCCGTCCTGGCGGTCGATGACCTGTCGCTCGCCATCAAGGCCGGGGAGCTGGTCTCGCTCGTCGGTGGATCGGGGTGCGGAAAGACGACGACCCTCCGGATGATCGCGGGCTTCGAGCGCCCCGATTCGGGGGAGATCAGATTTGACGGCCGCCCGATGAACGACGTGCCGCCGCGCAAGCGCGGTGTCGGCATCGTCTTCCAGTCGTACGCGCTGTTTCCGACCATGACGGTGGCGGAGAACGTCGCGTTCGGCCTCCGCGTGGCGCATTGGCCGGACAAGAAGGTGTGGGACCGCGTGGCGGAGATGGTCGCGCTGACGAAGCTTGGCGGGCTCGAGCGGCGTTACGCCAACCAGCTCTCGGGCGGACAGCAGCAACGGGTCGCGCTCGCGCGGGCCCTGGCCCGCCGACCCGACGTGCTCTTGCTCGACGAGCCGCTGTCGGCGCTCGACGCGAAGATCCGGCTTCGCTTGCGCGGCGACTTGCGGAAGATCCAGCAGGATCTCGGCGTGACCACGATCTACGTCACGCACGATCAGGAGGAGGCGCTGTCGATCGCGGATCGGATCGCCGTCATGCGCGAGGGGCGCATCGAGCAGATCGGGCGGCCCGAGGAGATCTACGCCGCCCCCCGGACGGAGTTCGTGGCGGATTTCGTGGGCGTCGCCAATCTGCTCTCATGCCGCGTCGTCTCCGTCGCCGAGGGGCTCGTCGAATGGGAGGGTGAGCGGTTGCGCGTCCCGCTCGCCGGATTCGCCGACGACGATCGCGTGACCGTGTCGATCCGTCCCGAGAAGCTGGCGGTCGCGGCTGACGGCGCGATCCCGCCTGGCGCGAACCGGCTCGATGGTGTGTTCGAGGTCCGCACGTTCCTCGGGCCGGTCGTGCGGCTCGAGCTCGCCGTTCACGGACGGC
>JBGQDL010000290.1:0-2356 GCA_041495865.1 Thermoanaerobaculia bacterium | reverse complement strand
GCCCTGCATCTCCTGGTGAAGCGCCGAGCAGAAATTCGTGCAGTAGTACGGGAAGACGCCCGGCTTGTCGGCCTTGAAAGTCACGACTTTCGTCTCGCCGGGGTCCACGACGATGTTGATGTTGTAGTCGAGCAGCCCGAAGCCGTGCAGCTCGTCGGTCGACTGCTCGATGTTCGTCATCGCGATCTTCACGGTGTCGCCCTGGTTCACCTCGATGGCCGTCGGCGTGATCGTGGACCGCACGAGGACGACCTTCGCGGTGACGTTCGAGCCCTGCCGCGTGACGCCGGCGTCCTTCACGTCCCAGATCGCCATCGGGTGCTTGTTCTCCTCCTTGGGATAGACCTCGATCGGGTGCAGCTTCTTCGCCTCGACGATCTGCGCGTAGTGCGGCTCGGGCTCAGTGAAGGCGTCGTAGATGATCTTCATCTTCTCCTCGGAGATGTCCACGAGCTGCGAGGACTCCGGCTGCGACGGCCCGACCGAGAGGTGCCGGCCATGCGAGAGCTTGTTCAGGCCGACGAGGTACCGGCCCTTCGGCGAGCACGTGTCACCCTCGGCCGCCGCGAGGTGGCCGATCGAGTAGGACATCGGGACCTTGTCCACGACCTCCCACGTGCCGAGCTTCCACTTCGCGATCGCGCTGTCGACGAAGAGAGACGTGTAGCACATGCCGTCCGGGCCGAACTGAGTGTGGAGCGGCCCGAGGCCCACCGGCACCTCGGCGTCCTTGATGGACTCGTACTTGAGGACGGGGATTCCGTCCTCGTCGCCCGTGAAGTCCTTGTTCCGGATCGCGGTCTGGATTTTCTCGAAGTTGAAGACGGTCGTGACGCCCTGGAGCTTGCCAGAGCCCACGATGTACTTGCCGTCGGGCGAGACGTCCACGCCATGGGGCGACTTGCCGCACGGCATGAGCCACACGATCCCGGGCACCTTCTTCGGGTCGAGGACTTTCACGCCGCCGACCACGTCGCCCTTGCCCTCGGCGATCGCCTTCTCGGCGGCCCGCCAGTCGACGGCCGCGATGTAGTCGCGGTCGCGCTGCGAGGCCGTCACCTCGAGCTTGCCCGTCGCGCGCTCGGCGTTGTAGCAGGTCCAGAACATCCAGCCGTCGGAGACCTTCTTGCCCGCGTCTCCGAGGTCCCAGTCGAACGGCGGCGTCATGATCTCGAAGCCCTGCGACATCGCTCCCGTCTTCGGGTCGATCTTCACGGCCGCGATGACGCCCTTGTACTCCGTGGCGTACTTGTCGATCGGGACCGCCTTCCCCTTCGGGATCGGGATCGAGAAGCGCGACGCCACCATCGAGTACTCGGTGTTCGGCGTGACGAAGGCCGAGCCGTGGTTCCCCGAGATGTTCGGCATCGGCCCGAAGATCTGCTTCGTCTTGAAGTCCCTGAGGTCCACGCGGGCCACGCGGCCGTTCATCTCGTTCACGAAGAGCCAGCGCCCGTCGTAGTCGCCGTTCGTCTCCGAGAGCGCCGGATGGTGTACGTCGCCCCACGTGAAGCCGCCGAGCATCGCCTTGCTCTCGTCGTCGAACCCGTAGCCGGTGGCGGAGTAGGGCGAATAGACGGGGATCGTCGAGAGATGCCGCATCGAGGGCACGCCGTAGACGTAGACCTGCCCCGAATGCCCGCCGGACGCGAACATGTAGAACTCGTCCAGATCCCCCGGCGCCACGTAGGTCTTCATCGCCGCGACCGACTGGTCCGAAGCATTCGCGGGCCCCTTCTTCGCACCCTTCGGCGCCGAGGGCGCGCAGTGGCCGGCGAGGAGGCCGGCCGCGACGATCGCGACGACCCCTCCCCGGCTCATCCACTTCTTCCGTGTCGTGCTCATTCCGTTCCTCCTCTATTCAGTGGGACGCGGCGACCGAGGCGGCGGGCTTCTTTCCCTTGGCTTCCTCGGCCTTCTGCTTCTGGTATTCCGCGAACGCCTCGCGGAGCTTTCCGACGGCGATGGCTTTCTCTTCGGGGGTCAGGATGATCTGGCGCGAAAGGACGACCGACATCGTGCCCGTGGGCTCCCTCAGGAAGTCGTCGACGGTCCGGCCGAACCGCGACTGCACGTCCTCTACGGCGTTGGACAGGTCCGGCCCAATCTGCGCCGGGCTCTTCACGCCGAGGGCCTGGATCGAGTGGCACACGAAACAGCCCGTCTTCACGAACCACGCGCCCGGGCCGGTCTTCATCTTCTGCTCGGTTTCGACCTCCGCCGAGGTCTGCGGATCGGTGCGCGGCGTGCCGGGGCGGTAGTCGGCCGGAACCGGCGCGCGCCGCCACGACAGAACGAGCATCGAGAGGGCCTGCGCCTCTTTCGTCGAGAAGTGGAAGTTCGGCATGACGGTCTC
>JBGQDL010000289.1:0-2372 GCA_041495865.1 Thermoanaerobaculia bacterium | reverse complement strand
TCCTCAAGCTCAAGCGCGACATCGGCAAGACCGACGACATCGACAACCTCGGCAACCGCCGCGTCCGGTGCGTCGGCGAGCTCCTGGAGAACCAGTTTCGCATCGGCCTCGTCCGCATGGAGCGCGCCATCAAGGAAAAGATGTCCGTCCACCAGGACATCGACTCCGCGATGCCCCATGACCTCATCAATTCCAAGCCGGTCATCGCGGCGATCAAGGAGTTCTTCGGCTCGTCCCAGCTCTCGCAGTTCATGGACCAGACGAACCCGCTCTCGGAAGTCACGCACAAGCGGCGCCTGTCGGCCCTCGGGCCGGGCGGCCTTTCGCGGGAACGCGCGGGGTTCGAGGTGCGGGACGTGCACGCGACGCACTACGGCCGCATCTGCCCGATCGAGACCCCGGAAGGCCCGAACATCGGCCTCATCTCGTCCCTCTCGTGCTTCGCACGCATCTCCGAGTTTGGGTTCATCGAGAGCCCCTACAAGAAGGTCAAGAACGGTCGCGTCCTCGACCACTACGAAATCGTCACGGTCGGCGACTCGGGCTGGAGGAAGGGCGAGATCGTGCAGGCCGAGGACCTCGAAGAGATGAACGGCCGGCTCAAGAAGAGCCACAAAAAGCCCACTGTCGGCCGTCCGACCGCGTTCTTCCAGCCCGCCTGGGAAGAGGAGAACTACGTCATCGCCCAGGCGAACGCCGAGGTCGACGAGAAAGGCCGGTTCACGGAAGACCGCATCGTCGCCCGCGCCGGGGGCGAGTTCGTCACCGTCGAAAAAGACAAGGTCGAGTTCATGGACGTGTCGCCGAAGCAGCTCGTGTCGGTGGCCGCCGCTCTCATCCCCTTCCTCGAGCACGACGACGCGAACCGCGCCCTCATGGGCTCGAACATGCAGCGCCAGTCGGTGCCGCTCCTCCGCACGGTGCCGCCCCTCGTGGGGACGGGTCTCGAGGGCGTCGTCGCGCGCGATTCGGGAGCCGTCGTCATCTGCAAGCGCGACGGCATCGTCGACACCGTGGACGCGCGCCGCATCATCGTCCGGGTCTCGGGCAAGGACGAGGCCGGCGAGGCGCGCGAATTCGGCGCGGACATCTACCCGCTCCTCAAGTTCCGGCGGTCGAACCAGAACACCTGCATCAATCAGAAGCCCGTCGTCGCCGAGGGCGACCGCGTCGTCCAGGGGCAGGTCCTCGCGGACGGTCCCTGCACGTCGCAGGGCGAGCTCGCGCTCGGCCGCAACATCCTCGTCGCCTTCATGCCGTGGCGCGGCTACAACTACGAAGACGCCATCCTCATCTCCGAGAAGATGGTCAAGGAGGACTACTACACCTCCATCCACATCGAGGAGTTCGAGATCGAGGCGCGCGAGACGAAGCTCGGCGCCGAGGAGATCACGAAGGACATCCCGAACGTTTCGGAGCACGCGCTTCGCGACCTCGACGAGTCCGGCATCGTGCGCATCGGGGCGAACGTCAAGCCCGGCGACATCCTCGTGGGCAAGGTCACGCCGAAGGGCGAGACGCAGCTCACGCCGGAAGAGAAGCTCCTGCGCGCGATCTTCGGCGAGAAGGCCGGCGACGTGCGCGACGCCTCGCTCAAGTGCCCCCCGGGCATCGAGGGCGTCGTCGTGGAGGTGAAGATCTTCACGCGCAAGGACGAGGAGAAACAGAAGGACCTCCGGGCCAAGCAGATCCTCGACGAAGAGGTCGGCCGCCTCACGAAGAACGCCGACGACGAGATCCGCATCATCCGCACGGAGGCGAAGGAGAAGATCGAGTCGCTGCTCTCGGGGCGCACGGTCCTCGAGGACGTCTCCGATTCGCAGGGCAACGTCCTCGTGAAGGACGGGGGCAAGCTCACGATCGAGAAGATCGGCCAGATGACGCCCCGCATGCTCAAGGGGCTCAAGCTGAAGGACGAGGAGATTCGCGACCAGGTGCGCCTCATTCTCCAGCGCACCGACTCGCAGATCGACGTCATCAAGAAGGTCAGCGCCGACCGCGTGGCGCTTCTCGCGAAGGGCGACGAGCTCGCCCCGGGCGTGAACAAGACGGTCAAGGTCTTCGTCGCCATGAAGCGCAAGCTCCAGGTGGGCGACAAGATGGCCGGGCGCCACGGCAACAAGGGCGTCATCAGCCGGATCCTTCCCGAGGAGGACATGCCGTACCTTCCGGACGGCACGCCGGTCGAGATCGTCCTGAATCCGCTCGGCGTTCCGTCGCGCATGAACGTCGGACAGATCCTCGAGACCCACCTCGGGTGGGCCGCGAAGGCGCTCGGCTTCTCCATCGCGACCCCCGTCTTCGACGGCGCCTCCGAGGAGGAGATCCGCCGCCTCCTCGTGAAGGCCGACCTGCCGCCGGGCGGCAAGACG
>JBGQDL010000288.1:0-2413 GCA_041495865.1 Thermoanaerobaculia bacterium | reverse complement strand
GCCCACCGCGGACACGATGGTCGCCATCGCCAGGCGGCCGTGGTGCTCGAGGAGACGCGGAAGCTCGGTGAGGACGTGCGAGGTCAAGGTTAGCTCCGAGTCAACAAGTCTTCCGGCCGGTCGACATCGTGCAGGATGGTCTCATCGAATCCTTCGAGATAGTGGACCGTGACGTCCGGCTCGTCGAAGAGCTGGTTGAGCCGCGCGGAGTCGGGCCACGCGAGCACGCGCGTCCGCAGCGCCGCCGGGATCAGGAGCGGATGGCCGCGCCGGCCGGCGTGCGTGGGGACGATGAGGCTCGATCCGCCCGCGTCGAGTGCCGCCGCCGCGGAAAGCACCGTTCGAAGGGATTTCTTGCTTAAGAACGGAAGATCGGCGGGGGAGAGGGCGACGTGCGTCGAGCGGGTGGATGTCGCCGCGAGTCCGGCTTTCACCGAAGAAAACATGCCGGAGCGCCAGTGATGATTTTCGATGAAGACGGTGGATCTCGGCCGAACGCCGGTTGTCAAGGGTCTTCGACCGCGAAGCGGCGCGCGGAGCGCGCCCTTGACAACCGCCGTTCGGCCAAGAGATTTCCTGCTATCGGCGGCTGCATCAGCAGCCGCCGCATATGAGAAATATCCGGTCCCTTCTCTGATCGCATTCGCGTCTTTTCCGAGAACCACAATAAGCTCGTCGACACCTGCAGCGAGCCATGTATCCAGCACCCTCCGAAGCAAAGGAATCCCCTTTGGGGGCACCGGAGCCAGCATTTTCGGCGAGCCGAAGCGGGTCGAGGCGCCGGCGGCGAGGAGAACCCCGGAGATGAACAGCGCCCGTGACCTCTCGCCCCGCTCGGCCGCCGGCCTACGGCTGCGGCTGGAAGCAGGGCCGGCCCGCCCGGCAGTCGTCGAGGTCGGCCGGGCCGTCGTCGGGTCCGACGCTTCCCATCGTCTTCAGGCACCAGTAGGCCGCGCTCGTGGACGGGTACTCGGCGGCGTGCTCGTCCCACTCCACGACGACGGACATCATCTTCGTGCGCAGGTGGCGGCAGCGCTCGGCGGGATCGGGTCCAACGTCGTGGAAGGAGTCGGCGCTCATGCGTGGGGGGCCTTCTCGGTGCCGTCCGGAAGGCCCGCGGCTCCGAGGAGGGCGCGCCGGACGGCGGCCGAGACGAGGGGCAGCTTGTACGCGTTCCTCTCGAGCGGCGTGGCGCCGTCGGTCGCGGCGGCGCCCGCTTTCGCCGCGAGCGCCGCGTCGATGCGTTGCCCTTCGACGAGCGCCTCGGCCTTTCTGACGCGCCAGGGCACGGGCGCCACCGAGCCGATGACGATCCTCACGTCGCGAGCCACGCCGCCTTCGTCGCGATACACCACGGCGGCGTCCGCGAGCGGCCAGTCGAACGTCTGCTTGTGCTTGACTTTCCGGTAGGCCGATCTCAGCCCGGCGCGCCGGGGCACGACGACACGCGTGACGAGCTCGCCTTCCGCGAGGGAGTTCTCGCTCGCGAGGTTCACCTCGGGCGTCACGAAGAAGTCCGCGATCGGAATCGTCCGGCGAGAGCTCGCGGAGAGGGTCTCGACCCTCGCCCCGTACGCCGCGAGCGCGACGCCCGCCGCCGAGGGGTGGACGATCGCGCAGGTGTGGTTGCCGAAGACGGCGTGAAAGACGTTCTCGCCCTTCTGCGCGTAGCACTCCGAGCCGCCCTTCTTCAGGCAGGCGAAATCGGCCGACCGGAAGTACCAGCACCGCGGCCGCTGGCAGAGGTTGCCCGCGAGCGTCGCGGCGTTCCGGATCTGCGGCGTCGCCGCGCCCTCGCACGCGTCGGCGAGGGCGGGGAGCTCGGCGCTCAGCCCTTCGACCACCCGGGTCAGCGTGACGAGCGCGCCGATCGCGATCTGCGACGGGGACTTCTCGATGGCGTCGTTTCCCGTGAGCCGGCGAAGGTCGACGACGCGATCCGGGGCGACGGTGCGCTCCTTCAGCCTGTCGAGAAGGTCCGTGCCGGCGCCCTTCGCCTCGGCGGGGACGCCGGCCTTCCGCGCAGCGGCCAGCGCGGCCGCCGCGTCTTCCCACGAGGCGGGTTGGATGCGTTCGAAGGCTCTCATGCGTTCACCTCGGCCCTCGGCGCCCGGTCGGCTCGGAGCGGACTCCGAATCGTGGGGGAAGCGGCCAACACGCGCGCCGGCGTGATCGGTAGTTCTGTGATGCGGCTGCCGAGCGCGTGTGACACGGCGTTCGCGATCGCGGCGGCGGTCGGCACCACGGCGGGCTCGCCGATCCCCCGGGCGTGGGCGTTGTTCTTCCCGGCGAAAAGGTCGAGGACGACGATCGCGACCTCGGGGACGTCCTTCGCGCCGAGGATCTTGTACTGCTCGATGTTCGGATTCAGGAAGCGGCCGGTGGGAAGGTCGATGACGCGCTCCTCGAAGAG
>JBGQDL010000287.1:0-2448 GCA_041495865.1 Thermoanaerobaculia bacterium | reverse complement strand
CGTCCGGCAACACCGGCATCGCGCTCGCCATGGTGTGCGCGGTGAAGGGCTATCCCTTCGTCGCGGTCATGTCGGACTCGTTCTCGGTGGAGCGCCGAAAGCTGATGAAGGGACTCGGCGCCAAGGTGATTCTTCACCCGGCGGCCGAGCGCGGCACGGGGATGGTGAAGAAGGCGAAGGAGCTGGCCGACAAGCACGGCTGGTTCCTGCCGCAGCAATTCGAGAACCCGTCGAACCCCGAGTACCACCGCAATACGACCGGCCCCGAGATCCTGCGCGACTTCGCGAGCAGACGGCTCGACTACTTCGTCTCCGGCATCGGCACGGGCGGAACGATCACGGGCGCCGGCGAGATGCTGAAGCTGGCCCGGCCCGGCATCAAGATCGTCTATACCGAGCCCGCGGGCGCGCCGATCGTGTCGACGGGCCAGTGGAGTCCGCACAAGATCCAGGGCTGGAATCCCGACTTCGTGCCCGCCGTCTTCAACCGCAAGGTCTTCGACGAGGTCGTCCTCGTGACCGACATCGAGGCGCGCGACGCGGCCCGCGAGCTGGCGCATAAGGAAGGCATCTTCTGCGGGATCTCTTCGGGCGGCACGTTCGCGGCGGCGCGCAAGGTCGCCCAGAAGGCGCCGAAGGGCTCGGTCCTTTTGGCCATGCTGCCCGACACCGGCGAGCGTTACCTCTCCACGATCCTCTTCGAAGGCGTCAGCGAAGGCAGCGACGAGATCCCGGCCTGAGGCCGAATCTTCCTCCCTCGGCCGATCTCGTCGCGTTGTTCCGCCGGCGGTTCGCGGACGACCCGCGCGCCGCGTTTCGCGACTGGCACGTCCTGCAGGAGCACCTGCGGGACGGCCGCGACGAGCGGGAAGCGGCAGAGGAGACTGCCCGTGCGCTCGCGCGCGATCTCTGGAACATCCGTGGGACGCTGATTTTTTCTTCGAAGGGGAAAGAGGCGACTTTCTTGCACAACCTCGCTGTGTTCTTCGGGTCGCGCGGCCCCGCCGAGAGCCTTTCTTTTTCTCTCTTGCTATTCGAAGAATCTCTCGACGCTGGTTACGGAAGCGGGGATCCGGAGGCGTGGGCACGCCTCTTCCACAACCGGGGGAACGCGCTCCAGAATCTCGCGCGGTCGGCCGATGACCTCAGGGAGTCCCTCGCTTGCTATGAGCGCGCCCTGACGGTGCGCGATGCCTCGCGCCGCATCGCGCGAGGGGTGACTCTCCACGCCCTTGGAGTTCTCCTCCGAAAGCTGGCTGAGGCGGAGCCCCAGAGTCGGGAGGTGCATCTCCGCGCCGCCATCTCCGCACTCGAGGAATCTCTTCTCCTTCGCTCCCAGGAGAACCTCAAGCGCGGGATGGCGGAAACCGCCGCGGCTCTCGCCGAAGCGCGCCGGGCGCTTGCTCCGGGCTGTTAGCATTCCGGCGATGGCGCGACGCATCCTCGTATGTGACGACGAACCCGACATCCGCGAGTCGCTCCGAGCCCTCCTCTCGGACGAAGGGTACGACGTGACGGCGGTCTCTTCGGGGGCGAACGCCGTCTCCGAGGCGCCGGACCACGACGCGGTGCTTCTCGACATCAAGATGCCGGGCCAGGACGGCCTCGAGACGCTCGCGAAGATGCGCGCGCGGGGCGTCGCGACGCCCGTGATCGTGATCTCGGGCCACGGCGACGTGAAGACGGCCATGGAGGCCGTTCACGCGGGCGCCGACGACTTCCTCGAGAAGCCCCTCTCGTCCGAGCACGTTCTGAACGCGCTCCGGCGTGTTCTCGACGCGACGCGCCTCGTGAAGGAGAACCTCGAACTGAAGTCGCGCCTCGGCATCACGCGGGTCGTCGGGAACAGCGAGGCGATCCGCCGGCTCCTCTCCGATGTCGCGAAGGCCGCGCCGACGCCCGCGACGGTCCTCATCGTGGGGCCGAGCGGCACGGGCAAGGAGCTCGTCGCGCGCGCGATCCACGAGGGCTCGCTCGTGAAGGCCGGCCCGTTCGTCCAGGTGAACTGTGCGGCCATCCCGGACAGCCTCATCGAGTCGGAGCTCTTCGGCCACGAGCGCGGCTCGTTCACCGGAGCCGACCGCAAGCAGACGGGCAAGTTCGTGGAGGCCGACGGCGGCACGATCTTCCTCGACGAAGTGGGAGACATGTCGGCCTCCGCGCAGGCGAAGGTGCTGCGCGTCCTGCAGGAGGGCGAAGTCGAGCCCGTCGGCAGCCCCCGTGTCGTGAAGGTGAAGGTGCGCGTCGTGGCCGCCACGAACCACGACCTCGCGGGCCTCATCGCGCAGGGGAAGTTCCGCGAGGATCTCTACTACCGCCTCAACGTCCTCGTCCTCAGGACGCCCACGCTTGCCGACCGCCGCGAGGACGTCCCGGTGCTCATCAACCATTTCGCCGACCTCTTCGCGCGCACGAACAACTACCGGCCGAAACGCTTCACGGACGCCG
>JBGQDL010000286.1:0-2448 GCA_041495865.1 Thermoanaerobaculia bacterium | reverse complement strand
GCGAGGAGCCCCACCTGCGGGCCGTTCCCGTGCGAGATGACGAGCTCATGGTCCCGCGCGACCGGGGCGAGCGCCTCCGCCGCGCGCCGGACGTTTGCGCGCTGCCGCTCGGCCGTCATCGGCTCCCCGCGGCGAAGCAGGGCGTTTCCTCCGAGGGCGACGACGACGCGCATGCGCTCCAGCTCGGACTCCCGCGCCCCCTCGGTCCTACGCTCCCGCTCCCTCGTACATCCCGTCGATGAGATGCTTGAAATGCTGGTCGATGATGCGGCGCTTCACCTTGAGCGTCGGCGTGAGCTCGCCGCTCTCGATCGTGAGGTCGCGCGGCAGGATCACGAAGCGGTTGATGAGCATCTCGTGCGGCTTGCCGGCATTCCATTCGTCGATCGCGCCCTGGAAGATCGCGACCACCCGCGGCTCCCTCACGAGGTCCTCCGGGGTCAGGCTGCCGAGGCCGTTCTCCTTCGCCCAGCCCTCGAGCTTCTCGAAGTTCGGGACGAAGAGGCACGACAGGAACTTCCGCCGGTCGCCGATGAGGACCGGGAGCGAAACGAAGGGGTGGCTCTTGAGGAATCCCTCGATCGGCGCCGGGGCGACGTTCTTGCCGTTCGAGTTGACGAGGATCTCCTTCTTGCGGTCCGTGATCATGAGGAAGCCGTCCTCGTCGAGCCGGCCGATGTCTCCCGTGTGGAACCAGCCGTCCGCGTCGATCGCCTCGGCGGTCTCCTTCGGCTTCCCGAAATAGCCCTTCATGACGTGCGGTCCGCGCGTCAGGATCTCGCCGTCAGGCGCGATGCGGCATTCGACGCCGGGCACGATCTTCCCCACCGTGCCGAGCCGCCACGCGGACGGGCAGGCGAGGGCGATCACCGGGCTCGTCTCTGTCAGGCCATAGCCCTCGTACACCTCGATGCCGACCGCCCAGAAGAACTCCGCCAGCTCTTTCGCGAGAGGCGCGCCGCCGGAGATCGCGAACCGGAACCGCGAGCCGAGGGCCGCGCGCACCTTGCGGTACACGAGCCGCTCGTAGAGGAAGTGCTCGAGGGCGACCGCGAATCCGGGCGTCTTCTTCTTCGCGCGCAGCGCCGTGACCTTCTTCCCCGTCTCGATCGCCCTCGCGAAGAGCTTCTGCTTGCCGGGCGAGGACTTCGAGAGAGTCTCCTGCACGCGGCCGTAGACCTTCTCGTAGACGCGGGGGACCGCGCCGAAGAGGTGCGGGTTCACCTCGGAGAGGTTGTCGCGCAGCTTGTCGATCGACTCCGCGTACGCGATCGTGGCGGACCGGTGGTAGTAGGCGTACTCGATGGTCCGTTCGAAGACGTGCGAAAGGGGCAGGAACGAGAGCGCGACCGCGGAGGCGTCGAAGGGCACGATGGAGCAAGCCGAGACGACGTTCGAGACGAAGTTGCTCTGCATCAGCATCGCGCCCTTCGGCTCTCCCGTCGTGCCGGACGTGTAGATGAGCGTCGCGAGGTCGGAGGGTTCGCGTGCATCGGCGCGCTTCTCGAACGCCAGAGGGTCGCTCGCGTGCGCGGCGCGCCCCTTCTCGACGACGTCGGTGTAGGGCGTCGTGCCGGCGAGCGCCGAGGGCTCGAAGACGATCACGTGCTTCAGCGCCTGCTTCACGTCGGAAGAGGCTTCCCTCGCGGCGAGGATCTTCGCGGCCTGCTCGGGCGTCGACGCGAACGCGACGGTCGCGCCGGAGTCCTTGACGAGGTAGGCCACCTGGTCGGCGACCATCGTCGTGAAGATCGGCACGAGCACGGCGCCGTAGCACTGGCAGGCGAAGTCCACGATCGACCACTCGGGCCGGTTCTCCGACAGGAGCGCCACCCGGCCGCCCTGCTTCACGCCGAGGCCCTCGAAGGCGGAGGAAAGCGCCTTCACCCGGTCCATGAAGTCGGCCGTGGAGATGGGAAGCCACTTCCCGCTCCGCTTTGCGAGAAGCAGATCGGGCTTCGGTGTGTCCGCGAGATTCCGGAAAATGTCGACGAGTGTCCGTGGAGTCATGAGCGGCCTCCCGCGTTCTGTGCGTAAACCGGACGGATTATAGTGGGTCACCGTGGCGCTGGCGCTCACTCTCTTGTCCGTTTTCACGATCGCCGGCCTCGTTTTGTCGGCGGCCTCCGGGTGGGCGCTCTCCCGGGCGCTCGGCGGCTCGGCCACCGCCGCGCGCCACATCGCCGTCGCGGTTCCCGCGGTGCTCTTCTCCCTTTTCACCCAGTCGATGGTCCTCTTCTTCTTCATCGGCACGGGAAAGCTCCTCAAGGAGGCCGCCGCGAAGCGCCCGGACGCGGCGGGACGCGACTACATCCTCGCCCGCGTGCGCGGCTTCAAGATGAGGACCTCGGCGCTCTGCACCTTCGCTCCGCTGTCCGCGCTCGCCACCGGACTTCTCGGCGTGACCGCGCACACCGGCAGGACGCCGGCCTCTCTGCACCTCGTCGC
>JBGQDL010000285.1:0-2512 GCA_041495865.1 Thermoanaerobaculia bacterium | reverse complement strand
AGGACAGCAGGCGCGCCCGCTCGAGGAGGAACGGCACGCGGCGTGAGGACGCGGGGAACGACGCGAGGTATTCGGCCAGGTCGCGCTCCCGGCGCGAGGCGGCGGCGATGTCGCCCGGCGCCTGGGGGTCCACGGCTGGTCCGCACGCCGAAAGGAGACGCAGACGCGCGCGTTCGGCCACGTCTACCGGAGGAGCGAGGGCGATGAGCCGCCGGTAGGCCGCACCGTCGTACCGATAGCCGCTCCCGTCGCCTTTCGGAACGAGCGCGACGCCCCACGCCTGCGCGAGGACGACGGAAGCCGGCGGGCGCCCGTCGCCTCCGGGCCGCGCCGACTGGGCGAGAAGCTCGCCGGCCCGGCCGAGGAGCTCCCACGCCTCGACGCGGGACGCGTCGCGCCGCGTGACTTCGTGGAGATAGGCGGCCGCGAGGACCGGCCGGTCGCCCGCGTCGAGCAGGAGGCGGGCGTTGCCCAGGAGCCGGTCGATCGGCTCCGACGGATCGTCGAGGACGAAGAACGCCGAGGAGTCGGCCCACCCGCGCGCCGCGGGGGACGTGCCCCGGACGGCCGCCGCGACCAGCGCCCGGCTGCCGTTTCGCTCGAGGAGCCGGGCCGGCGCGCTGGCGGGGACGCGGCCGCCGCGCCCGAGGCGGTCCGCCGGCGTCTCGCCGAGGACGACCGAGCGCAGCGCGACGAGGTCCCTGCCCTGCGGCTCCTCGGCGCGGGCGAGCGCCGCGAGGAGGAGGGGCGAGGCGAGGAGGCCGAGAAACGCGAGGAGCCTGAGGAGCGGGGCGACGTAGCGGCGGACCATGGAAACCTCCCGGCGCGGGTCATGTCCGCGCCTGCCCCGGGGCATTTCACGCTTCATGCCGCTCGACTCCTCGCGTCCCATGCGCTGCGGCTAATGGTCGTATTATGCGATACGGAGTATTTTTCTTAGAAAAAGAGATCGGCCGGACGCGCCCCGGCCGCGGTCCCTTGCTCCTGGCGCGCGGCATCGTTCGTGAAATGCGCCTCGTCAGCGGCCTTCGAGCCGCGAAGGAGACGACGATGAGCAGCGACTGGATGCAGCGGTTCCCCGTGCGAAAGGCACTTCTCGGAGCGACGGCCTTCCTCACGCTCTATTCCTGCGCGCGCTGGGTCGACCGCGCCTTTCAGCCCGTGGCCCCCGGCGAGGCCGGGCTCGTCGTCAACAAGTACACCGGCGCGACACGCGTCGTCTCGCCGGGCAGTCACTTCCTCCCGCCCTCCTTCTACATCCTCACGCGGATGCGGGTTTCCGACCAGCTCCTGTCGGGCCCCGCCGCGACGTTCCAGGTGCCCACCCGCGACGGCTTCGCCGTGGGTCTCGCCATCCAGGCGCGCTGGGCGCTCGACCGCGGCCAGCTCCTCGCGCGCTGGGCGGGTCTTCCTCAGGACCCCGGAACGGAGCTCGTCGGGCCGGTGCTCGCGTCCTCGTTCCGCGCCCTCGCGCCCGAATACGACGCGACCTCCCTTCTCGCGAGCGCGTGGAGCGGACGGAGGCGGACCTGCGCCTCAAGAAGCAGGAGGTCGAGGGGCAGCGCCTCGAGGCCGAGGCCCGAAAGGCGCGGTCGGACAAGGAGGCCGAAGCTCTCGCGAATCGACGGCTCATCGAGGCGAAGGCCGAGGCGGACGCGATGACCTGGGTGCTGCCCCTCAAGGAGAAGGAAGTGAGGACGAAGGAGCTGGAGGCCGAGGCGCAGAAGGCGCGCAAGCTCAAGGACGCGCAGTCGCAGGCCGAGACGATGAAGATCCAGGCCGAGGCCGAGGCCGAGGCATCGCGGCGCCGGACGCTCTCGGAAGCCGAGGCGTATGCGATTCGCCAGACGTCGCTCGCGCAGTTCGAGAACCTCAAGCGCGAGGTCGAGCTCATCCAGGCGAACCCGACGTGGGTCAACAAGACGCTCGCCGAGAAGCTGGGCGACAAGGTGCAGGTCATCGTCATGCCGAACCTCACGGCCGACCTCCTCGCGCCCGAGGTGGGCAAGCGCATCGCGAGCGGGACGTCGCGATGAAGAGAGCACCAGGGGATTTCTATGAAAGTGACGATGGCCTTCGCAATCCGCTCCGCAGGCGCCGTTCGGGCCACGGCGTGCACGGTGCTCGCATTCGGCCTGCTGGTCGCGGCGAACTCTGCCTTCTCTTCACCTGCTAAGAGAATCTTCTCCGATTCCTCTTCCGATTCCCTCTTCGCCGAGGGCCCGGAGGGCAGCCGGAACCTCGTCGCCGCTCGAGCCGAGGTGCTTCTCGGTGAGGTCGCCGAGAGCCTCGCTCCGACGGGGATTTCGGCGCCCGAGGATGTGGGTTTCACGCTCGTCCTCGACACACGGACGGGGCGGCGCGTCCGCGTTTACGACGGTGAGGCCTTCCGACGCGCTCTCGGAGACATCCCCGCGGACGCCGAGGGCCCCTTCGTCGAGCTGAGAGAGCGTGCGATGGCGGGCGCGCTCCGGGCGCGTTTTCCCATTCCTGGAACCGGCCTCATCGCGCT
>JBGQDL010000284.1:0-2523 GCA_041495865.1 Thermoanaerobaculia bacterium | reverse complement strand
TGAAGCGATACATCATCGCGATCTCGTCGCTCATCCTCGGCCTCGGCGTGGCGGGGGCCTTCGGCCTTGCCCGCCTCCTCACGACGCCCATCCAGCGGCTCAAGGACATGATGGCGCTCGTCCAGGAGGGTGATCTCTCGGTCCAGGTGGAGCTCGGAGCCGGCGAGCGCTGCAGCGAGATCATGGCCTGCGACGAGGTGGACTGCCCCGCTCGCGAAGCCGGCCCGTGCTGGACCGTTCCCGGAACCAGCTGCGGCGGGCTCATCCAGGGCGACGCGGCCTCCAAGATCGCGACTTGCAAGAAGTGCATCGTCTACCGCCGCGTCTGCGGTGACGAGATCGGCGAGCTCAGCGCGGCCTTCAACGAGATGGTGAAGCGGCTCAGCGCGAACATGCGGCGTCTCGAGGAGACGAGCAGGGAGAAGGCCCGCCTCGAGCGCGTCACGGCCCTCGGCGAGATGTCGATGACCGTCGCTCACGAGATCAAGAATCCCCTGAACGCGATCCGCGGCGCCGTCTCGTACCTGCACGACAACGCCCGGGACGATGACCAGGAGGAGTTCCTGGAGATCATCGAGGAGGAGACGGAGAGGCTGAACGAGATCGTGACGAGCTTCCTGCGCTTCTCGAAGCCGCCCCCGCTGCGGCTTCAGGCCTCGGACGTCAACCACATCGTGAAGGACACGGTGAGGCTGGTGAGGCAGGAGGCGACGGAAGGAGGCGTGGAGCTGCACCTCTTCCTCGACGAGAGGGTGCCGCCCATCCCCCTCGACGCCCAGCAGTTCAGGCAGGCCCTGCTCAACATCCTCGTCAACGCCCTCGCCGCGACCAAGCACGGCGGCACGGTGACCATCCTGACCGGGGTGGCGGACCTGCGGGTGAGGGTCATCGTCGTGGATACCGGCGCTGGAATCGGCGACGATGTCGTGAAGGACATCTTCAAACCCTTCTTCACGACGAAGACGAGGGGCTCCGGTCTCGGGCTCGCCTGCGTCGAGCGCGTGGTGAGGGAGCACGGCGGCGACATCGCCGTCAAGAGTCAGCTTGGCATAGGCACCGAGTTCGCGATCTCGCTACCACTCGAGAGGAGCAATGGATAGGACCAAGGGTACGATACTCCTCGTCGACGACGAGGTGAACACCCTCAAGGTGCTCTCCGCCATCCTGAGGAAGGACGGGTACGAGGTGGCCACGGCGACGACGGCCGAGGAGGCGCTGGAGAAGGTGGCCGCGCTCGACGCCGACACCGTCGTCGTCGACTACAAGCTCCCGGGGATGAACGGCCTGGACTTCATCCAGGAGGTGAAGCGCAGCGGCCGCACGGTGCCGGTGATCATGCTGACCGCCTTCGGGACGATCGAGAAGGCCGTCGAAGCCATGAAGCAGGGCGCCTTCATGTACGTCCCCAAGCCGGTCCATCCCGACCAGCTCCTGACCGTGACGCGCGAGGCGGTCGAGAAGAACCGCCTCTCCCGCGAGAACCTCTCCCTCAAGACGCAATTGAAGGAGCGCAACGGATTCCGGAACCTCATCGGCAAGAGCCAGGCCATGCGGGAGGTGTTCACCCTCGTCGACACGGTCTCGAAGGGCACCTCCAACGTCCTCGTCATGGGTGAGAGCGGTACGGGCAAGGAGCTGGTGGCGAGAGCGATCCACTACGAGTCGCCGAGGGCCGCCGGGCCCTTCGTGACGCTCGATTGCGCGGCCCTGCCCGAGGAGACGCTCGAGAGCGAGGTCTTCGGCCACGAGAAGGGCTCCTTCACGGGCGCCCACGAGCGGAAGGTCGGGCAGATCGAGCTCGCGCACACGGGCACGCTCTTCCTCGACGAGATCGGGGAACTCTCGCTGAACGTGCAGAAGAAGTTCCTTCGCTTCCTGCAGGAGCGTGAGTTCCTGCGGGTGGGAGGGAAGCAGCGCATCAAGGACGACGTCCGGATCATCGCCGCCACGAACCGGGAGCTGCGGCGCGAGGTGGAGAGCGGCGGCTTCCGCGAAGACCTCTTCTATCGCCTCAACGTGGTCGTCATCCACGTGCCTCCCGTTCGAGACCGGCGAGAAGACATCCCGGCGCTCGTGAACCACTTCCTCCGCAAGTTCAACGAGGAGAACCACAAGCTCATCACGGGCGTCGACGGGGCGGTCCTGGAGGCCTTCGTGAACCACGACTGGCCCGGAAACGTGCGGGAGCTCGAGAGCGTCGTCGAGCGCGTCGTCGTCCTCAGCCGCAGCGCTGTCATCCGCGCCGCCGACCTGCCGCCACACATCTGCACCGTGGGCAGCATCAAGACGCGCGCCAGCCGCGCGTCCGGCGCCGGAAACGGCTGCGGCGTCGGCCCGATCCCGCTCCGCTGAGCGCCCCCGCCGCCGGGCGGTGACGCGGCGCCGCCCGCGGCTCAGACGAACACGAGGTGGCGCAGGACGGTCGACACGACGGCGAGCACGATCGCGCCGACGAACGCCGGGCCGAAGCTGTCGACGGAGAACCCCGCCACCAGGCCCGATGCCAGACGCAGGATCAGCGCG
>JBGQDL010000283.1:0-2554 GCA_041495865.1 Thermoanaerobaculia bacterium | reverse complement strand
CGCCGGACGGGGCGTTGCCGACGTCGATCAAGATGTGGCGGACCGTGGTCTTGGTGCCGTGGCGGTCCTTGTCGGGCACGCGCACGAGGATCGCGTCGCCGAAACGGACGTTGAACGCGTAGACCTCGAGAGCGGCCTTGGGCACGGTCAGACCTCTCCGACCACGTGGAGCATGTGGGCCGTGTTCCGAAGCCGCAGCGTCCCCTCGACCACCTCAGCCCGGATGACGTCGCGGCGAGGCAGGCCTCGAGCGTCGAACGCGTCCGACTCGAGCGCGAGCACGCGCTGCCGGGCGAGCTTTCTCAGATAGGCCTCGCGGCGCTCGCGCCGGGCGCCGTCGCGCCCGGTGGTCAAGCGGAAGCGGACCCGCTTGGTGTCGCGGTCTATGGAAAGCGTCGTGCCGACGACGACCTGGCGCACCGGCGGCAGACCCCGAACGTCCTGCCGCTCCTCCTCGGTCCACGAAACCTTGAAGAGCGTTTCGCGGACTCGGCCCTTCAGCCTCCCAAGGTGGTAGTAGAGCTTCTCGGTCTGGAGGCGGGGCATGACCTTGAACGGGATGTCCTTCGGGATTCTGAGCAGGCGGCGATTCTCGTTCGCGAAGGCGTACGCCGCGTAGTCGCTCGTCACGAGGGCTTCGACATCGGTCCGGCGCACCGCGGGCACGTCGAGGTCGGTCTGCACCCGCAAGGCCGCTTCCGAGGACGCGATTCCCCGCTTGACGAATTCCTTGCGGAGGAAGGCCCGCGGGCCGTCGACCTCCGGGACGCCCGCCTGGTCCGCCGCGAGAATGGCCCGGGCGTAGTCCGCGAAGGTGGACTCGCCGGGCGGGAGGCAGTCGAGGGCGCGAAACGCCATCCGCTCGTAGATCTCGCGGGCCAGCCAGACGACCCTGCCCGCGGCGGTCCGCTCGTCCAACGCGGGCTCCTTCCGCTGGAGGCTCTGCTTCAACCCGCGGAAGAGCTCTCGCCACAGGGCGTGCAGCGCGCCCGAGAGGACCTGGCTCAGCTCGTGGGGCTCGGTCGTGTCGACGTCGGACATCCGGAGGTCGTTCGAGAGATCGCGCAGGAACCGCGTGGTCCTGCCTGTGCCTTCAGCGAACTGCGCTGCGAGCCCGGCGAACGCGACCCACTTCGAGGGGTCGCCGCCCGTCGTGTCGAGAAAGCGGCGCTGGAGGACGCGCGAGCGCAGCGAGACGGCGAGCGCGCCGAGGTCGGCGACCGCTTCGTGGATCGCGAGCGACTCCGTGGAGAGCGCGTTGTAGAGGTCGGGGTCGATTCCGTCGAGGATCGCGTGGGTCGTCTCGTGCGCGACGATGTCCTGCGAGAGCGCCGTGTAGACGCGCTGGCCCGTGACGCGGTGCGGGAAGTAGAAGAACTGGAGGCTCCGCGAGTCGCGCTCGTAGAACGCGTTCTCCCACTCGCCTGCGCGGGGGACCACGAGCAGCTGGGGCCCGGAGAAGGCCCATGTGACGCGACGGCCGAGGATGTCCGGCTCCTCGAACATGCGGATCGTCTCGTGGACCGTGCCGAAGACGCTCTCGCTGATGAACGCCGGAGCCTGGAGGGCGTCGAGCGAAGGAGCCCTGTTCGCAGAGTACCGGAAGGGCTGCGGGTCCTTCGCCGGCGGGATGCTGGCCACGCCAGGGCCGAGGGCGCCGCTCTCCGGACCGAAGTCCAGGACCGCGACCCGGGCCCCGACGGGGCCGTCGAAGAACCCAGGCTCGTCGCGGATCGTCACCGCCTCAGTCGGCGGGAGATCCTTGAAGTCCGTGGTCGCCAAGTCCTTGAGCAGCGTCCACACGCGGGCCGTCGCCATGGATCGGGCGCCTCAGACCGGCTTGTCGCCCCGGACCGTCACGCGATGCCCGTGCCGCCGCTGGGGATAGTAGTCCCACATGGCGTGGTGCTGGACGCAGCGGTTGTCCCAGAACGCGATGGAGCGCTCCTGCCAGCGGAACCGGCACTGGAACTCCGGCGTCTCGATGTGGCGGAAGAGAAACTGCAGCATCGCGTCGCTCTCCGGCCGCTTGAGCTGGACGATGCGCGTCGTGAAGCCGCTGTTCACGAAGAGCGCCTTCCGCCCGGACACGGGGTGCGTGCGGATGACCGGGTGCTCCGCCTTGGGGAAGGTCTTGCCCTCGTCCTTCACGCCGTAGCGCCCGCGGTAGACGTGCTCGCCGTCGTGGATGCCGGTGAAGTCCTCGAGGAGCCGCTTCATCGGCTCCGAGAGCGCGTCGTACGCCGCGTACATGCTCGCGAACAAGGTGTCGCCGCCGACCGGCGGGAGCTCGTGCATGTAGAGGATGCTCCCCATCGGAGGCTCCGGGTCGCAGAAGACGTCGGAGTGCCAGACCTCTCCGGCCACGTGCTTCGACTTCTCATCGGCGTGGATGACCAGGATCTCGGGATGCCCCTCGACGAGGCCCGGGGCGGCGGGATGGACATGCAGCTCGCCGAATCGCCGGCCGAAGTCCTTCTGCTGGTCCGGCGTCAGGTGCTGGTCGCGGAAGAAGATCACGCAGTTCTCGATGAGGCAGTCGTGGATTTCCTTG
>JBGQDL010000282.1:0-2595 GCA_041495865.1 Thermoanaerobaculia bacterium | reverse complement strand
TGGCGGGCCGATTCGGAAGGAAGACGGGAAGAGGATTCTTCGAATACGACGAGAAGGGAAACCGGAGGGCCCGGGAATGAGGACGATCGATCCCTACGTCATGGAGCTCGACCGCGAGGCGGCCACGACGCGGAAGTTTCTCGAACGCGTGCCCGCCGGGAAGCTGGCCTGGGCGCCTCATCCGAAGTCGATGACGCTCGGCAAGCTCGCCATGCACCTCGCGACGCTTCCGAACTGGGCGCTTTCCCTGAAGGGCGACCGTTTCGACCTCGGGGTGAACAAGGTCGACGTGCCGGCGGCCCCGGGGACGGCGGCGGAGATCGTCGCGATCTTCGACCGGTCCGTCGCGGAAGCGAAGAAGGTGCTGAGCGGCCTCGATGACGCCTCGGCCATGGGCGCCTGGACCCTTCTGATGAACGGGCGCACGATCTTCTCGATGCCTCGCGTCGCGGTCGTGCGCAACATGCTCCTCAACCACTCGGTCCACCACCGCGGCCAGCTTTCCGTCTTCCTGCGGCTCCTCGACGTGCCGGTGCCCGGCCCGTACGGCCCCAGCGCGGACGAGAACCCGTTCGGGTGAACGCCATGTCCACCGTTCTCACGGAGGTCGCGGATCGCATCCTCACCGTCACGATTCACCGCCCCGAAAAGCTGAATGCGCTCAACACGGAGGTGATGGACGAACTCGCCGCCGCCTTCGGAAGCGCCCGACACGAGGACGCCATCGGCGGCGTGATCCTGACGGGGGCGGGCGAGAAGGCGTTCATCGCGGGGGCCGACATCACGACTTTTCGGGCGTTCACGCCCGTCTCGGCCCGCGCGTTCGCGCGCCGGGGGCAGGGGATCCTGGACGGGATCGAGAATCTCGGAAAGCCGGTGATCGCGGCCGTGAACGGCTTCGCGCTCGGCGGCGGCTGCGAGGTGGCGCTCGCCTGCACGCTGCGCATCGCGTCGAAGAACGCGAAATTCGGCCAGCCCGAGGTGAATCTCGGGTTGATTCCGGGCTACGGAGGCACCCAGCGGCTGGCCCGGCTCGTGGGCAAGGGTCGGGCCTTCGAGATCCTTCTCACGGGCGACATGGTGTCCGCCGACGAGGCGTACCGCATCGGCCTCGTGAACCGCGTCGTCGAGCCGGCCGACCTCCTGCCGGCGAGCCGGGAGATCCTGAAGAAGATCCTCTCGAAGGCGCCCGTCGCGATCCGCTACGCCCTGGATGCCGTGAACGCGGGCCTCGAGATGCCGTTCGCGGCCGCCGAGGACCACGAGGCGACGCTCTTCGGCCTCTGCGTCGCGACGGAAGACATGAAGGAGGGCGTCTCGGCCTTCCTGGAGAAGCGCCCGGCGACGTTCACGGGGCGCTGACCGTGCCGCCGATTCTCGTGACTGGCGCCGCGGGGTTCATTGGCTCAAAGGTCGTCGAGTTCCTCCTGGCCGAAGGCCATGGAGTTTTCGGGCTCGATAACCTGAACGACGCCTACGACGTTCGGTTGAAGGAGTGGCGCCTCCGCCAGCTCCAGGGATTGCCCGGCTTCGAGTTCCGGAAGGTGGACATCTGCGACAAGAAGGCGCTTTCCGCCCTCTTCGACGAGCCCAGGGATTCACCGCCGTTCGCCGCGGTCATCAACCTCGCGGCGCGCGCCGGGGTCCGGTCGAGTCTCGAGATTCCGGAGGCCTATTTCGAGACGAACGTGAACGGCACCCTCCACCTTCTCGAGCTTTGCCGGAAGACGGGCGTGAAGAAGTTCGTCCTCGCGTCCAGCTCCAGCCTCTACGGCGAAAGCAGGGACCTCCCGTACCGCGAGGACGCCAACACGAACGAGCCCATCTCGCCCTATGCCGCGTCGAAGAAGGCTGCGGAGGTGCTTTCGTACTCGTACCACCACCTCTTCGACCTCGACGTGACGGTTTTCCGATATTTCACGGTATACGGGCCTGCTGGCCGGCCCGACATGAGCCCCTTCCGGTTCGTACAGTGGATCTCCGAGGGTCGGCCTCTGACGCTCTATGGCGACGGCACGCAGTCGCGCGATTTCACGTATGTGGACGACATCGCGCGGGGGACGATCGCCGGCCTCAGGCCGCTGGGCTTCGAGGTCATCAACCTGGGTTCGGACAAGCCGGTCGTTCTCATGGATGCGATCCGCCTCATCGAGAATCTCGTGGGGCGCGAGGCAGACATCGTCCTGAAGCCCCGCCATCCCGCCGACGTCCCCGCGACCTGGGCTGAGATTGCGCGTGCGCGGAGGCTCCTCGGTTGGGAACCGCGTGTGTCGTTCGAGCGAGGTCTCGAAAGGCTCGTCCGGTGGTACGCGGAGAACCGAACGTGGGCCAGGGAGATCGTGACGGACGCGTGAATGGTCGTTCGAGCCATCGGCCCTGCCAGCACGGACAGGTCCTAAGGTACTGTCCCTCCTGATCTACTTTGGCGCTCTCGGCCAGTAGCTGATTGATTCCAGGGCTCCTAGGGTTAGCAGGAGATGCAACCGTTCGAGGAGCAGCTTCTTCCGATCCCTGAAGTCCGGGGCCGCCAAGCCAGCTCGAGACTTTATCCGACCGCTTGGTTGGTTTTGGTGGGCCTCCTTCTTCTGACGTCGT
>JBGQDL010000281.1:0-2618 GCA_041495865.1 Thermoanaerobaculia bacterium | reverse complement strand
GAAGATGTACACGCTCGGGCACACGTTCATGCCGCCCGGCATCCACGCGGGTGGCCTCCGCTACCACGGGATGGCTCCGACCGTGAGCGCTCTCGTGGCAAACGGAGACATCCAGGCCCGCTCGGCCCGGCAGCTCGAGACCTTCGAGGCGGCCGTGCGCTTCTCGAAGGCCGAGGGAATCATCCCCGCTCCCGAGTCGGCGCACGCCATCCGCGCGGCGATCGACGAGGCGCTCGTCTGCAAGAAGACAGGCGAGAAGAAGGTGATCGCGTTCAACCTCTCCGGCCACGGGCACTTCGACATGACCGCCTACCAGAGCTACCACCACGGCCTCCTCGAGGACTTCGAGTACCCCGACCACGCGGTCGAGGAAGCCATGACTCATCTTCCGAAGGTGCCGGGAGCGGAGAGCAAGGCCGCGCTTCCCGCCACGGCTCCCTCCCGGTAGCAGCGGTGGGTTCCGGCTAGGGCGCCGGGTCCAGCCCCATCACGACGCCGTCCCGCTTGGAGACGCCGCCCTCCGGCTCCGAGCCGAAGACGAGCGGAGGCAGCTCCCACTCGATGAGGTACCCGAACTCCTTGCGGAAATCCGCGAGTGACATGCCCGCCGTGGCCGCGAACTTCGCGAGCTCGTGGGGGTCCTCGAAGTCGTCGCGGCGGAGGCGCAGCATGTACCGCCGCGCGATGGCGTAGCGCGTGGAGTGGATGTCCACCATCCGGACCTTCGCCCGGCCCGTCGAGGGGTTGATCAGCTCCTCGAAAGGAATCCCCACGAAGTGGCCCCCCTGCATCGAGATCATCACGGAGTGCCCGCCCGAGAGAAGGCACTTGGTCGCGCAGTAGCCGAGATCGCGCGTGTACTCGAGGTCGAACGGGATCGGGTCGGCGCAGCGCAGCTCGTAGCCGATGTTCTTGGCGACGACGGTCGTCTTGATCCCGAACTCCTTCAGCCGCTGCTGGACGGCGACCTTCAGGATCTCGCCTATGTTCACCTCCGCGATGCGGACGTTCCCGTGCGAGTCACGCTCGACGTCCTCGAGGCCCTCGAGCTCCGAAGGGTCGAGGCCCTCGACGAGCCCCTCGGCGATCACGGCGACGCCGTCGCGCCGGCCGTAGGAGAGGCGCTTCAGGATGGCTCCCACCAGGGTATCCACGATCGCCTTGAAGCGGATCTGGTGGCCGAGGAACTCCTCGGGGATCAGCGTGAGCGAGGCTCCCGCGGCCTTCCCGATGCCGAGCGCCAGGTGGCCGGTCTTCCTCCCCATGGCGACGATGAAGTACCAGCGGGAGGTCGTGCGCGCGTCGACCATCAGGTTCTTGACGATCTCGACCCCGTAGTGGCGGGCGGTCTGGTAGCCGAAAGTGTCCACGTGGGCGGGCAGGGCGAGGTCGTTGTCGATCGTCTTGGGAACGTGGACCACCCGGATGCGCCCCTCGGCCTTCTCCACCAGCTTCATGGCCGAGTACGCCGTGTCGTCGCCGCCGATCGTGATCAGCCGCGAGACGTTCAGGCGCAGGAGCGAGATCACCGTGTTCTCCAGGTGCTGAGGGTCCCGGGTGGGGTTCGCCCGCGAAATGCCGATGTAGGAGCCGCCGCGGAAGTGGATGAGGCTGACGTCCTCGATCGTGAGGGGAGACACGTGCTCGATGTTCCCCTTCATGAGCCACTCGAAGCCGTCACGGATGCCGATCACCTCCACGCCTTCCAGGACGGCGCGGATGGTGGCCGAGCTGATGACACTGTTGATCCCCGGGGCCGGCCCGCCCCCCACGAGGATCGCCAGGCTCTTCTGCTGACTCATGGTGAACCCCTCAACCCTTCAGCGAGAGACGGGAGCCTCCTCCAGGGCCCGCGGAAGCGTGAACGCGTCGACGAGGCCTGAGGCGCCGTAGAGCGCGGGCAGGATCCTCTCGGGCGGGTGGCTCCGCCTCAGGCGTGCCACCAGCTCGGTTCCGGCGCGGTATGCCGGCAGGTACATGCGGCCGAGGAGCGGGTGGCGCCCCCACGCGCCGGAGAGCTTGTCGGCGCGCTCCTCGGAGACGAGGAATTCCCTCCGGAGAGTGGCGGCGACTTCCTTCTGCGGAAGCTTCTCCTTCCAGGTGAGGTACGAGGAGTGGTTCTTCGCGTCGTCCTGGAGGAGCGCGAGGAGAACGCCGACCTGGAGATCCGGGTCCGGGAGGTCCTGGACCTCGGTGACGCCGTGGGCGATGAGGACGCCGTTGTTCGCGATGCCCTCGAAGAGGACGGCGGCGCGCGTGTTCATCGTCAGGACGGAGGCCTCGAAACCGGCGAGCCCTCTCACGAAGAGGTCCTGCAGGTACGCGAACGTCGTCACGTGGCCCGGGACCACCTCGTGGCTGACGAGCTGCTGGAACTCGGGAACGGAGATCTGGAGCGCCGCGTTCAGCTCGTAGGTCGCCTCGTATTCAGGCGAGCCGTCCGGCTTCCTCGCGTGGCCGAGGTAGTTCATCGAGCCGGAGAACCACGCGTTCTCGATCGCCAGGAACCGCACGTTGGCGCGCGGCACCCGCGCCAGCTCCCGCGGCAGGTGCGGAAGGAGGTTCTTGACGGTGAGCGCGTCGTAGCGCGCGATGAAGGCATCCCCGAGCGCGGGGAT
>JBGQDL010000280.1:0-2621 GCA_041495865.1 Thermoanaerobaculia bacterium | reverse complement strand
CCGAGCTCGACGACCTGCTCGTGCGCCTCGGCGGTGTCCTTCTGGAACTCGGCCGCGATCCTCTCGATCTCTTCGGGGGTCTTGTCCTTCGCCTTCTGCTTCGCGAGGTACTCCGGGTTGCCGCCGAGGAGGATGTCCGTGCCGCGGCCCGCCATGTTCGTCGCGATCGTCACCGCGGAGACCTGGCCGGCCTGCGCGACGATCGTGGCCTCCTGCTCGTGGTACTTCGCGTTCAGGACGACGTGAGGCACCTTTTTCTTCTTGAGCATGGTCGAGAGAAGCTCGGACTTCTCGATCGAGATCGTGCCCACGAGGACGGGCTGGCCCTTTTCGCTCTTTTCCGCGATCTCCTCGACGACGGCCTCGAATTTCTCGCGCTCGGTCCGGTAGACGAGGTCGTGCTCGTCGATGCGGATCATGTCCCGGTTCGTCGGGATCACGACGACATCGAGCCTGTAGATCTTGTCGAACTCGGCGGCCTCGGTGTCGGCCGTGCCGGTCATGCCCGACAGCTTGTCGTACATGCGGAAATAGTTCTGGAGCGTGATCGTGGCGAGCGTCTGGTTCTCTTTCTCGATCTTGACGCCCTCTTTCGCCTCGACGGCCTGGTGGAGGCCGTCCGACCAGCGGCGCCCGGGCATGAGGCGGCCCGTGAACTCGTCCACGATGATGACCTGGCCGTCCTTGACGACGTAGGACACGTCGCGCTTGTAGAGCGTGTGCGCGCGGAGCCCCTGCTGGCAGGCGTGCAGGAGATCGATGTTCGTGGGGTCGTAGAGGTTTTCGACGCCGAGGAGGCGCTCGCATTTCGAGACGCCGTCCTCGGTGAGGGAGGCCGTATGGGCCCTCTCGTCGAGAAGGTAGTCGCCGGTCGTCGTCTTGTTTCCGTACTTGTCCTTGATCTCCTCGCCCTTGACGAGCTTCGGGATGATCCGGTCCACCTTGTAGTAGATGTCCGTCTCGCCCTCGGACGGGCCCGAGATGATGAGCGGCGTCCGCGCCTCGTCGATGAGGATCGAGTCGACTTCGTCCACGACGGAAAAGACGTGCCCGCGCTGGACCATGTGTAGGAGCTCGAACTTCATGTTGTCGCGCAGGTAGTCGAAGCCGAACTCGTTGTTCGTGCCGAACGTGATGTCGCGCGCGTAGGCCTCGCGGCGGTCCTCGTCGGGCATGTCGTGCTGGATGCAGCCCACCGTGAAGCCGAGAAACTGGTAGATGCGGCCCATCCACTCGGCGTCGCGGCGCGCGAGGTAGTCGTTCACGGTGACGAGGTGGGCGCCGCGGCCGGACAGGGCGTTGAGGGAGATGGCGAGCGTCGCGACGAGCGTCTTGCCCTCGCCCGTCCGCATCTCGGCGATCTTTCCCTCGTGAAGGACCATGCCGCCCATGAGCTGGACGTCGTAGTGACGCTGCCCGATCGCGCGCCACGCGGCCTCGCGCACGAGCGCGAAGACCCCGACGAGCTCCCTGTCCAGCACCTCGCGGGAAAGCGCGCGCCGCGCCTCGATCTCCTCGGGAAGGTTCTTCAGGCTTTCCTGGACGCGGGCGCGGATTTCGGCCATGCGCGCGCGGATCGCGTCGTCGGAGAGGGCCTTGATCTCGGGCTCCAGCGCGCTGATGGCCGCGACGCGCGGCTGCATCGCCTTGACGTCGCGTTCGTGCTTGGTTCCGAAGACCTTGGAGAGTGCTTTGTCGATGATCATGAAGGACTTGCGCGCACGGAGAGCGTGCGCGAGAGATTGAGTTTAGCAGGATGCGCTCGGTGCTTGGGCGTCAAGGCGAACCGCTTCGCGGCGCCTTCGGCGGCCTTGACTCCCTGCGCGCCTCGCGCCGGGATTTCTTCTATCGAAGATTCTTCGAATCTTCTCTTTCTAAGAAAGAAAGACTCGGTTGTTCAAAAGGCGTTGAGGACGTAGCTGAGGGGGTTCACCGGTCTGCCCTCGCTGCGCACCTCGTAGTGGAGGTGCGGCCCGGTCGAGCGGCCGGTGGAGCCGACGAGCGCCACGACGTCTCCCCGCCGGACGCGCTGGCCCTCGGCCACGCGCGTCGCCTGAAGGTGTCCGTAGAGCGTCGTGACGCCGTAGCCGTGGGCGATCTCCACGAAGCGGCCGAAGCCCTTGTCCAGGCCCACGCGCACGATGGTGCCGGACGCCGGGGCGACGACGCGATTCCCGGCGGGCGTCGAGATGTCGATGCCGGTGTGGAATTCGGGTCGGGTCGTGAACGGGTCGGGGCGCATCCCGAAGCCCGCCGTGAGCACGCCTGCGGCGGGGACGATCGTGGGTGTCAGGGCGAGCTGGTCTGCCTGAAGGAGAAGCTTCTTCTCGACGAACACCAGGCGCGACGACAGGAGGGCGCCACGCCGCCCGGCCTCGCTGAGGCCCGAGTCGAGGGAGTCCGCCGGGTTCAAGGGCATCGCCGTGAGACCGCCGACGCCGCCCAGTCCCGGGTCCCGGACCGCCGACAGCCCGGCGACGATGGACAGGCGGCGCGTGCGATCCTCGAACTCGGCGAGCATCTTCTCGATCGTCTCGAGACGCGTGTTCGTGAGGGCCGCGCGTGACCTCAGGTCGGAGTTCTCCGCGAGAATGGCAGTGACCTCGCTCCTCTTCTGGATT
>JBGQDL010000279.1:0-2638 GCA_041495865.1 Thermoanaerobaculia bacterium | reverse complement strand
CTCGTGACGAAGAACGGCCCCGTGGGGCGGCCGTACTTCAAGCAGCGTCTCGTGCCGTTCGGCGAGTACGTGCCGCTCGCCTCTCTTCTCCGGATGATCCGGCCCATCAGCCGCGCCGTACCGTCCGCCTTCACGCCGGGCAGCGGGTCCTCCCTGCTTTCCCTCGGCTCGTGGAAGCTCGGCGGAGCCGTCTGCTACGAAGTCGTCTACCCGTGGATCGCGCGCGAGGAGACCCGCGCCGGAGCGGACGTGCTGTTCACGCTCACGAACGACGCCTGGTATGGACACGCGGGGGCGCAGCGGCAGCACTGGCAGTCGGCCGTTGCGCGCGCGATCGAGACGGGGCGCCCGCTCGTGCGTGCGGCCATCACCGGGATCAGCGGGGCCGTGGACGCGAGGGGGCGCGTTCTCGTGACGCTCGACCCGGACGTGAAGGGCGCCTTTTCGGTGCCGCTCGAACGCCCTTTAGCGACGCCGCCGGCCGCGGCCGCCGGCGATGCGGTGGCGTGGATTTGCACGGCGGGGCTCGTGGCCGGTATCCTCCGCGCGCGGGTTCGAAAGCCCCAAGGAGCCCGTGGCGGCCGGCCGATCACGCCTGACCCGGACGTTGCGCCGCCTGGAGGAAAACCCACGTGAACGAAGAACGCATGGAACGCCTGCTCGAACTTGCGTCGTCCGTGAGCGCCCTCCGGGGCTATCTTTGACGTCAGGAAGGCGGCGAAGGAGAAAGAAGAGCTCGAGAGGACGACCGGCGATCCCGGCTTCTGGACGAACGCCCTCGAGGCGCAGGACACGCTCCGCAAGCTGAAGCGCGTCGAGCGCATCCTCGCCGACGACAAGGAGCTCCGGGAACGGCAGGAGGAGCTCGAGATCCTCGCGGAGTTCCTGCGCTCGGGCGAGAAGGTCGAGGCCGACGCCGATCTGGCCCTCGCCACGATCGCGCCGTGGGCGCGCCACAAGGAGCTGACGTTCAAGCTCACGCACGACGAGGACCCGCTGCCGGCGCTCGTCGAGATCCACGCCGGGGCCGGCGGCACGGAGGCGCAGGACTGGGCCGAGATGCTCATGCGCATGTACCTCCGGTACGGGGAGCGCCGGGGGTGGAAGACGAGCGTGCTCGAGGTCACGTACGCGGAGGACGCGGGCATCAAGACCGCGACGCTTCGCTTCGAAGGGGAGTACGCCTACGGCCACATGAAGGCCGAGCGGGGCGTACACCGGCTCGTGCGCATCTCGCCGTTCGACGCCGCCGCCCGGCGCCATACCTCGTTCGCCGCGGTTTACGTTTCGCCCGAGATCGACGACACCATCCAGGTCGACCTCAATGACAAGGACCTGAGGATCGATACGTTCCGGGCGGGCGGCAAGGGCGGGCAGCACGTCAACAAGACCGAGTCGGCGATCCGGATCACGCACCTGCCGACGGGTCTCGTCGTGCAGTGCCAGAACGAGCGCTCGCAGCACAAGAACAAGGACTCGGCGATGAAGGTCCTGAGGTCGCGCCTCTACCAGCGCGCCGTGGAGGAGCGCCTCGCCAAGGACGCCGTCCGCGCGGGCACGAAGATGGAGATCGGCTTCGGGTCGCAGATCCGCTCGTACGTCCTGGCCCCCTACAGGCTCATCAAGGACCATCGCACGAACTTCGAGGTCGGGGACGTGGACCGCGTGCTCGATGGGGACCTCGACGGCTTCATCGAGGCGTACCTGCAGAGCTTCGTGAAGAAGGGCGAGAAGGCCGCGGCCGGGCGGCAGGGATTCGGCGCCCCTGAAGCCGCGCCATGACGGATCCGGAAAGCAGCGCGGACAACCCCTGGATGGAGGAGCTGAGGACGCGCTTCGGCCGGAGCTGGCCGGCGCGGCCGCTGGTCTCCGAAAAGGGCGAGGGGATGGAGCCGCTGCGACAGGCGGCGGTCCTGATCCCGCTTTACGTGCGCGAGAAGGCGCTCTGGACGCTTTTCACGAAGCGGACGCAGATGGTCGAGCACCACAAGGGCCAGATCTCGTTCCCGGGCGGCGGCAAAGACACAGCCGATGCGAACCTCTGGGAGACTGCGGTCCGCGAGACCGAGGAGGAGATCGGCGTCCCGCGTGCCGGGGTGCGCCTTCTCGGCGCGCTGCCGAAACTCGTCACGGTGACGGACTTCGAGGTCTCGCCCTTCGTCGGCGCGATCCCGTACCCGACCGCCTTCGCGCCGCACGCGGGCGAGGTCGAGTCGATCATCGAGGTGCCTCTCTCGTACCTTCTCGACCCCATGGTCGTCGAGGAACGGCCCGTGAAGTGGAAGGGACAGGACCTCACGACGCTCGTCTACCACTACAAGGGCCACGCGATCTGGGGCGCGACGGCGCGGATCCTCGCGGACTTCCTGACGGTGCTGCGTGAGGAGATTGCGGTGTAAACCTGCCAACGGAACCGGGACGTGAGATGGCCACCCGCCGAGGCACTTCGTTTCGGTGGAGCGATTGCATCATGGCTCTCGTTCGATGGTCGCCCGACGTTCATCTTGTGCCCTTTCGTTTTGAATCAGCTGCCATGATGCCAACATCTCCCGCCGAGACGACGATGGGGCTCTCATGAAGAATCGTACGCAGGCTGGACACGTTCTTGCTGGGGCACGCGCCGCGCTCCTGTCTCTGG
>JBGQDL010000278.1:0-2640 GCA_041495865.1 Thermoanaerobaculia bacterium | reverse complement strand
CTCTCCGCCGCCAGGATCATTCCTGTCAGCGACCTGCCCGTTCGTGTGGCCCCTCCCGAGTACGTGGTCCTTCGGAAGCTCGCCTTCTATCGGGAGGGAGGGTCCGAGAAGCACCTCCGGGATATCCGGGGGATCCTCGCTCTGGCCGATCCTCCGCTGGACCGGGATCTCCTCCTTCGTCGCCTTGCCGATGCGGGGCTCGACGCGCTCTTTCGGCGGCTGTTTCCGTGACGAGGTGCCTGGCTCCGGAGCGCCCACCGCCCTTTCACGTCGATCACAGGGCGGCCGTGACGTTCGAGCCCTTACCCTCAGGACCGCCGCTCGAGCGGGACCACGGTGTCGGTCGGCGGGCCCGCCTCCGTATCGAAACGGATCTCGAACTGGTAGACGGCAACGGAGTTCCGCTGTGCGACCTGCCGGATGGAACGAATCCGTTCTTCCGGGATCTTCGATGTGGAAATCGCGATCCCGATTGCATGGACCTGCTCGAGCGACGCTTCGAGGCTCTCGAACGACCCTATGACGTGCAGACCGGACACCGTCTTGCCGCGCAGCCGCGGGTCGTCGTCGAGGAATCCGACCGGCTTCATGCCGCGGGCCGGGTTTCGCCGTAGCTCCCGCAGCGCCGCGACGCCGGCGTGCCCGGCGCCGTAAATGAGGACCGGCTGGCCGGCCGTCGAGGCCTTCCAGGAGCGGTCCTGCAGCAGACGGTAGGAGAGTCGGGAGCTGCATACGAGGCCAGCGGCCACGAGCGCGTAAATGACGAGTTGCGAGGTGCCGGCGCGTTCCTGCATGAACCGCGGCGAAACCACCCACACGAAGGCCGTCGAGGCGACCACGGCGACTCCGCACTTCACGGCGTCGCCGAGGCTCGCGAGTCGCCACATCCCGCGGTACAGCCCGAACGCCCAGAAGGAGACGATCGTCGCGAGGGCGAGAAGACCGACCAGCGTGAGAGTGCCCGGCGTGGGCGTGATGGGCGTCCACTCGTCACGCTTGAGCCCGCGCGCAACGTAGTACGAGAGGCCGATGAGCCCGAGGTCGAAAAAGACGGCGAAGAGCGCCGAGCGTACGACCGGGGCGTTGTAGATCTTCAGGACGACTCCCTTGCGGAGCAGCGCGAACTCGTCGTAGCCGAGGCGCTGGAGGCCGATGAAAGCCGCGAGGAGCGCCGCCGCGAGGAGAAGACCCGCCTGATGCGAGGTCAGGAACAGCGAGACGAAGCCCATCAGCGCGCAGAGCAGCCCGACCCCGTAGAGGATGAGGACGGCCTGGCGGTGCCCGATACCAAACCTCAGGAGCCGGTGGTGGATGTGGTCGCGGTCGGCATCGAAGACGCCCTTGCCGTGTTCATCCACTCTGTGGACGAGGCGGCGCGCCATCGAGATCAGTGTCTCGGCCACGGGGAGACCGAGCACGAGGAGCGGGAGAGCGGTCGCGAATCCGGCCGACAGCGGCGGGCCGCCCTTGAGCGCGAAGCACGCGAGCATGAACCCGATCGAAGCTGCCCCCGTGTCGCCGAGGAAGATCTTCGCGGGATAGGCGTTGAACGGCAGGAATCCGAGAAGAGCGCCCGCGAGGACGAGCACGCACGATGCCGTAACGCGCTCTCCCGCGACGAGGAACACGCCTCCGAGGCTGGCCGCCGAGATCAAGGCCAGGCCCGCCGACAGGCCGTCCAGCCCGTCCACGAGATTGAACGCGTTCGTGACGCCGACGATCCACAGCACGGACAGCGGTACCGCGAGGAGGCCGATTCGAAATGGCTCGCCGAGGAAGTGGATCTCTGGGTTCAGGACGACGCCGGCATATACGGCGACGAGCGCCCCGGCGAGATGCGCGAGCGCCTTCCAGCGCGCCCGCACCCCCCGGACGTCGTCGAGGAGCGAGATGATGACCACCGGCACGAGCCCCAGCGCGATGCCGCTCGCGAGCGGCTCGCCGAGGCGCAGGTACGGGCCCAGCAGGCCCAATCGCCCGGCCACCAGCATCACGGCCACCGACAGCAGGACCGCGATGCCGCCAAGGCGGGGCATCGGGCTTTGGTGCACCTTACGGGGGCCCGGCTGGTCGATCGCTCCTAGCCCCACCGACGCCCATCGCGCGAAGGGAGTCAGGGCAAGGCTCAATAGCGCCGCGAGCGCTGCTGGGCCGAGGACGAGGATTAGTGTCACGGCGTGCCGAAGTGATTGTAGTTCAGCGTCCCCCACGGGCCGCCGGCGGCGCGCCGAGCTCGTGAAGGAGGCGCGTGGTCAGGCCCGCCGCCCCGGGTCGGTCTTGATCGCTCGGGCGAAGGCGAGCAGGGCCGGCCGGAGAAGCTTCGGCGCGAGGCGCTGGTGCAGGACCCCGATTCCGTAGGCGAACCGGGAGAATTCCAGGTAAGACGGCTCGGCTTCATACCCGTACGCGACCCCCTCGAACCCGTGCCGTTCGAGCGCGCGCCGAAGCTTCGGAACTGAATTGCAGCGGTAAAGCGTCGGGAAGACGTCCTCGGCCTTGCGTTTCTCCTGGACGCGAGCTGTGACTTGCGCGTGGTGGCGGTTCGGCAAGTACGAAATCGGGGATGGATACATTCGCCCGGCATCGGGTGCCAAGCTGGAGCGGTACACTCCAATGGATGATTTTCAGGAGATTCGCGCG
>JBGQDL010000277.1:0-2663 GCA_041495865.1 Thermoanaerobaculia bacterium | reverse complement strand
TCTCGGTCCGAGTTTTCGACGCCGCCGGCAACGAGATCGCGACCTCGTACGTCAACCTCGACGGCGCGGGCCGCGGGGAGATCCCGTCGCTCAATCCGGGCGCGTATTCAATCGTCGCCACCTCGAGCGGGTTCGCGACCGCTGCGTACGACGGCGTACCCATCCCGGGACCCGCACTCGCGGTGACGCTCACGCCCGGCGGGACGCTGGACGTCGAAGTGCCGCCCGAGCGCTTGCGGAGCGGGTCGCTGGCGTGCGTCCTAGCAGGGCCGCGCGGCGCCCCGCTCGTCTTCCGCCAGTGGGGAAAGCGCGGCGACCTTCCGCTCGCCGCCTCGTCGACGCACCTCACGAACTTTCCGGCCGTCGCCGGCACGCTCGCGTGCCCCGGATTCGCGCCCGTGCCGTTCGCGGTCCCCGAAGGCGGCGCGGCCCGCCTCGCATTGAGATAGAGATTCTTTCCGCCGAGCGATACGATCGCCCTCAGGGCGGCACCTCGATCCCACCGGGGGTGTCGAGATCGTGTCACCCGAAATCGGACGCGTGCCGTCCATCGGCTGTGGAGGAGCGCCCATCGCCACTCAAATTCTTCTTGCCGACCACCATGAACTGGTTCGTCAGGGTGTCCGAGCCCTCCTCGAGAGGGAGGGATACGACGTCGTCGCCGAGGCGGGCGACGGCCGTGACGCGATTCGCCTGGCGCAGGAGTACCGGCCCGATCTGGCCGTGCTCGAGCTGACGATGCCGGTTCTGAACGGGATCGACGCGGGCCGCGCCATTCACCACGAGTGTCCGGACGTGAAGCTCATCGCGCTCACCGAGCACGCCGAGGATCAGTTCGTGCTCGATGCGCTGGAGGCGGGCTTCCGCGGCTACGTGTCGAAGCTCCAGACTTTTGCGGAGCTCGTGCGGGCCCTCGAGAACGTGAGCCGCGGGTCGGTCTTTCTGAGCTCCGACATCTCGGAGGTGGTCGTCGAAAGCTATCTCGCGAAGGTCCAACCGGCGAAGGATTGCCTGACGCCGCGCGAACGGGAAGTGCTGCAGCTCGTCGCCGAGGGCAAGACGACGAAGGAGATCGCCCGCCTGCTCGGCATCGGGGCCAAGACTGGGGAGTCGCACCGGACGCGGATCATGACCAAGCTCGGGATCCATGAGACCGCGGGACTCGTGAGGTACGCGATTCGGCGCGGCCTGATAGAGGCGTGACCGGGATCTCGGGACCTCAGGGATTATTCGTCCTCAAAGAGGGGATTCTCCCCATGTGCGCGAAGCGCTGGCGAACCTAGCTTTGAGGTCGGCACCGGTGAAGACCCGATCCAGGCGATCCCGAAAGAAGAAAAAGGAGACGATTCATGGAAACAGCGAAAGTTGAAATCAGGAAACTCCAGTTGCTGAATGACCGCATCAACCAGTGCATCGATGCGCTGAATCAGGTTCGGCTCTCGGTCCACGGGCTCTCGCACACCCCGGGGATCTCGGCGTCCGCGGGAATTCCGCAGTTCACGCAGAGTCCTTACGCCGCAACCGGGTTGGGGACGCCTTACGCGCCCGGATTTGTCCAGCAGAGCGGTGGCATTCCGTCCCCGTTCGGTCCTCAGCAGGCCGTTCCTCCCCAGTTCGGCCTGGGTCAGGCCTTCAATCCCGTGCTCGGCCTGAGCCACACGAGCCTGGAGGGCCACGACCCGCGTCCCGTGTGGACGGACCCCGTGATGGCGGCGCGCATCGCCCAGACCTTCCCCTATCTCTACCTCTCGGTCTCGCCGGCTGTCGGAACGATCTACTGACCGTCTGATCGACTCGGGTCCCTCCGGCGCCGAGAGGAACGGGAATCAGGACCAGAGAGGCGGGGCCGTGGACCGGCCCCGTCCCTTTTTCACGAAACCGCGAGACCGGATTGCCGCGGGGCGTTGCGGCCCGGCCTCCCAAGAGCCGATCAAGGAGCGGGAATGAACAAGAGCGAACAGACCATCCCGACCAACGGAATCGACGAGACGATCGGACGCATCGAGGACCTCTACCAGAAGATGACGGGAACACCGATCCCGGCGGGCGATGCCGTCTACGCCCCCATTCCGGTTGAAAGAGATCCCGCCGAGCACGTCGAAGAGCAGCTCAACCGCCTGCTGGGGATGCTGGATCAATGGGCGACGCCCTATGCCGTGAGCCCCGCGTGGATCCCGCGGATATCGGTCTCGGAGAGCGAGTCCGAGATCGTCCTCGAGGCCGACCTTCCCGGCGTCGGCCGGGACCACGTGACCGTGACGATGCAGGGGAACGCGCTCGTCGTGAGCGGCTCACGGCCGGCTCCGCACGAGACCGGGATGCAGCACTGGCAGAACGAACGCCCGCTCGGACCCTTCCGCCGCGTCGTGATGATCCCCGGCATGCGGACCGGCGAGCCGGCCGCGCGGATGAAGGACGGCGTCCTCGAGATCCGCATCCAGAAGGACACCCAGGCCGTCAAACCCCGACAGATCGTCGTGAATGGCGTGAACTGAATTGACGCACGGGTCTCCCGGGCGAGGAAGGGTGCAGGGAAACCCGGGCGGGGTTTCCCTGCGAAATGACAGAAGCTAGCGCGCACTTCCCGGTGCGGGCGGAGCCCGCGGCGCGCTAGCTCAGCCAGACGTCCTTCCCGAAGGCGTGCACGACCGCCTCGTCGAGAT
>JBGQDL010000276.1:0-2732 GCA_041495865.1 Thermoanaerobaculia bacterium | reverse complement strand
GACGCTTTCGAAAGACGGCTACGCCGACCCCGTCCGGCTCGTCATGAAGAGAACGAGTCGGATCACGATGCGGGTCCAGTCCCGGAGCGGAGCGGGCCTCGTCGGAGTGCCCATCGCTATTTTTTCCGGCGCTCCAGGCCAGCTCAACTTCACGAAGTCTACGGATGCGGACGGTCGCGCCACCTTCGAGATCTCCCCGTCCAGCGAGTACGGTTGCTTTCTCGTCCTCGCGCCGGGATACGCTGCGATGATTGCGGGCCTTCCCGTCACGATGGAAGAGCAAGCGGTCGAGGTGAATCAGGCCGGGGGTTCGATCGCCCTCGAGTACCCACCCCCGTCCGCGAGCGCGTATCCGATGCTCGGGCAGGGAGGCTGCAGGCTGATGCCAGCGATGCTGGCGGGGTTCAGCCGTTCGAGGGACAAGAACCTCTTCCCGAACATGACGCCCGGGGACTACGCGCTCTGTCTCTTCAGCGAGGTCAATGGGGCGAATATTCAGGGACCTTGCAAGTCGGGGTCACTCGCGCCCTACGGAAACTTGAAGCTCGCGGTCGAGCTTCCGGGCGGAGGAAAGTAGAGAGCCGCGCCGCCCCTTTACGCGCGCGGGCCGTCGGCGTCCCAGAGCGTCGTGTCGCCGAACGACTCGAGGACGGGCCGGATCAGCTTCGCGTCGCCGACCGCGGCGAGGATGCCGGTCGCGGGATCGAAGAAGTCCTCCGCGACCCTGCACGCCTCCTGCCGCGACACCGCGCCCACGCGGTCCCGCCAGGTGGCCCACTCGTCCTCGGGCAGCCCGTGCAGGATGCGCGTGATCTCGTCCTGCGCGACGCCGCCGGGTGTCTCGCGCGGGATCGGGAAGCTTCCCAGCAGGTACTTCCGCGAGCGCTCGTGCTCGTCCTCGGTGGGCCCCTCCGTTGCGAAGGTACGGATGAGATCGAAAAGGCCCGAGCAGGCCTCGCGCGTCACCTCGGTCCGGCAGTCGATCGAGGCGCTGAACTGTCCGCCCGCGACGCGCGCCGTGAGGGACGAGTACGCGCCGTAGGTCAGGCTGCGCTCCTCGCGCAGGACGTGGAAGAGGCGCGAGGAGGCACCCCCTCCGAGCGACTGGTTCGCGACGAGCGCCGTCGTGAAGCGCGGGTTCCGGCGGGTGAGCGCGGGCCGGGCGAACAGCAGGTTCGTCTGCACGGAACCGGGCCGGTTCACGAGGTGGATCGAGAAGCCGTCGATGCGCGGCGGCGGAGGAACCGCGGTGAAAGGTGCGGGGCGTCCGGCGGGAAGCCCCTCGAAAGCGCGCGCGGCCGCCCGAAGCAAGGCGTCCGGATCCACCGCGCCGGCGAGGATGAGCGTGGCGTCGGCGAACGAGAAGCGCGTCGCCGCGAACGAGGCGACGTCGCCCTGGGCGAGCGCCTCGAGGCCCTTCTCCGTCGCCGTGAGGCGGCCGTACGGGTGACCCGGGTAGAGCCGGTCGAGGAGGCGCTCGCGGGCGAGGAAATCCGGCTCGGAGCGCTGCTCGACGAGCACGTCGATCTGGCGCCGGCGGTTCTTCTCGAACTCGTCCTCGGGGAACGTGGATTCGGTCAGGACCTCCGCGAGCAGGGCGAGCCCCTCGTCGAGATCGTTCTCGAGAACGAAGAGCCGTGCGACCGACGAGTCGCTGCCGGCGGACACCTCGAGGACCGCCGCCAGGTCGTCGAGCGCTTCCGCGAGCGCGCGCGCATCGCGCCTCCGGGTTCCGCCGAGGAACGTATCGCCCGTGATCTCCGCCATGCCCTCGCGTCCCGGCGGGTCGGCCGCGCTGCCCGCGCCGGGAAAGAGCAACGAGACCGCCACTGTCGGGCGTCGGCCCCATCGGGCCGCCCGCACGGCCAGGCCGTTGGCGAGCCGCGCGCCGGTGAACGTCGGCAGGACGAACGGCAGCGGGGGCAAGGGAGGTGGAGGCAGGCGGCGCGGCGCGCTCATGCGGCCTCTTTGGATTCGCTGGGCGTCACGGTCACGACTGACCTTCGGGAGGCGACGAGGAGCCGGGCCGCCGCGTCCCGCACCGCCGACGCGTCCAGCGCGAGGACCGCCTCGATGTCGTGGCGAAAGAGGCCCGGGTCGCCGTCGTAAAGGCCGTACTCCGAAAGCAGAAAGGCGATCGCCTGCGTCGTCTGCGTGGCGCGCACCGCGCTCGCGCGCAGAAGCCGCCGCGACCGTTCCATCTCGCGCGGCGTCGGTCCGTCTGCGGCGAAGCGCTCGAGGTCGCCGAGGATCTCGGCCTCGAGGCGTTCGAGGGTCACGCCCGGCCGGGCCAGACAGAAGACGCGGAAAAGCGAAGGGCCGCGGCGCTCGTCGAGCGAGACGGACAGCGACAGGGCGAGCGAGTCGTCCTTCACGAGCCGGCGCCAGAGCCGTCCCGATTCGCCGGCGCCGAGGATCCGTTCCACGACCGAGAGCGCGAAGAGGTCGGGGTGGCGCCGTTCGGCGACCTTGAAGTTGACGTGCAGCGCCGGCATCGCGGCGTGCCGGTCCTCCACGCGCGCGCGCCGCTCGCCGGAGGGGGCGGGCTCGTCGAACGCGAAGCGCGCCGGCGCTTCCCGCGCGGGCACCTCGTCGAACGCGCGGGTCACGCGGCGGAACGCATCGGCGGGCTCCACGTCGCCCACGACCGCGAGAAGCGCGTTGCCGGGAGCGTAGTAGCCGCGGTAGAAGTCCCGTGCGTCATCGAGCGAGGCCGCCTGAAGATCGTCCAT
>JBGQDL010000275.1:0-2741 GCA_041495865.1 Thermoanaerobaculia bacterium | reverse complement strand
TTGGGCGCTCGCCCTCATCGGGAATCCTTCCTCGGCGCCGCGCGTACGGCCGCTGCTCGAGTCCGAGGACGCCGGAATCCGCAAGACCGCGGCGTACGCCGCGGGGCGCATGGAGGACGGCGAGGCGGTCCCGGCGCTCAGGAAGCTTCTCTTCGACTCCGTCACGGACGTGCGCTGGAACGCGGCCCTCGCCCTCGCGACGCTCGACGACAGCGCCGGGCGCGACGTTCTCGTCGCGATGTGCGACCGCGAACGGCTGCGCGGGATGCCGGGCCTCTCCGCCGAGCAGCAGGAAGAGGCGCTCCTCAACGGACTGCGGGGCCTCGTCCTCCTGCACGACCCGGCGGCGGCGGCGCTCGGCGGGAAGATGGCCGAGGCGGACCCCTCGCTGCGCGTGCGGCGCGAGGCGAAGAAGATCCTCTCCGGGGAGAAGGCGTCCGCGAAGCCGCAGCCGAAAGGCGCGCCTTGACGGAGCCCTCGATTTTTGAGACTTTGTCTCACGTTTTTTCTCGAGGGGGCGGATGACGGAAACGAGTTCGGCGGGAGTGGCGGTCGCGGGAGACGCGGCCGTTGCCCCCACGCGCCGCAGTTTCGTCAGCTGGCTCGCCGTCGGCTGGCTCGCGTTCGCCGCCGGCGTCGGCGCGTTCGTCACGACGATGGCGCGCTTCCTGTTCCCGAACGTCCTCTTCGAGCCGCCGTCCTCGTTCAAGGCGGGCTATCCGGCCGACTACCAGGCCGGCGAGGTGGACGAGCGCTGGAAGGAGAAGTACCAGATCTGGGTCGTGCGCAACACGGAGATGATCTACGCGCTCATCACCGTGTGTACCCACCTCGGCTGCATCCCGAACTGGCTCCAGGCCCAGAACAAATTCAAGTGTCCGTGCCATGGCTCGGGCTACTACCGGTCGGGCATCAACTTCGAGGGCCCGACGCCGCGCCCGCTCGAGCGCGCCGCCATCTCCATCTCGCCCGAAGACGGGCAGATTTTCATCGACAAGGCGCGGAAGTTCCTCTACGAGAAGGGCCAGTGGACCGACCCCGCGGCCTTCATCAAGACGACGTAGGAGAAGCATGAGCCTCGAGCGCCAGTGGAAGAAGCTCCAGCAGCAGGTCGTCGAAACCCAGATCTGGAAGTCCATCTTCCGGGTCGGCATCCCGAACACGAACCGCAAGCGCGTGCTCGCGATGCTCGGAAACGTCGTCCTGCACCTGCATCCCGTGAAGACCCGCAAGTCGGGCGTGAAGATGCGCTACACGTGGTGCGCGGGCGGGATGACGTTCTTCCTGTTCCTCACGCTCACCTTCACCGGCCTTCTCCTCATGTTCTACTACCGGCCCACGATCGAGTACGCCTACGGCGACATGCTCGACCTCCGCGAGCAGGTCCCCTTCGGGATCATGCGCGAGATGCACCGCTGGGGCGCGCACGCGATGGTCATCTCGGTGTGGATCCACATGTTCCGCGTGTTCATGACCGGCTCCTACAAGCCGCCGCGCGAGTTCAACTGGAACGTGGGCGTCGTCCTGCTCGTCCTCACGCTGCTCCTGTCCTTCACTGGCTATCTTCTGCCGTGGGACCAGCTCGCGATCTGGGCCATCACCGTGGGCTCGAACATGGCGCGGGCGACGCCCCTCGCGGGCAACGAAGGCCCGTTCGCCGCGCAGATCGCCGTGAACGGCGTGAACCTCGTGACGGCCGGCAGCGACGCGCGCTTCGGGCTCCTCGGCGGGCGCATCGTGGGCGCGAACGCGCTCCTGCGCTTCTACGTCCTCCACTGCGTCTTCATCCCGCTCATCGCCGCGTTCCTCATGGCCGTCCACTTCTGGCGGGTCAGGAAGGACGGAGGGATCAGCGGACCGCTATGAACGGCCTGAAGTCGTTCGTCAACTGGCTCGCGTCGCCCGCCATCGCGGTGACTCTGTCGATGATCGGACTCGTCGGCGCGATGTTCTACAGGCCGCTCTGGACGAAGAAGGGCGGACTCGCCCTCTTCGCGACGCTCGTGGGCGGCTTCGCGTTCAGCTTCACGGATCCGAACTTCCGTATCGTCGCGACCACGCCCGACAACGTGCCCATTCTCGGGATGCTCTTTCTCGTGGGCTTCTTCTTCTGGTACGCGATGTACCAGGCGCACCTGAACGACGCCCGCCTTTCGAAGGGCCTGCCGCCTCTCGAGAGGGAAGACAGCGACAAGAAGGTCTTCTCGTGGCCGGACCTCGTCTACGTCGAGCTCGTTTCGCTGATCATCTGCTCGATCGTCCTGATCGTCTGGTCGATCGTCCTCAAGGCTCCTCTCGAGGAGCCGGCGAACCCCGGCTCGGCCCCGAACCCTGCGAAGGCGCCGTGGTACTTTCTCGGCCTTCAGGAGCTGCTCGTCTACTTCGACCCGTGGATGGCCGGAGTCGTCCTGCCGACGCTCATCATCGTGGGCCTCATGGCCATTCCCTACATCGATACGAACCCGCGCGGCAACGGCTATTTCTCCTTCCGCGAGAGGAAGTGGGAGATCGTCATGTTCTGCTTCGGGTTCGTCATCCTGTGGGTCGTCCTCATCATCCTCGGGACGTTCCTGCGCGGCCCCAACTGGAACTTTTTCGGCCCGTACGAGTACTGGGACCCGAACAAGCTGGTTCCGCTGAACAACGTGAGCGTCTCGGAGATCTTCTGGGTGAAGTGGCTGAAGACGGCGCTCCCGACGTTCTGGCTGAAGCGCGAGCTGCCGGGAATCCTCCTCGTCCTC
>JBGQDL010000274.1:0-2824 GCA_041495865.1 Thermoanaerobaculia bacterium | reverse complement strand
TCGACTACTTCAAGCTGCACCCGCAGACCGGCCAGATCTTCAACGAGGCGATGACCTCGCTCAGCGCAGCCACCGGCGCTGCCGTCGCGCGCGCCTACGACTTCTCGCCGTGCAAGAAGGTCGTGGACGTGGGAGGCGGTCACGGCGCGCTGCTGCTCGCCGTCGCCGAGAGGTTCTCCGGGATCGAGGGAGTCGTCTTCGACCGCCCCGAGGTGATCGCGGGAGCGCACGCGTCCCTGGCGTCGAGCCCTGGACGTCGCATCGAGCTCCGCGCGGGCGACTTCTTCGAGGGCGTGCCCACGGGAGGCGACGCCTACGTCGTGCAGCACGTCGTCCACGACTGGGACGACGAGCGCTGCGTTCGCATCCTGGCCAACTGCAGGAGCGCCATGGCCCCTGGCGGCAGGGTCCTGGTGGTGGAGCAGGTCCTCCGCGATGGCGCCGAAGCGGCCTTCTCGAAGCTCCTGGATCTCGAGATGCTGGTGATGACGTCCGGCGGCCGCGAGAGGACCGAGCCCGAGTTCGCGTCGTTGTTCGAGCGCGCCGGCCTGAGGCTCGCGCGCGTCGTCCCGACGGAGTCGATGGTCTCGGTCGTCGAGGGCGTCGCCGCGAGCCTGACGCTGCAGTGAGAGCTCGGATTTCAGGCGAACATCTTCCCCACGTACTCCTCGAGCGCCTCCTCGAAGTTCGGCTCGAGTGGCTGGCGGTAGACCATGGTGGTCGCGATCTCCGCGGCCAGGATGGCCGAGCGGTACTTGGCGGGGAGGTCCTTCACCCTCAGGCGATAGGACGGGCTCTCCTGGATGAGCCTCGGCAGGTGGTTGAGGAGCGCCTTCCGGTAGAGCGGCTTCGCGCACAGGTCCGGCCTCGCCTGGAAGAACTGGAAGAGCCGCGCCTTGTGCCCGTTGATCTCGAGGCTGATCGCGTTCGAGATCTCCGTGAAGGCGCGCTTCCCGCCCTCCTCGCGGTGCCGCCGGAAGATGAGGCTCGCCTCGTCGGCGGCGCGCTTCTCCAGGATGGCGAGGACGTCGCGGACGTACTCCTCCTTGTGCGCGAGGAACTCCTTCTCGGAGAGGAGCAGGTTCCCGATGATCTCGTACGAGGAGGAGATGACGCCGCACTTGTTGGCGGACGCGTCGCGCAGCACCACGATCCCCGCCTCCTGCAGCCGCTTGCGGGCCTCGGGGGTGATGTACGAGTTGGCCCCCTCGGCCACGACCTTCATGGTCGGCTTGCCGTCCGCGATGAAGCGCTGCCAGTTCCCCTTGTCCACCGTCTCGGGCCTTCCCCCGGCGGGGATGAAGAGGTCGGCCGGCACGGAGAACTGGACCCCGTCGTACTCCCGGTAGAACTCGTCCAGCGTGATCCAGTCCTCCCGCAGCCCCGAGCTCGTCCTCTCCACGCGCCGGTAGAGCTCGCGCAGCCCTTCCGCCTTGCGGACGTTCCGGTACAGGAGGAAGCCGCCCGGCGAGAGCCGGGCCGGGTCGAAGGCGTCGGCGTCGCCCTTGAGGACGATCCGGGAGAGCGCCTCCGCGTCGAGGCCGTTCGGGTCGTGGAGCGCGCCGGTTCCGTCGACGATGAGGCGGATCTGCACGCCCGGGCATCGATCGAGGAGCAGCCGCATCGCGTTCCCGGCCACGTCGCCGTTCGGACCACCCGTGAACTTGACGCTGAACCGATCCTTGCGGATGTCGATGCCCTGCTCCCGCATCGCGATCTCGGCGAAGGTCACGAGGCCGGTGGACGTGACGCCGTACTCCTTGTGGTTGATGCCCACCCGCTTGCTCGACATGATGCCGGTGCCGAGGATGTATCCGCGGCGCACCGAGAGCGCGGCGATCTGCTCGATCATGGAGTCGTGCATGTTCTCGTCGGGGCCGAGCTCGATGGGCTCGTCCTCGCCGTAGTAGTCCACGACCCGCGGGTCCTTGGCCTTTCCGCCCTCCGTCACGAAGACGTCGAGGAACGCGTTGGCGAAGCCGTACTGCACCTTGTAGAGCCGCTGGGTCAGGCGCTCCTTCAACTTGAGGTCGGGCGTGCGGATGACGATCACCAGCTTCGAGCCGCCCTCGTAGATGTCCTTGTTCTTGAGGTGCTGGGTGTGGGCGAGGACGTAGTTCTCCCGGAACACCGTGTTCGCCACGGTGACGTAGTCGTCGCGGCTCTGGGTGAAGATGGTCCGCCAGCCACCCCGCGCGATGTCGGAGAAGCCGATGTGGTAGCCGAGCCCGTGGCGTCCGTAGAAGAAGGTGACGCGGAAGGGCCGCTCCGGAGGCAGGTCGCCGGTGAAGTCCGGCCCCAGGTCCTCCAGGTAAGCAGGGTCGAGGCGGAAGGCGAGCGCGTGCTTCTCGGGGACGAAGAAGTTGGTCTTGAGGGTGCGCCGGATGAAGCTCAAGGTGGCCTTGAAGATGGACTGCCGGAACTCGTCCAGCATCCGGTGGCCGGTGTTGTAGGACGCCACCTCGTGCTCCGCCTTCGCCAGCTCGGCCTGGTAGCGCGTCTCACGATCGACGACGTCGGGGTCGAAGCGCGCCTCGAAGAGCCGGACGAGCTGGAGCGAGATGTCGGGATGGGAGAGGAAGGCCCGGATCACGTCCTCCAGCGTGTAGCGGTGCGGCTGGTTGTGGGCGCAGTTGGTGTAGCAGAAGCCGATGAACGCGTTGACGAGCGTCGCCTCCTCGCCGCTCATGAGCCCGGGGAGCACGAGCGCGCGGTAGCCCTCTGACTCGGTGGCCAGGATCTGGACGTTGTAGAGCTGCCGGCGCAGGCGCCGGAAGAGCTCGGTCCCGTCGCCCAGGGGCTCTCCGGCGCGGTGGGCGACGTG
>JBGQDL010000273.1:0-2825 GCA_041495865.1 Thermoanaerobaculia bacterium | reverse complement strand
GAGGACCGGCGCCTGCACCATCTTCGCGACGTCCGTGCAGTACGGCGACGAGCGCGCGTCGGCGGGGTTCGTGGTGAAGCCGATCTGGTTGTTCACGACGACGTGCACGGTGCCCCCCGTGCGGTAGCCGTGGAGCTGCGACATGTTGATCGTCTCCGCCACGATGCCCTGCCCCGCGAAGGCCGCGTCGCCGTGCAGGAGGACGGGCAGCACCTTGCCGTGCCCGAGGTCCTCTCCGAGGTGCGTTTGCTTGGCGCGCACCATGCCCTCGACGACGGGATCCACGGCCTCGAGGTGGCTCGGGTTCGGGGCGAGCGAGACGCCCAGCTTCGCGCCGCCGGGCGCGACGTGCGTGCCGACCGCGCCGAGGTGGTACTTCACGTCTCCCGAGCCCTGGATCGACTCGGGGTCCGCCGCGCCCTCGAACTCCGCGAAGATCTTCCCCACCGGCTTGCCGACCGTGCTCGTGAGGACGGTGAGCCGCCCGCGGTGCGACATGCCGATGACGGCCTCGCCGAGATCGGCCTCGGCCGCGCGGTCGAGCAGGCGGTCGAGGAGCGGGATCGCCGCCTCGCCCCCTTCCAGCGAAAAGCGCTTCTGGCCGACGTACTTCGCATGGAGGAACTTCTCGAAGCTCTCGGCCTCGACGAGCTTCTTCAGGATGCGGCGCCTCTCGTCGGCCGAGAGGGACGCGCGGTTGCGCGTCGATTCCATGCGATCGATGAGCCACTGCTTCTGCGCCGGATCCGGGTTGTACATGTACTCCGCGCCGATCTTTCCGCAGTACGTCTGGCGCAGGACCTCGAGGATCTCGCGCAGCGTGGCCCGGTCCCGGCCGCCGAGGCCGTTCGTGATGAACGGCCGGTCGAGATCCCACAGCGTGAAGCCGTACGTGGCCGGGTCGAGGTCCGGATGATAGGGAACGGCGTCGCTGCCGAGCGGGTTCAGGTCGGCGACGAGGTGGCCGCGGACGCGGTAGGCGTTGATGAGCTGGAGGACGCGCGCCTGCTTTTCCACGGCCTCGAGGCCGCGTCCGGCCGGGGAGAGGGGCGTCGACGAGTCCTTCTCCCAGCGCATCGGCCGGTGCGGGACCTTGAGGTCCGAGAAGATGCGCTCGTAGAAACCGTCGCCGCCGAGGAGGAGGTCCTGCAGCGTGGCGATGAACTGGCCCGACTCGGCGCCCTGAATGATGCGGTGGTCGTAGGTCGAGGAGACGTTCATCACGCGCGAGATGCCGAGCGTGGAAAGGGCCTCCTCGGGCATGGCCTGAAACTCGGCCGGGTAGCCCATGACGCCCGTCGCGATGATCGCGCCCTGGCCCGGCATGAGCCGCGGCGCCGACGCGGTCGTGCCGATCGTGCCCGGGTTCGTGAGGGAGATGGACGTGCCGGCGAAGGCGTCGAGCTCGATCGTGCCCTTCCGCGCCTTCGCGACCATGCCGTCGAAGGCCTCGAGAAACTCGGCGAACGACAGCGCCTGCGCCCGCTTGATGTTCGGGACGAGGAGACTCCGCGTGCCGTCCTTCTTCGTGATGTCGATCGCGATGCCGAGGTTCACGTCGGTCTTGTGGATGCGGGCGGGCTTGCCGTCGATTTCGCCGTACGCGTCGTTCAACGCCGGGTGCTTCTCGAGCCCGCGCACGATCGCCCACGCCACGAAGTGCGTGAAGGAGACCTTCGAGAGGCCCAGCGCCTCCCGGTGCCGGTTCAGGATGCGGCGGTTCTCCTCCATCGTCTTGACGGGGATGACGCGGTTCGTGATGGCGGTCGGAAGGCCGAGCGACGCCTCCATGTTCCTCACGATCGTGGCGGCGCTGCCGGAGATCGCGATGGCCTGCTCGCCGGCGCGCGGGCCAAAAGCGGGAGGACGCGCGGGGCCTATAGGTGAGACAGCGGGAGCCGGTGCGGCGGGCGGAAGCTCGGGAACGGGCTCGAGCGGGTGGAGGGCCCGACCCGTCATCGCGTGCGGGACGCGCTCCTCGATCTCCTGGAAGGCGCGCTTCCAGTTCTCGCCCACGGAAGCCGGCTCGAGCCGGTACTGGGCGTAGAGCTCGAGCGCGAACGGCGCGTTGTCGCCGAAATCTTCGAGCATGGCGTTCAGGACGGACGGCGCAGAGGGATCGCTCATGAAGGCCGCATTCTAGGCCGCGCTATGCCGTGACGTCGCGCCGCGTGAAGAGGACGAAGGAGGCCGCGAGGGCCGCCGCCGCCCACGCGAGGAGCACCCACACCGAGAACGCGAGCGTCATCCCCTCGAAGGGCGTCGGCACTCCGGCGTAGTAGTCGGGCAGCGGCAGGTTCGTGACGAAGAACCACTTCGCGCCGTCCCAGTCGGAGGCCACGCGCGAGAGGATCGTGCCGCCGACGAGCGTCGCCATCATCGTGCCCATCGCGGCCGCGGCCGATCGGAAGACGACCGACAGGAGCAGCGTGATCGAGCCCACGGCGAGCGCCGAGTACCAGGCGAGGCCCCATGCGGCGAAGGCGTCCTGCCAGAGGGAGACGATGCGCACACCCGACAGGTCGAACCCGGCCGCCGGCGACGCGCCTCCAAGGCGGAAGCCCGTCAGGATCGGCGCGCCCCACCCCGACCACCCGAACGCGACGCCCGAGATTCCCCAGGCCAGGAAGAACGCCGCGAGGAGCGTGAGCGTCGTGAAGAGCACCATCGCGACGACCTTCGAAACCAGCACCTTCCAGCGGGCGACGGGCCGCGTGAGGAGCAGCGTGATCGTGCCCTCGGCGAACTCCGACGAGACGAGGTCGGCTCCGAAAACGGCGATGAGGAGCGGGATCAGGAGCACGCTTCCGACGCCCGCGAAGCCG
>JBGQDL010000272.1:0-2902 GCA_041495865.1 Thermoanaerobaculia bacterium | reverse complement strand
GTCTCGCTCGCGACGCGGGCGATCTCCGAAAGCACCGGAACGAGGGCGGCGGTTCCCGACTCCATGGGCGGGCATTCTAGGCCCGGCTGTCGACTACACTTCGCGAGATGCCGGTTCAGAGGGCCGTCGAAGAGCTCGCGGAGGGCGTTCTCGCGGGGAGCGTCCCGCGGGTGGCGCGCGCGATCACGTGGGCCGAGTCCGGCGATTCGCGGTTTCCGGACCTTTTCTCGCGTCTCTTTCCGCGGACGGGCCGCGCCCGGGTGACGGGCCTGACCGGCTCGCCGGGAGCGGGCAAGTCGACGCTCACCGCCGCCCTCGCACGCAGGGCGCGCGCCCTCGGCCGAAAAGTCGGCATCGTCGCGGTGGATCCGTCGTCTCCGTTTTCGGGGGGCGCGATCCTCGGCGACCGGATCCGCATGCAGGACCTCTACACAGATCCCGGGGTTCTCATCCGGTCGATGGCGACGCGCGGGCATCTCGGCGGTCTCTCGCGCGCGACCGCCGACGCCGTGGACGTGCTCGACGCCGCGGGCTACGAGGAGATTCTCGTGGAGACGGTCGGCGTGGGCCAGGACGAGGTGGAGGTGTTCCGCCTCGCCGAGTCGTGCGTCGTCGTTCTGACGCCCGGCATGGGCGACGACATCCAGGCCATCAAGGCCGGCCTCATGGAGGTCGCGGACCTCTTCGTCGTGAACAAGTCGGATCGCGACGGCGCGGACCGCGTCGTGCAGGAGATTCTCCAGATGCTCGAGCTGGGCGAGCACGGGGTCTGGGTGCCTCCGGTCCTGAAGACGGTCGCCACGACGGGCGCCGGCGTGGACGAGCTCGGCGCGAAGCTCGTGGAGCATCGGGCGTTCCTCGACGGGCCCGAGGGCGCAGAGAGGAAGCGCGAGCGGACCAAGCAGCGGATCGAGTCGTTGGTCAAAGAGAATTTTCTTAGAAGGGTAGAGAGTCTGCGAGGTGATCGTGGAGCGCTCGAGGAGGCGGCGGCGCGCGTGGAAGCGCGAGTGGAGGACCCTCTCTCGGCCGCCCGCGGCTTGGTCGGCCGCCTTCAGAGAGCGTCCGCCGAGGCCATGCCCTATTCACCTTCTAAGAAATCCCCCGGTCCGAATTCCCCCGGTCTTGTCTCGCGCATTTCTCACCTCGGAATCGCCGTGAAGTCGCTCGCCGAGGGCGGCGCGTTCTGGGATCTCCTCGGACTCCACGAGGAGCACCGCGAGGACGTCGCGTCACAGAAAGTCGCGACGTCGTTCCGGGCGGTGGGAGAGTCGTACCTCGAACTCCTCGAGCCGACCGCGCCCGACAGCCCCATCGCGAAGGCGCTCGAAAAGCGTGGCCCGGGCATCCACCACCTCTGCCTCGAGGTCGGCGACGTGCGCGCGACGCTCGCGGCGCTGAAGGCCGCGGGCGTGCGCCTCGTGAACGAGGAACCCATCGCGGGCGCGCACGGCTGCCTCGTGGCTTTCGTCCATCCGTCCGCGACGGGCGGCATCCTCCTCGAGCTGTCGGAGAGGAGGACGAAAACGGGCTGACCGGCCAGGTTATGGCGGTGTTATTATGTCGGCTATGAAAGAGGGTGCGTCCATGAAGCGCACGACCGTCATGCTTCCCGCCGACCTCCGGCGACGGGCCTTCCGCCGCGCGAAGGAGCAGGGCGTGTCGTTCGGGCTGGTCGTCCGCGAGTCGCTGGACGCCGCGCTGCCCGCGCTGGAACGAACCGGCGGGGACGACCCGCTGCTCGCAGACGGCGCCGTCTGGCGCGGCCGTGCCCCGCACGCCCTCGCCCGTGAGCACGACCGTTTCCTGTACGACTCCGAGCCGTGATCTTCGTCGACACGGGCGCGTTCCTGGCCCGGTACGTCGAAGGCGACCAGTATCACCGGACCGCCGTCCGCGCCTGGAAGCGTCTGGAGCGCTCCCCGGGGGCTCTCTTCACGTCCAGCTTCGTCGTGGACGAGACCCTCACGCTGCTCGCGCGGCGGACGACCTACGCGTTCGCGGCCGCGCGGGCGGACGCGCTCTACGGGTCGCGTGTGCTGACGATTCTCCGACCGGATGCGGCGGACGAGTCCGCCGCCGTCGAGCTGTTCCGGAAGTTCGCGGACCAGAAGGTGAGCTTCACCGATTGCGTGTCGTTCGCGCTCATGCGCCGGCACCGGCTCAAGAAGGCCTTCACGTTCGACCGACATTTCGCGAGCGCGGGATTCGAGGTCTGGGCGGCTCTCAAACCCGACGCCCGATAGGGTCGCCGGGAGTCCAGGTCCCTTCACGGGAGGAAGCCCTCAGTTCGGGCGCGCGGATTCGGGAGGAGAGGCCGGCGTCTGCGGGCCGAGACTCGCGCGCGCGTCGGCTCCCACGATCTCGTAGAAGCGCTCGGCGTAGCTCGCGACGCTTCCCACGCGCGAGTCCTCGAAGAGCTTCTCGACGCGGTGGAGGGGCACGAAGAGAGTCGAGGCCCCCAGCTCCCCCTCGGCACCCGGCCTCTGCTGGCGGGCCCAGTCGTCGAACAGGTCGAGCTCGAGGCCGCGCAGCGTCACGCCGGCCGGCCCGAGCGCGAGGAGGACCCCCCAGTACTTTTCCTTGGGCTGGACGAGGTGCACGAGGACGAGGGTGCCGGCGTCCATCGGCCCGTCAGAAGACCACGCGCGTCACGAAGTACTTCGCCGGCGAAATGCGCCCGTTGAGGAGCGCGTCCGCGTCGTCGGGAGAGACGTCGAAGCGGGCGGCCGCCTCGCCATTGGCCGTGGCGAGGACGACTTCCACCTTGTCGAGCAGCTTGCCCGCCGCGCGGGACTCCTTCAGGCCGCGGGCGGACGCCATGAGCGCGAGGAACACCTGTTGTTCGTTGTCCGTCACGGCCTGCACGCGCAAGGCCGACGGGAGAGTCCCCAGCTTGACGCCC
>JBGQDL010000271.1:0-2982 GCA_041495865.1 Thermoanaerobaculia bacterium | reverse complement strand
TTGAGGCCGGCCGCCTCGAGCGCGTTCCGGCACGGGCCCTCGGTGCGCTTGATGAGGTCCGCCGCGAGCACCTCGAAGGTGTCGCGGGTCAGCAGCTTGTTGATGTGCTTGGGCCCCGACGCGTCGGAAGCGATGAACGGGAGCGCGACCATCGTCTCGGCCGCGGTGGAGAGCTCGCACTTCGCCTTCTCGGCGGCTTCCTTGAGCCGCTGGAGCGCGAGGCGGTCCTGCCGCAGGTCGATGCCCGTCTGCGTGAGGAACTCGGCGAGGAGCCAGTCCATGATGGTCCGGTCGAAGTCCTCGCCGCCCAGGAACGTGTCGCCCGAGGTCGAGAGCACCTCGAACATCCCGTTGTCGATGCGCAGGATCGAGATGTCGAACGTGCCGCCGCCGAGGTCGTAGATGGCGATCGTCTCCTGCTTGCGGTTCTTCTCGAGCCCGTACGCGAGCGCGGCAGCCGTGGGCTCGTTGATGATCCGCAGCACCTCGAGGCCCGCGATGCGGCCCGCGTCGCGGGTGGCCTGCCGCTGCGAGTCGTCGAAATAGGCCGGGACGGTGATGATCGCTTCCCGGATCTCCTCGCCGAGGGCCTCCTCGCAGAATTCCTTGATCTCGCGCAAGGTGAACGAGGAGACCTCCTCGGGCGAGTACTCCCGGTCGCGAACCCGAATCTTCACGTCGCCGTTCGGCGCCGCCACGAGCGCATAGGAGAGGTGTTCGCGCGCGTGCATGACCTCGGGGTCCGTCATCTTGCGTCCGATGAGTCGCTTGACGGCGTAGATGGTCTGCGTGGGATTCGTGATGGCCTGGCGCTTGGCGATGTGGCCGACGAGACGCTCGCCGTCCTCCGTGAAGCCCACGATCGAGGGCGTCGTCCGAGCGCCCTCGCGGTTCGCGATGACCTGGGGCGAGCCGACCTCGACGACGGCAACGCACGAATTCGTCGTGCCGAGATCGATGCCGAGAACCTTGCTCACGCGGAGCCTCCTCGCTCATCCCCGCCTTCCCCGGCGGCCAGGGGCGCCGCGACTCTCACGCGGGCGGGCCGGAGAAGTCGGTCGTTCAGCAGATACCCCTTTTGGAGAACCCCGATCACCCGGCCCGGCGGGGCGGATTCCGTCTCTTCACGCACGACGGCCTCATGCACGTTCGGGTCGAACGGGAGGTCGATGGCCGGCACCTCGACGACCCCGTACTTCTTCAGCGTGTCACCGAGCTGCCGGGCGATCATGTCGATGCCGGCTTGGAAGTCCTCGCTCGATGCGTCACCCCCATGCGCGAGCGCCCGCTCGAAGTTGTCGAGCACGCCCAGGAGGTCGTGGAAGACCTCGGCCAGCGCGAACTTGTAGTAGTCCTGCTTCTCCTTCTCGGTCCGGCGCTTCAGGTTGTCGAAATCGGCCGACTTGCGCAGAAGCGCTTCCTGGACGCGGCCGGACTGCTCCTCGGCGCGGAGCGCGCGTTCGCGCTGCTGCGCGAGCTGATCCTCGAGGAGGGCGAGGCGCGCGTCCGGCACGGGCGAAGCAGCGGGCGCGGGCGCCGGTGCGGGCGGGGGGTCCGGATCGGGCTCGGAGACCGCGACCGCGACGGAACGCGCCTCTTCGCGCATGCGGTCCCTGGTCTCGACGGCCTCGATCGCACGCTGGGCTTCGGCAAGGGCGCGCGCGACGTCGTCGCGGCTCTCGGTCTCGAGAAAGAGGATGCCTTCTTCCCCGCGCCGCGGCTTCTTCGGGCCGCTCATGCGGCTCCCTCCGTGAGCCGCCGGCTCACGTAGCGCGAGAGCTCGTCCACGAGAGGCACGACGCGCGCGTACTCCATCCGGCGCGGCCCGATCACCCCCAGCGCGCCGAGCACGCGGTCCCCGCGGCGGTACGGCGCGGAAACGACGGCGCTGCCCGTTTCCTCGGTGAAGGGGCTCTCGGAGCCGATGATCACCGCGAGGCTGTCGGAGGCGACGCAGTCGGTGAGGAGATTCACGAGCCGGGCTTTCTCCTCGAAAGCGCGAAACATCCGTCGCAGGGCCTCGAGGTCGTTCCGGAATTCGGGCTTCTCGAGCAACGACTCGGTGCCCTCCATGTAGACGGTTTCCTCGTGCGGACGCACCTCGGCGAACGCATGGCGCCCGAGCTCGAAGGCGCGTGTGAGGGCGTGGTCCATGCGCACCTTCTCCTCGCCGAGCGAGGCCAGAAGGAGAACGCGGATCTCGTCGAGGCTCTTCCCGGCAAAGTCGATCGTCAGCCGGTTCGAGATCGCGTCCAGCTCGGCGTGCGAGAAGTCTTCGCGGGTCTCGATGAGACGTGTGGCCACGAGTCCCGTGTCGGAGACCTCGGCCACAAGGACCCTGCGGTCGGCCACGCGCGTGAAATGCACGGAGGCCAGAACGAAGCTCATCGAAGCGGGAGCGGCCACGACACCCACTTCTCCCGTCAGGCGGGAAAGGACGCGCGAGGTGGCCTTCAGGAAGCGCTCCGTCTCGAAGGTTTCGGGCGAGAGCTCCACGGCGATCCGGGCGCGGTCCTTCTCACTGGGCTCGTGCGCGGGCATCAGCTCGCGGACGAACGTCCGGTACCCGAGATCGGTCGGCACGCGGCCGGCCGAGACGTGGGGATGCGTGAGGAAGCCGAGGTCCTCGAGGTCGGCCATCGCGTTGCGGAGCGACGCCGACGAAAGCCCGAACTTCCCCCCTTTCGTCAGCTGCCGCGACGAGACGGGCACCGCGCTTTCGATGTACGCGACGATCACCGACGCGAGAACTTCGCGGGATCGGCCGTCCAAACCCTTGAAATCGTTGACCATCGCGGCGCAAGGCCCTCCTGCCCCCGCTTGGATCCGGGACCACACCGGGAGCATCCATGATACCAAACGGAATCGCCCCCGGTGTAACATCGGATATCAGTCAGGAGGTCGCCGGGACCCTTTCCTTATGGTTTTTTTCAACTACGCGACGATGCAGATGGCCGCCAAGATCGTGTACTACGGTCCGGG
>JBGQDL010000270.1:0-2983 GCA_041495865.1 Thermoanaerobaculia bacterium | reverse complement strand
CGCGAAGCCATGCGCCTTCTTGACGATCTCCTTGCGCCTCTCCTCCGTGGGCTGCGGCACCGGAATGCGCACGACCTTTCCGTCCGAGGACGGATTCAGCCCGAGATCGCTCGTCCGAATGGCCTTCTCGATGACAGGACAGAGGGATGGCTCGAACGGCGACGCGAGGAGAAGCGTCGCGTCCGGGGTGGAAAGGTTCGCGACCTGGTTCAGCGGGGTCGGCGTGCCGTAGTACTCCACGTGGATTCCCTCGAGGATCCCCACGGACGCGCGGCCCGTGCGCAGGTGCTTGAGCTCGGTCTTGAGCGCGTCGAGTGAGGCGTGCATGCGTCGCTCGGTTTCCTTCTTGATCTCAGCAATCGGCATGGATCGTCTCTCCTCGTTTTCTCGGCGGCCCGTTCAGGCCTTCGCGGTTTCGACGACGCTTCCCACGGATTCGCCGAGCACGACACGGCGGATGTTGCCCGGCACGAGCAGGTTGAAGACGCGGATGGGCATCCTGTTGTCCCTGCAGAGGGCGATCGCCGCGGCGTCCATGACCGCGAGGCCCTTCTCGAGCACGTCCTGGTAGGTCACGCGCGGCAGGAGCACCGCCTTCGGCTCCTTCTTCGGGTCGGCGCTGAAGATGCCGTCCACGCGCGTCGCCTTGAGGATGGCCTCGGCGCGGATCTCGTTCGCGCGCAAGGCGGCGGCAGAGTCCGTCGTGAAGTACGGGTTTCCCGTGCCGCCCGCGAAGATGACGCAGCGCTTCTTCTCGAGATGCCGGATCGCGCGCCGCCGGATGAAGGGCTCGGCGACCGCGCGCACCTCGAACGCCGTCATGACGCGCGTGTGGATGTCGCGCTTCTCGAGCGCGTCCTGCAGCGCGAGCGCGTTGATGACCGTGGCGAGCATTCCCATGTCGTCGCCCGTGACGCGTTCGATGCCCTGCGTCGCGGCGGAGACACCTCGGATGATGTTTCCGCCGCCGATGACGACGGCCACCTCGACGCCGAGGTGCGCCACGTCGGTGATCTCGTCGGCGATGCGCGCGACGACCGCCGGCTCGATGCCGAACGGCTGGCTGCCGAGGAGCGCTTCCCCGGAGAGCTTCAGCAGGATCCGGCGATAGCGGGCTTCCACGTTCTTACTTGACGAGCGCCGCGACTTCGGCGGCAAAGTCTCCGCCCCTCTTCTCGATGCCCTCGCCCACCTTGAAGCGCACGAAGCGGACGACGGATGCGCCGTGGCCCGCGCGCTCGGCGATGACCTGCGAGACCTTCTTCTCGGGCTCCTTCGCGAAGGGCTGGTCGAGGAGGACGACCTCCGCGTACCACTTCCCGATCATGCCCTCGACCATCTTCTCGGCGACCGCCTCGGGCTTGCCGGCCGCAACCGCCTTCGCGCGCGCGATCTCGCGCTCGTCGGCGAGCGCCCGGGGCGACACGCTGCTGCGGTTCGCGAACTGCGGGGCCAGGGCGGCCACGTGCATCGCGAGGTCCTTCCCGAGCGTCCCGTCCATGCCCTTCGTCTCGAGGACGACCACCGTCTTGTCGCCGGGATGCGCGTAGAGGGTGAGCGCGGAGCCCGCTCCGGCCACGAGGCGCGCGAAGCGGCGCACCTCGGTTTTTTCGCCGAGATCGCCGGTGAACGCCTGGAGCGATTCTGCGATGGTCGTGCCAGCGTGCGGCATCCTCTTCGGGGGCGGCATGGCCGCGAGGGCTTCGACGTTCCCGTCGGCCGTGTCGCCCAGCGCGGCGTGGTCGAAGATGAACGACGTCAGCGCGTCTTTCACTCTCAGGAATTTCTCGGTCCTCGCGACGAAGTCGCTCTCGCAGGCCACCTCGACGAGCACCGCGGTGCCGCCTTCGACCTTGTGGCCGATGAGTCCGTCGGCGGCCACGCGGCCCGCCTTCTTCGCGGCCGCGGCGAGACCCTTCTTGCGGAGGATCTTCTCGGCCTCCTCGGCGTTGCCTTTCGTCTCCTCGAGAGCGTTCTTGCAGTCGAGCATCCCGGCGCCCGTCTTGTCGCGGAGCATCTTGACCATCACTGCGGAAATCGCCATGGCAAACCCCTTACGTCAAAAAGGCCGGCGGGAGACCCGTGTCCCCCGCCGGCCGTCATTTCAAGGAACGGTCAGACCTGGACCGGGAGAACCGCCACCTCGGGCTTGGCGGCGCTGGCCTCGGAGACCTGGAAATTGGTGGGCATGGGCTCGTCGTCGGCGTGCTCGACCTTTCCGACGAACCGCTCCTCCTGGGCGTGCAGGCCTTCGAGGACGGCGTCGGACATCTTGCCCGTGAAGAGCTTGATCGCGCGAATCGCGTCGTCGTTGCCGGGAATGACGTGCGAGATGCTGTCGGGATCGCAGTTCGTGTCGACGATGGCGACGACCGGGATGCCGAGCTTCTTGGCTTCCTGGACCGCGATCGCCTCCTTCTTGGGATCGATCACGAAGAGGACGTCCGGAAGCTCTTCCATCTCCTTGATGCCGATGAGGTTCTTGCTGAGCTTCGCCTTCTCGCGGTCGAGCTGGATGCGCTCCTTCTTCGTGAGGATCGCGTCGGAGCCCTCCACGAGCATCGCCTCGATCTCCTTGAGACGACTGATCGACTTCCGGATCGTCACGAAGTTCGTGAGGGTGCCGCCGAGCCAGCGGTTGTTCACGTAGAACATGCCGCAGCGGTTCGCCTCCTCGTAAATGGCGTCCTGGGCCTGACGCTTCGTCCCGACGAAAAGGATGTTCTTCCCCTGCGAGGCGACGTCGGTGATGAACGCCGCGGCCTCGCGGAAGCACTTGAGGGTCTTCTGCAGGTCGATGATGTAGATGCCGTTGCGTTTACCGAAGATGTACTTCTTCATCTTCGGATTCCAGCGCTTCGTCTGGTGGCCGAAGTGAACGCCCGCCTCGAGCAGCTCCTTCATCGTGATCTGGCTCATCTCTCCCCCATTACCTCTTCGAGAACTGGAACCGGGCGCGGGCGCCGCGCTGTCCGTATTTCTT
>JBGQDL010000269.1:0-3011 GCA_041495865.1 Thermoanaerobaculia bacterium | reverse complement strand
CCGCGAAGACGCGAGGCAGCTGCCGAGCGTGTCGAGGGCGAGCAAGGTCGCTTTCGCGGCCACCGGCGGCGGCACCTGATCCAGCGCCAGGCCGAGGACGAAGCGCGCGTAGCGCCGGGCGACTGAAGGCTGCGGCACGTGGGATCTCCTGTCTCGCATCGAGTCGGTACCCTCTACCGCGGCCGCGCAAGACTATCACGCGGTGCGAGGGGAGTCGATGCAGCGAAGCCTTCGGCCTCCACGGCATGCGCGCCACCCTGGTCCTCGGCCGGCCGGTGACACGGAACGTCGGGTCCTCGACGGCCGGTCTCCAAGAATCGTCGCTCTCTCCGTCGACTCGCTGATCGTGCCCCTGTCTTTTCAGCCATTTAGACGCCGCCGCCGGTGGCACCGATGTTGCCCATGTGACGTGAGGGTTTCCTTGCCTAGACCACGAGCAGGAGAAAGGGGTTGACGATGGACGGCGGGATCAGGCTCCACGCCCCCGTGAAGCCCATCGGCAACTGGCAAGCACTCGTGCGGGGCTTCGGGGCGCTGGCGCTTGGCGACGGAGTGGCCCGGCTGCCGGGAATCGTCGCCATCCTCCTGCTCGCGCGCCGGCTGGAGCCGACAGATTTCGGCGTCGTCATACTCGGCCTGACGCTCATGGCGTGGTTCTCGCTCGTCGTCGATTCCGGCACCGAGGCACTCGGCACTCGCGATATCTCCCGCCAGCCAGAACGGTTGCGCGAGATCGCCGAACCCGTCCTCGGGCTGAGGGTCGTGCTGTCCGTCGGTGCCATGACGCTCTTCGGCGCGACGGCCTGGGCCGCCGCCAGCCAGCCGGGCGACCGGATCGTCCTCGTGCTCTTCGCGGCGGTCCTGCCCGCGACGGCTTTGAATCTCAGGACGATGGTCCTGGGCGTCCGCCTCGCCAAGGCGCTCGGACTCAGTAACGTCGCGTCCCAGGTCGTGTTCCTCGCCGGCGTCGCCGTGCTCGTCCGAGGCCCGGCCGACGTCGTCTGGGTGCCGGTGGTCAAGGCCGTGGCCGAGTTGACTTACGCGGCGCTCATCCTCGCCGCCTTGCGGCGGCGCTTCGGATTGCTGCGACCTCGCGTCGACCTCGGCGTCTGGGCGGTGACCCTGCGCCAGAGCCTTCCGCTGTTCGCCAACGGCCTCGCCCGTGCGGTGATGTTCTCGTCCGGCGTGGTCCTGATCGGCTTCACCGTTGACCGTCAGGCCGTCGGCCTCTATGCCGCCGCGCACAGGCCGGTGCTCGTGTCCGCCGGCGTGAGCGGTTTCCTGCTGGTCTCGTTTCTCGCCTCGTACAGCGCGGCCGGTCGCGACGAGTCCGTGCAGATCTTCCGCCGGACGGCGTGGCTTGGCGCGGCCACGGCCCCCTTGGCGCTCGGGGTCAGTGCCACCTCCGGTTTCCTCCTCCGGCTCGTGTACGGCGAGTCCTACGCGGCGGCGGCGCCGGTGCTCGCGTTGCTCATCTGGATCGTTCCGATAGTGCTGGCCGGCGGAGCGTACGGCATCGTCCTGATCGCCGCGAACCAGCAGGGCCGCCTCTTGCGCAATAATCTCGTGGGTGCCGGCTTCACCGTCATCGCAACCCTGGCTGTCGTGCCGACGGCGGGCATCATCGGGGCCGCCGCGGTGGCCGTCGCGGCTCAGGGCCTCGTCGTCGCGCTGAACTACAGGACGTCCGTGACCCTGGGCGTCGCGCCGCCGCTCGGGGTGGTTCTGCTCGGTCGGGCGAGTGCAAGGAGGACATCGTGAGCCCAAGCGATTGGATCGAGGCTCGCCTGCGCGAACGGGAGGCCGCGGCCCCTCGACGGCGTCTCTTTCGCGTCGAGAACGCGGCGGCCGTCGCCGCCATCGCGCTCAGGGAGCGGGCGATTCCCTTCTGGCCGATCACCAGGATCGAGGAGCTCCAGCGCCGGCGCATCCGCGCGGTCATCCGGCATGCCTACGCGACGGTGCCCTTCTATCGCTCCGTGATGGACGAGCGCGGCATGCGCCCCGAGGACTTCCGGACCGCGGCCGATCTGAGCGAGCTGCCCGTCATCAGCGGCGCCGACCTCGCGCAAGACCCGATGCGGTTCGTGTCGACGCCCTTTCGGAAGGAGGGCCGTGAAGTCTTCAAGACGAGCGGCTCGACGTCCGGATTCCGGAAGCCGATCTTCTGGGACCACGCCTCCCTGCTCATCCGTGCGGCGCGCGGCGAACGAGACCGCGTGGTCATCGCCCGCCTCGCGGGCGAGACGTGGAGCGGCGTGGTGGCGCGTGAGTTCCTCATCAACGAGCAGCGGCACACGCTCGCCCGCTGCATCGGGGTTCACACGCCCGACCATCAACGCCTGCTGATCCTTCCCGCCGACTTTTCGAGCCGGACTCAGCGGGTGATCTGGAGCGAGCGCAGCTCGTTTCCCCGACGGCCCGTGCACTACCATCATCTGCCCCCGTCCGTCCCCCCCGGCGTGGCGGCGGCGCACATCGCGGCCATCCGGCCGCGCGTCGTCTTCTCCTTTGGCTCCTGGGCCGACCACTTCTTCCGCTTCCTCGACGCCTCCGGAACGACGATCCCCATGCCGCGCCTGTGGGTGTACATCAGCGACAGGCTCTCGCCGGAGGGCCGCGAGATCGCCGAGCGAAGGGGCTGCGTCGTCTATTCCGTCTACGGGGCGATGGAGGCCGGGACGATCGGCTTCCAGTGTGAGGAACGCAACGGCTTCCACCTGAGCATCGACCTCTGCGCTGTGAGGATCGTGGACGGCAACGGCCGGGACGTCCCGGCCGGGGAGCCGGGCGATATCGTCATCTCCGCCCTGGACAACCGCGCGATGGCGCTCCTCAACTACTCCCTCGGCGACCGCGCCGCGCTGTCGCCCGACCCGTGTCCGTGCGGGCGATCCCTCCCGCTGCTCGCGCGTCTCGAGGGTCGTCGCTCCGAAGTGGTCCGCCTCGCCGATGGACGCGAGCTCTCGTCGCTGACGCTCGAGGCGCTGTTCGGCGCGGAGCTCCGGCGG
>JBGQDL010000268.1:0-3027 GCA_041495865.1 Thermoanaerobaculia bacterium | reverse complement strand
GTCCTGGATGTCCAGGGCCAGCTTCGCTCCCTTCACGCCGCCCTTGGCGTTGATCTCGTCCACGGCCATCTCGTAGGCCTGCTTCTCCATCTCGCCGAACTTCGCTTCCGCGCCGGTCAGCGGAAGGGGCACGCCGACCTTGAAGGTCTTGCCCTGGGCGAGCAGGGGAGAGGCGCTCATGCCCGCGACGAGGAGCACGAGTGTCACCAGTTGCATGGGGCGTGGTTTCGTCATCGTCCACCTCCGTTAGGTCGTTTGTTCGTGTCCGGGCATATTTGGTCCGCAGGCGCCCAGTTGCGATGATTCGAATGAACTAATCTCACCTGAGGGGGAGCCTTCATGCTGGCCGACAAGCGTATCGCAATCATCGGATCCGGAACCATGGGGCGGACCATCGTTTCCGGGCTCCTCGACTCTCGCAAGGTGAAGCCCGACCAGGTACGAGCCACGGCCCGCACGAAGGCGAGCGCCGATAAGGTCTCGCGCGAGCTTTCGGTGGCCTGCACGACGGCCAATGCCGCGGCCGCAGACGGGGCCGACCTCCTGATCCTCTGCGTCAAGCCGAAAGACATCGCCAAGGCCGTCGAGAGCCTCGGGCACGGCGGGAAGAGGCCGCTCGTCGTGTCGATCGCGGCCGGGGTCAGTACGGGGTTCCTGGAGGGGCTGTTCGGCGACGAGACCCCGGTTCTCCGGGCCATGCCGAATACCCCGTGCCTCATCGGCAAGGGCATGACGGTCCTTTCGAAGGGGAGTCACGCCACGGACGATCACGTCGCGCTCGCCACCGAGGTCTTCACGCCGCTGGGCCGCGTCCTCGAGCTCGAGGAGAAGCACATGGACACGGTGACGGGGCTCTCGGCGAGCGGCCCGGCTTTCATCTACATCATCATCGAGGCGCTTGCGGACGGCGGAGTGATGCGCGGCCTGCCGCGAAGCGTGGCGACGACCCTCGTGGCCCAGATGACGCTGGGCGCCGCGGAGATGGTCCTGGTCACCGGACGGCATCCGGCCGCGCTCAAGGACGACGTGACGACGCCGGCCGGCTGCACGATCGCGGGTATCCTCGCGCTCGAGGACGGTCGTATCCGGTCGGTGCTGGCGCGCGGCGTCGAAACGGCGGCCCGGGTGGCCGGAGAGCTCGGGAGATAGCGAACTAGTCCGTTTCGACGGCGACGTCGGCCCAGGCCTTCGCGAGCTCGGCCCGGAGCACTTCGGGAACGGGGCCCTCGACGCGCATCACGAGCTCCCGCTTGCCCGCCGGGACCTTCGACGTGGACGTCAGGATCGAGAAGATCGTCCCACCCTGCGCGCGCACGGTATCCGCGACCTCACGGATGCTGCCGGCGCGGTCCGGGATCACGAGGTTCACGCGGGTGCGCTTCTTGCCGGCGCCCGTGATGTCCACGAGCGCGCGAAAGACGTCGCCCTCGGTCAGGATTCCGACGAGATTCCCCTTGCCGTCGAGCACGGGCAGGCCCTCCACCCGTTTCTCGAGCATGACCGCCGCGGCTTTCTCGATGGGGGTCTCGGGGCTGACCGTCCAGGGCTTCTTCGTCATGACGTCGGCGATCTTCAGCTTGTCGAGCACCGCATGGAGCTCCCAGATGTCGAGCGTCGTGGCCCGGGAGGGCGAAACGTCTTTCAAGTCGCGGTCGGAGACGATCCCGACGAGCTTTCCGTTCCCGTTGACGATCGGGATCCTGCGGATCCGCTTTTCCTTCATGAGGTGGATCGCGGCCGAGATCGAATCCGTCGGCTGAAGAGTGAGGACTTTCGGGGACATCCACTTCGAGACGCGCATGGGGAACCTCCGTCGAGATGGGATTCAAACGGGAAAGCCGGGGCGGGGCGATGATTCCCCTGAATCAGGCACCTGGTCCCGCCTGACTCACGACCTCGACTCCGGGGGGCTTCGGACCGAGGCGCAGGACCGTCGCGAGCTGCTCCGCGGGAACCGGTCGGCCGAACAGGAAGCCCTGGACGTCCGGACATCCCAGCTCGGCGAGGAGGTTCGCCTGCTCCTCGGTCTCCACGCCCTCGGCCGTCACGTCGAGACCGAGGTTGCCGGCGATCGCGATGATGGTGGCGACGATGGCCTTGTCCTTCTCGTGGAGGGCCATGCCGGCCACGAAGGACTGGTCGATCTTCAGGCGCCGGATCGGAAAGTGCTTGAGGTAGTTCAGCGACGAATGCCCGGTCCCGAAGTCGTCCATCGAGATCTGGACGCCGAAGTCGGTCAGCTCGGTGAGCATCCGGCCCGTGTGCGCGAGGTCCCGCATCGCGACGCTCTCGGTGATCTCGAGATCCAGGGATGCCGGGGGCAGGCCTGTCTCGAGGACGATGCGTCGCACGGCGGCGCCGAAGTCACGCTGCTGAAACTGGCGTGCGGACACGTTCACGGACACGCGGAGCATCGGCACGCCGCGAGCATGCCACGCACAGGTTTGCTCGCAGGCGCGGCGGATCACCCACTCGCCCACGCGCGTGATGAGGCCGGCGTCCTCAGCGATGGGGATGAACTCGCGCGGCAGGAGCACGCCTTTCTCCGGATGCACCCAGCGGACGAGCGCCTCGACGCCGATCGGGACGCGTGTTGCGAGCCGGACGATGGGCTGGTAGTGAAGCACGAACTCGTCTCGGGGCAAGGCGCGCCGCAGCCCGCTTTCCATCGCCGCGCGTTCCTGCGACTGCTCCTGCATCCGCCGCGTGAAAAACTGGAAGCTGTTGCGGCCCGTCTCCTTCGCGCGATACATGGCGGTGTCGACGTTCGCGACGAGCATCTCGGCGTCCTTGCCGTCGCCGGGATAGAGGCCGATTCCGATGGACGCCTCGACGAACAGCTCCCGTTTCTGGACCAGGAACGGCTCCGACAGGACCTGCAGGATCTTCCGTGCCATCCTGGCAACGTCGGCCTCGCGCTCGATGCCATTCAGCAGGAGGAGGAATTCATCCCCGCCCACGCGCGCCACGGTGTCGTCGGACCGGATGCAGTGGCGAAGGCGGTCGGCGGCTTTCACGAGAAGCTCG
>JBGQDL010000267.1:0-3038 GCA_041495865.1 Thermoanaerobaculia bacterium | reverse complement strand
TCATGCGCGTCAAGCGAGGGATCGCGATCGCCGGCACGCACGGCAAGACGACGACGACGTCCAGGACCGGCGCGATCCTCATGGCGGCGGGCCTCGATCCGACGATCATCGTGGGCGGCCGCATGCGCGACGTGGGCACGGCGCGGCTCGGGCGCGGGGATTACCTCGTGGCCGAGGCCGACGAATTCGACCGCTCCTTCCTCGCGCTCTCGCCGATGCTGGCGGTCGTGAACAACATCGACCTCGAGCATCTCGACACCTACCGGGACCTCGCGGACATTCAGGAGACGTTCGCGCGCTTCGCGCGGAGCGTCCCTTTCTTCGGCGCCGCGATCCTCGGCCTGGACGACGCGAACGTGCAGGAGATCCGGCCACTCGTCTCGCGGCGCGTGGTCACATTCGGCCTGACGCCGCAGGCCGACGTGACGGCGCGCGACCTCGTGCTCGATCGGGGGAGCTCGCGCTTCGTCGCCACGGCGGGGCGCGACTTCCTGGGGCCTGTCGCGCTCAAGGTGCCGGGCCTCCACAACGTGAAGAACGCGCTCGGGGCGCTTGCCGTGGCGCGCGAGCTGTCGATCCCCTTCGGAATCGCCGCGCGGGCGCTCGAGGCGTTCGCGGGCGTGATCCGGCGATTCGAGAAGAAGGGCGAGAAGGGCGGCGTCGTCGTGATCGACGACTACGCCCACCACCCGACGGAGGTGGCCGCGACGCTCGCGGCCGCCCGCCAGTCGTACCCGGAGCGGCGCATCGTCGCGCTCTTCCAGCCGCATCTCTACTCCCGCACGAAGGATTTCGCGGCGACTTTCGGAGCGGCGTTCCTGAACGCGGACGTTCTTCTCGTGACGCCGGTCTACGGTTCGCGCGAGGCGCCGCGCGAGGGCGTGACGGGCGCGCTCGTGGCCGACGCCGCGGCGGCGCGCGGGCATCGTTCCGTGCGCTACATCGCGGACCGCACGGAGATTCCAAAAGCGCTGGAGGAAGAGCTCAGGGAAGGCGATCTCCTGCTCACGATGGGGGCCGGCGACGTGAATCAGTTCGGAGAGGGATTTCTTCGAGTGAAGGAGGGCGGGCAGGCTTGAGCTCCTTCTACCGCCCCCCCGCGTCCCGAACCATCCGCCCCGGCCGGCGGCGTCCGGGGCGCCGGCTGCTCGCGCCCGGCCTCGCGGCGCTCCTCTCCGCGGCGGTCGCGCTCCTCGGCCTCCTCGTCCTGCGCACCCACCCGCGCTTCGCCGTGAATCGCGTCGTCCTCGAGGGTGTCCCGGAGGCGCGGCGGGCCGAGGTCGAAGAGCTGACGGACGGCTGGATCGGGTGCCCGCTCCTCTTCCTAGACCTCGATCAGCCGGTGGCCGAGCTCTCGAAGCTCTCGTGGGTCGCGGCCGCGTCGGCGCGCCGGATCGTGCCGGACACGATCGCCGTGCGCGTCGCGGCGCGGCCTCCCGTCGCGCTGGTGGCGCGCGCCGACAGGGGCGGCGAGCTGTGGACGATCGACCGGGGCGGCAGCTTCACCGGCCCGTACACGGGCCGGGCTCTTTCCAAGAGCGACGACTTCGTCGTCCTCTCCGGAGCGTCCGGCGCCGCGGCGCTCGCGAAGGGCGCGGCGTTCGTCGCGGCGCTCCGCGCCGACGCGCCCGACCTTCTCGCGCGCGTCTCCGACGTCGCCCTCGTGCCCGAGGGCTTCGCGGTGACGGACCGCGTCGCCAAGGCGCGCCTCCTGTTCGGTCCGGACGCCGCCGAGCCGGCGCGGCCCGGCGCAGCCGGGAAGGCCGCGCCTCTGTGGCGCGCTTTCCTCGCTCTCCGCCCCGAGCTCGACCGCTACGCCCTGCCCGCGACAGAGGCGGACCTGCGTTTTTCGGGACGCATCGTGCTGAAAGCGCCCGGCGACGCCGGACGCGGGAAGACCTGAGAGGACGCCGGATGCCCAAGCCAGCTTCGTACCTCGTGAGTCTGGACATCGGATCGACGAAGGTCTGCGCCCTCATTGCCGAACCGGACGCCTCGGGCCGCATCGACATCATCGGGAAGGGCACCGCCGCGCACAAGGGCGCGCGCAAGGGCGCCATCATCGACGTGCCCGCCACGGTCGACGCGATCAAGCGCGCGACCGAGGAGGCCGAGATCATGGCCGGCGCCCAGATCGAGCGCGCGGTCGTGGGCGTCGCCGGCCCGGCCGTGAAGTCGTTCAACAGCCGCCAGGTCGTCGCGGTGGCCGCGAAGAACCGCGAGATCACGCGCGAAGACATCCAGCGCTCGCTCGACGCGGCGCGCTCGGTACCGATTCCTTCGGAGTTCGAGATCCTCCACGTGCTCCCGCGCGAGTTCGTCGTGGACGGGCAGGACGGCGTCGCCGACCCGCTCGGCATGGTGGGCAGCCGGCTCGAGGCGGACGTCCACGTCGTCACGGTTCCCCTCGCCACGACGCAAAATCTGCTGAACTGCGTCAATCGAGCGGGCATCGAGGTGATCGAGATGGTGCTCGAGCCGCTCGCGGCGGGAGAGGCCGTGCTGACGCCCGACGAACGGGAGCTGGGCGTCGTCCTCGCCGACATCGGCGGCGGCACGACGGAGATCGCCGTCTGGCGGCATGGCGCCCTCGCGCACACGTCGGTTCTGCCCGTGGGCGGAGACCATTTCACGAACGACCTCGCGGTCGTCCTCAAGACCCCCGTGCCCGATGCCGAGCGCGTCAAGCGCAAGTACGGCGCGGCGATGGCGGCGCTCGTGAACGAGGCCGATTCGCTCGACGTTCCGCTCACTGGAGGCCGGGGCGTCCATCCCGTCAAGCGGCGCGTGATCGCCGAGATCCTCCAGCCGCGCGCCGAGGAGCTCCTCACGCTGCTCTGGGAGGAGGCGGTCCGGGAGGTTCCGGCGGGCGAGCTGCGCGCCGGACTCGTCCTGACGGGCGGCGGGTCCGAGCTGGACGGCCTCCTCGAGGTGGCCGAGCAGGTCCTCGGCGTGGCCGTGCGGCGGGGCGTGCCCCGCGGCCTCGGGGGGCTGACCGACGTCGTGGCTTCGCCGGAATGGGCCTGCGCCGCGGGACT
>JBGQDL010000266.1:0-3047 GCA_041495865.1 Thermoanaerobaculia bacterium | reverse complement strand
GGGCCGAAGGGGTCCGGAAATCCTTCGGAGACAAGCTCCTTTTCGAAGACCTGAGCTTCGACCTTCCGAAGGGCGGCATCGTCGGCATCATCGGCCCGAACGGCGCGGGCAAGACGACGCTTTTCAAAATGATCATGGGGCTCGAGAAGGCCGACGGCGGCAGGCTGCAGGTCGGCGAAACCGTCGTCCCGAGCTACGTGGACCAGAACCGCGAAAGGCCCGACGCCAAGAAGACGGTCCACGACGAGCTGTCGGGAGGGCAGGATCTCGTCCTCCTCGGCAAGCGCGAGATGCCGAGCCGCGCATTCTGCGCGATGTACAACTTCAAGGGCGCCGACCAGCAGAAGCTCGTCGCGAACCTCTCCGGCGGCGAGATGAACCGCCTCCACCTCGCGCGCACGCTCAAGCGCGGCGGCAACCTGCTGCTCCTCGACGAGCCCACGAACGACCTCGACGTCGACACGCTGCGCGCTCTCGAAGAGGCGCTCCTCTCGTTCGGCGGCTGCGCCGTCGTCATCAGCCACGACCGCTGGTTCCTCGACCGCGTCGCGACGCACATGCTCGCCTTCGAAAGCGACAGCAAGGTCGTCTGGTACGAGGGCAACTACCAGGACTACGAAGCCGATCGGCACAAGAGGCTCGGCGCCGAGGCCGACCGCCCGCACCGGATCAGGTACCGCAAGCTCGCGGGGTAGCTGACCAGTCAGGGCGCGAGCGCGATCACGGCGAACGTCGCGCCTTCGCGGTCGGCGAGAAACGCGTAGCGCCCGACTTTCGCGATGTCGTCGGGGCCCGTGAGGACGCGCGCACCGAGCGCCTTCGCTTTCGCGGCGGCCGCGTCGCAGTCGGAGACGCGGAAATACACGCTCCATGTCGGCGGCATGGGCCCCCACTCCTTCTCGATCGCCATCATCCCGCCCACGGGCCGCGGCCCCTTCCATAGCTCGGTGTAGGCGTGCGCGCCCATCTCCTGCTTCTTCAGCGCCCAGCCGAAGAGGCTCGCGTAGAAATGGCCCGCCTGGTCGGTGTTCGTCGTCGCGAGCTCGGTCCAGCAGAGCGAGCCGACCTCCCCGACGATCTGCGCGCCCGGATGGGCGCGCGCCTGCCACAGGCAAAGCGTCGCGCCCTGCGGGTCCTGGACGATCGCCATGCGCCCGTTCCCGCCGACGTCGAAGGGCGGGGCGACGACGGTTCCCCCGAGGACTTTGGCGCGGAGGGCACTCTCGTCGGCATTCGCCACAGCGACATAGGAGCTCCAGTGCGGCGGCACGCCGCGCTCGCGCTGCGCCGCGTCGAGAGCGTAGAGGGCGGCTACGTCCTTGCCGCCGAGCCGCGCGATCGTGTACGTCATGCCCGGCGCGGCAGGCTGATCCTCCAGGGTCCAGCCGAAAAGGTCGCCGTACAGGTTCTTCGCGGAATCGGAGTCGGTCGTGGCGAGCTCCGGCCAGCAGAACGTGCCCGGCTCGTGCTGGACCACCTCGCGCATCGATCACCTCCGCGGGATACCGGATCATAAGGGCGCGCGGGGCGCCCTTGGAGAACCCGAGGCGCGGTCAGGAACCGCCCGACGTCCGGAGCGCCTGAAAGAAGTTTTTCACGAGCGCGGACGCGACGTGCGCCCGGTAGGCCGCGGTCGAGCGAAGGTCGTCGATCGGAGCGATGTCGCGGCGTGTCGCGGCGTCGAGCTCGTCGTCCGAGACCGAGGCGGGGCTCGCCGCGAGGCCCAGCGCCCGCACCGTCGGAAGGGAGACCGTCACCGGCGCCACGGACGCCATGCCGAACCCGGCCCGGACGCCCCGGCCGCCGTCCAGCTCGACGACGGCGGCGAAGGCGACCTTCGAGATCGCCTGCGCCGCGCGCGTGCCCACCTTCCTCCACGCCTGGTGGGCGCCGGCGCGGGGGAGGGCGAACTCCACCCGGACGATCGCCTCGTCCTCGGCGCGCTGCGTCTTCCGGTAGCCCGTGAAGAACCCGGTCATCGGCACCCGCCTTTCGCCGTGCGCGCTCGCGAGGACGACGTCGGCGTCGAGGGCCATGAGCGCCGCGGCCCCGTCGGCCGCGGGGGAGGCGGTCGCGAGGTTGCCGCCCAGCGTTCCGCGTGCCTGGATCTGGACGGCGCCCACCTCGCGCGCCATGGCGGTGAGAACCGGCGCGCGCCGCGAGAGGGCGGGATGGTGCCTGATCTCGAGAAACGTCGCGGCGGCGCCGATTTCGGCGCGCTCCTTCGCGACGTGGATGCCGCGCAACTCGGGCAGGCGCGAGACGTCGAGGACGAGCGGCAGGTCCTCCGTGTCCTCCGGCTGCGCGAGCCGGCGCTCCACGATCCAATCCGTTCCCCCCGCGAGGAGCACGGTCCTCTCCTTGCGTCCCGCGCGGGCCGAAAGCGTCCGGCAGAGCTCGGCGAGCGTGGACGGCCTCTCGAACGGGGTGAGCGCGACCTCAGCCGGGTTCACGCGGGGTCCTCTCCTTCGCGGCGCGCCGGATCGATTCCACGATGCGCTGGTAGCCGGTACAGCGGCAGACGTTGCCCGCGATGCTCTCGCGGATCTCGCCCTCGCCGGGCCGCGGGTTCGCCGCGAGAAGAGCATGCGCCGACATGAGGAACCCGGGCGTGCAGATGCCGCACTGCGCGCCGCCCTCCTTCACGAAGGCGTCCTGCAGGGCGGAAAGCCCGGCCCGCTTGCCGAGGCCTTCGACCGTCAGCACTCTCCGCCCGTCGCACTGGCCGGCCGCGACGAGGCAGGCGTTCACGGGCACGCCGTCGAGCAGGACCGTGCACGAGCCGCACTCGCCTTCACCGCATCCCTCTTTCGTCCCGGTGAGCCCGAGGGGCCCGCGCAGGACGTCGAGGAGGCGCGCGAGCGGGGGCGCGTCGATCGTGCGGGAGCGGCGGTTCACGACGAAGGTGATCTTCACGTCGCCGTCCCTCGCGCCGCGAACAGGTCTTCAGGCAGGAGCGGCAGGTCGTCGCGGACGTTGCCCGTGGCTTGCTCGATCGCCGCGGCGATCGCCGGCGCGCCGCCGTCCATGGGCAGCTCGCCGATGCC
>JBGQDL010000265.1:0-3085 GCA_041495865.1 Thermoanaerobaculia bacterium | reverse complement strand
GCCTTGTTGACCAGCATCTGGCGGCCCGTGCGGTCGTCTCGGTTCGGCTGCGGGACGACTCGGGCGACCCGAGGTGCGACTCCACGCTCGGGTTCGTCTATGCGGACGGCGCCCGGGAGCAATACCGGGACGGCAAGCGCGTGACGCGGCTGACGGCGGCCCGCGGCCTCCCGGCGGTGTTCCTGACGGCGCGGGACCAGGCGCGGCTTTCGGGCCCCCCCGCGGAGCGCCGGCGGGCGCTCGACCGCGCGGCGCTCGCCCTGCGGCCGGAGCACGCGCAGGCGCTCCTGGCCTACGAGCGGGCGCGCGCCGCCAAGACACGACTCCTCTCGCTCGGCGCACGCTTCGACGCGGACGAGCTCGCCGTATACGAGGCGGCGCTCGCCGAGACGGGCGGGCTCGTGGCCGTGGCGCGACGCGAGGCCCGCGCGCGCCTCGAACGGGAAATCGCCCGGCATGCGGACGACCTCGGTTCTCCGTTCCGGAACCTCTCGCTCGAGCTCGCCAGCGACCTGCCCGCGGGAGGCGATGCGCCCGAGATGAGCGCGGCCCTCGCGGCCCTGCTGCGCGGACGCAAGGCCGAGGAGCGGCGCGCCCAGCGGTGTCTCGTCGGCCCCCATCGCGACGACGTCGTTCTCCGGGCCGACGGCGTGCCCCTGGCGAGCCGGGCGTCCTCCGGCGAGACGCGGACCTTTCTGCTCGCGTGGACGCTCGCGGAGATGTCGCTCATGGCCGTCGGCGGCCGGGCCCCGCTCCTCGCCTTCGACGATTTCGATTCCGAGTGGGACCCGCGCGTGCTCGGCGCGTTCGCGGAGGCCCTGCCGGAGGAGGGTCAGGTCTTCTTGACCTCCGCCCGGCCGGAGGCCGTGCGCGGGCTGCCCCTCCCTGCGGGGTTGATCTACCGGATGGCCGCCGGGAGGATCGCGCGCGAGGGAATCCTCGGAGCCGGTCGGAGCCGCGAAAGCCGTGCGGCGGGGGCGGGGCGCTGATGAGCGAACTTCGCGAGACCCCGGCACCGGCCGAGCCGGTGCCGCTCCCGGGCGCCACGCACGCGGGTGCCGAAGACTACGGCACGAGCTCGATCAAGCTCCTGAAGGGGCTCGAGGCCGTGCGCAAGCGGCCCGGGATGTACATCGGGAACACCGACGACATCGCGGGCCTTCACCACATGGTCACCGAACTCGTGGACAACGCGATCGACGAGGCGCAGGCCGGGTACTGCGACACGATCTCGGTCGTGGTGCACGCGGACGACTCGGTCACCGTCGAGGACAACGGGCGCGGGATCCCCGTGGGGCCGCATCCGGTGCACCGGCGCGAGACGCTGGAGATCATCCTGACGGACCTCCACTCGGGCGGCAAGTTCGACGACAACGCGTACAAGGTCTCGGGAGGCCTCCACGGCGTCGGCCTTTCCGTCGTCAACGCGCTGGCGGCCTCGCTCGAGGTCGAGATCAAGCGCGAGGGCAAGGTCTGGCAGCAGCACTACGCGAAAGGCATTCCCGTCGAGCCGATCCGCGAGGTCGGAAAGACGGCGAAGACCGGCACCAAGATCACGTTCCGGGCCGACCCCGACATCTTCTCCGTCCTGAGCTACAACTTCGACGGACTCTCCCAGCGCCTCAGGGAGCTCGCGTTCCTGAACTCCGGCGTCTCGATCGAGATCCTCGACGAGCGAGACCCGAAAGGCGAGAAGAAGCACCTGTTCCGGTATGACGGCGGCATCCGCTCGTTCGTCGAGCACCTGAACAAGAACAAGCAGCCGCTCCACGAGTCGGTCATCACGTTCTCGGACGTGAAAGAACCCAGCGGCAACGCCGCCGTGGACGCGAAGAAGGAGCGCCTCGACGTCGCGCTCCAGTGGAACGAAGGCTACCTCGAGCAGATCTTCTGCTTCACGAACACGGTCTCGAACAAGGACGGCGGCACCCACCTCGAAGGCCTGAAAACGGCGCTCACGCGCGCGATCCAGAGGTACGCGGAAGGCGCGGGCCTCACGAAGCACCTCAAGGACACGACGCTATCCGGCGACGACTGCCGGGAGGGTCTCACGGCCGTCGTGTCGCTGAAGATCCGCGATCCGAAGTTCTCCTCTCAAACGAAGGAGAAGCTCGTCTCGCAGGAGGCGAAGACCTGGACGCAGACCGTCACCTACGAGAAGCTTTCGAGCTTCTTCGAGGAGAACCCGAAGGTCGCGCGCCGCATCGTCGAGAAGATCGTGGATGCGGCGCGGGCGCGCGAGGCCGCCCGCAAGGCACGTGAGCTCGTGCGGCGCAAGGGGGCGCTCGACGGGGCGGGGCTTCCCGGCAAGCTCGCGGACTGCCAGGAGGGGGACCCGGCCCTCTCGGAGATCTTCATCGTCGAGGGCGACTCGGCCGGCGGCTCGGCCAAGCAGGGGCGCGACCGGCGCACGCAGGCGATCCTGCCGCTCAAGGGCAAGATCCTGAACGTCGAGAAGGCGCGCTTCGACAAGATGCTCGCCTTCGCCGAGATCCGGTCGCTCATCCTCGCGCTCGGCGCCGGCATCGGCGAGGACTTCGACGCCGGCAAGATCCGGTACCACAAGATCGTGCTCATGACGGACGCCGACGTGGACGGCAGCCACATCCGGACGCTCCTGCTCACGTTCTTCTTTAGGCAGATGAAGGCGGCGATCGAGAAGGGCTACCTCTACATCGCGCAGCCGCCGCTCTTCCGCGCCATCGAGGGGAAGAAAGAAGTCTTCCTCAAGGACGAGAAGGAATACGCCCGGTTCCTCCTCGCGCGCATCGGGGACGACCGCGCGCTCACGGCCGAGCCGGCCGAGCGCACGCTTTCGGGAGGCGCGCTCATGGCGCTCGTGACCGGCCTTCAGGACTGGCGCGCTCTCGTCTCGCGTCTCGCGGTCCGCGGCTTCCCGGAAGCGCTCGTGAGGACGCTCGTCAGGCAGAAGCTCACCGAGGCCGGCGCCCTCGAGGACCGTGTGCGCCTCGAGGGCGCCGCGCACGAGTTCGCGGCCGTCGTCGAGTCGTTCGCGATCGTGCCGGACGAGGAGCACGGCGGCTACGCCGTACACGTGACGCAGGCGGTGAACGGCGTCGCGAAG
>JBGQDL010000264.1:0-3106 GCA_041495865.1 Thermoanaerobaculia bacterium | reverse complement strand
CTCGCCGCCGTCGCCGCGGTCGACGCACGCACCGCCCGCGCCGCGGCGGCGCTCGTCGAGGTGGAGTACGAGGTCCTGCCGCCCGTGACGGATCCCGAGGAGGCGCTCCGTCCGGGCGCTCCGCACGTGGGTGGAGAGGGCAACCTCCTCTCGCGCTCGATCGTCAAGCGCGGCGACGCCGAGGCTGCGCTCGCGGGGTCGGCGCACGTCGTCGAGGGCACGTGGCAGACGCAGCGCATCGAGCACCTGTACCTCGAGCCCGAGGCGTGTCTCGCCGCGCCGGGCGACGCCGCGGGGCAGAACCCGAAGGCCCGCCTGACCCTCTACACGCAGGGACAGGGCATCTTCGACGACCGGCGGCAGGTCGCCGCGTTCCTCGGCCTGCCCGTGGACGAGGTCCACGTCGTCCTCGTCCCGAACGGCGGCGCCTTCGGCGGCAAGGAAGACATGTCGATCCAGGCGCAGACCGCGCTCCTGGCCCGCGTGGCAGGACGGCCCGTGCGTCTCGTCCTGTCGCGGGAGGAGTCGATGCGCCTCCACCCGAAACGGCATCCCATCCGGATGCACTACCGCGCCGGGTGCGACGCCGAGGGCCGGCTGACGGCGGTGTGGGCGCGCATGATTGGCGATTCCGGGGCATACGCGTCCGTCGGCATGAAAGTGCTCGAGCGCGCGGCCGGGCACGCGGCCGGGCCGTACAGGTGCCCGAACGTGGACGTCGAGGCGCTGGCCGTCTACACGAACAACCCGCCCTGCGGCGCGATGCGCGGGTTCGGTGCGAACCAGGCCCACTTCGCGATGGAGGGCGCGCTCGACATGCTGGCCGAGAAAGCCGGCCTCGACGGCTGGGAGATCAGATGGCGCAACGCGCTCGAGGCGGGCGACGAGTGGTCCTGCGGCCAGAAGCTCACGGCTTCCGTCGGCCTCAAGAAAACGCTCCTCGCCGTCAAGGATTTCTGGTACGGCAATCGAGGGCGCGCGGGAATCGCCTGCGGCATCAAGAACTCCGGAATCGGAAACGGGCTGAAGGAATGGGGACGGGCACGGCTCGCCGTGGAGAGCGACGGCACCGTCATCCTCTACAACGGCTACACGGAGATGGGACAGGGCCTCCTGACGGTCCTCATCCAGTGCGCGTGCGAGGTCACGGGCCTTCCCGCGTCCGTTTTCCGGGCGCGGGTCGACACGCGCTTCCCGATGGAGGTGGGCCAGACGACGGGCTCGCGAGCGACGTATCTCGGCGGACGCGCCGTCGTCGATGCAGCGCGGAAGCTGAAAGCCGACCTCGATTCCGGAAAGACGCTCGCGGGTCTTTCCGGCACGGTCTACGTGGGCGAGGTCCTCGTGGACGACACGACGAAGCTCGGCCACGAACCGCCGCCCGGGAAGCCCATGAAGCTCCACTCGGCCTTCGGCTTCGCGACGCAGGTCGTCGTCCTCGACGAGAAGGGCCGCGTGGCGAAGGTCGTCGCCGCGCACGACGTGGGGCGCGCCATCAACCCGAAGCTCTGCGAGGGGCAGATTGAAGGCTCCATTCACATGGGTCTCGGCTACGCGCTCACGGAGGAGATGGACTGCAAAGATGGCATGCCGGTTTCGTTCCGCATCCGCGACTATGGGGTCCTCAGGGCTCAGGACATGCCCGAGGTCTCTGTGATCCTCGTGGAGGATCCGCAGCCGGACGGCCCGTTCGGTGCGAAGGGGGTAGGAGAGATCGGCCTCGTGCCGACCGCTCCTGCCGTGGCCGCCGCCCTGCACGCCTTCGACGGCGTCCGCCGGTTCACGCTGCCCATGCGCGATTCCGCCGCGGCCCGGGCGCTGAAACGGTGAAGCCATGAGCCCTTCGCTCCAGAAGGTCACGGGCCTGAGGTGCGTCCTGTGCGGGGCCGTCTACGGGCACGGCGAGGAGGAGTACACCTGCCCGAGGTGCGGGATCGAGGGAATCCTCGACGTCGAGTACGACGCCGAGCGTATCTCCAAGGGATTCTCGCGCCGCACGCTCGAGGCCGACCGCGACCTTTCGCTCTGGCGCTACCGGGCGCTCCTGCCTCTTCCCGACGACGTCGTCCCGCCGCGCCTCCAGGTGGGCTTCACGCCCGTCGTCGAGGCGCCGGCGCTCGCGAAAGAGCTCGGCCTCGGTGCCTTCTTCGTCAAGGATGACGGCCGCAACCCCACGGCTTCCTTCAAGGACCGCGCCAGCGCGGTGGGCGTCACGCGCGCGCGGTGGCTCGGCCGGAAGGAGATCACCTGCTCGTCGACCGGCAACGCCGCGTCGTCCCTGGCCGGCTTCGCGGCGGAGGCGGGGATGAAGGCCTTCATCTTCGTGCCGGTTTCCTCGCCGGAGGCGAAGGTCGCTCAGCTCCTCGTGTACGGGGCGAGGGTGTTCCTGGTAGAAGGCTCCTACGAGGACGCGTTCCGGACGTGCCAGACCTCCGTGAAGGAGTTCGGCTGGTACAACCGCAACTGCGCCATCAACCCGTATCTCGTCGAGGGGAAGAAGACCTGCGGCCTGGAGATCGCCGAGCAGATGCGCGGCCGGATGCCCGACGTCGTGACCGTGGCTCTCGGCGACGGCTGCACGACGGCGGGGATCTGGAAAGGGCTCGTCGAGATGAAGAAGCACGCCGTCATCGACCGCCTGCCGCGCATCGTGGCCGTCCAGGCCGAAGGCGCCTCGCCGCTCGCCCGGACTTTCGCCCGCGGCGACGAGCGCATCGAGCCGGTCGAGGCGTCGACGCTCGCCGACTCCATCAACGTGGGCGCGCCGCGAAACGGCATCAAGGCCCTCCGGGCCGTCCGCGCTTCGGGCGGCGCGATCGTGACCGCAAAGGACGAGGCGATCCTCTCGTGGATTCCGCGCCTGGCCCGCGGCACGGGCGTCTTCGCCGAGCCCACGGGCGTCGCCGCGCTCGCCGGCCTCGAGGTCGCGATCGAAAGGGGCCTCGTCAAGCGCGGGGAGCGCGTCCTCCACGTGGCGACCGGCAACGGCCTGAAAGATACTCGCGGCGCGATGCGCTCCGTCGGACCCCCGAAGAGAATCCCGCCGTCCCTCGACGCCGTCCGCCGCGCATTGGAGAAAAGCGAATGATCCACGGCCCGACGTACT
>JBGQDL010000263.1:0-3168 GCA_041495865.1 Thermoanaerobaculia bacterium | reverse complement strand
GTCAGCGTCGTCCCCGTGGCGGACGAGGCGCCGCTCCGCAATCGCGACTGGGTGGAGGGCAACCTCCGGAAGGTCGAGGCCGCGACGGGCGGGCGCGTCGCGTACGTCTACGTCCCGAACACCGCGGGCCTCGGCCACACGTACTTCAAGCGCTACTTCTACCCGCAGGCCGCGAAGGACGCGATCATCGTGGACGAGCGGTTCAACGGCGGCGGCAGCGTGGCGGACTACTACATCGAGGCGCTGACCCGGCAACCGATCGCGTGGTGGGCGATGCGCTACGGCGAGGACCTCAAGACGCCGAGCGCGTCCATCCAGGGGCCGAAGGTCATGCTCATCGACGAGACCGCCGGCTCGGGCGGCGACCTCCTGCCGTGGATGTTCCGGCACTTCAAGGTCGGGACGCTCGTCGGCCAGCGCACGTGGGGCGGCCTCGTCGGCATCCTCGGCTTCCCGACGCTCATGGACGGCGCCGTCGTCACCGCCCCGAACCTCGGCTTCTGGACGCCGGAAGAGGGCTTCGGCGTCGAGAACGTCGGCGTCCCGCCCGACGTCGAGGTCGAGCAGACGCCGGCCGACGTCATCGCCGGTAAGGACCCTCAGCTCGAAAAGGCGATCGCGATCGCCATGGACGAGCTGAAGAAGAACCCGCCGCAGAAGCCGAAACGGCCGGCGATGCCGGTGAGGTAGGGTGACCCGGGCAACTCCTTCTTTCTATCCGGGCGGACGTCCACAAGCCGGCGGGTTCGGTGTCGGAAACACCGCACGGGCCGTTTCGGCGGCACCCGCTGTATCTGGGAAAAGCGAGCCGCGCCAGACCCCATGTTCCTCACGCAGAACAGTCCTGAGAGCTGGTTTGACGGAGGCTCCTATTCTGAAGAGACGATGCTCCGACTCTGCCCTTAGAAGATCTGCAATGGCCTTGGCATGGTCGATGCCGAACCGGGCAGTCATCGTATAGCGGCTCTGTTGGGCGATGTGGCGCGGAAAGCCAGGTTCATAGAACGCGGCGATGAGCCACGGCCTGGGTTCCTCGAGCCTGAACGCGGTCAAGTTGGCGTCGAATTTGTCGTCGGCGCCCGTGCCGTCAGTTGTGGTTTCAGGCCATCGCTTCCACTGCTCTTTACCTTTCGTCTCATACTGAGGCCGATCGAAGGCCCAGATCTCGCCGTCCTTATCGTCCGGTCCTTGGGCTGCGAAGTATGCCGCAACCCAGGGCGACGCCGACCAATCGAGGAGTCGAGTCGGAACCCCGAAGTGACCAAGCAGCATCAACGCGACAACGTCATCATCCAGGGCCTTCTGTTCACCCGGGGCAAGAGCCCGAGCCGAGGACCGAAAAAGGTTGACGCTTTGCCGTTCGAGCGCCAGCTTTTCGGCTCGCCTCAGGGTCTTCAATACGCCACGGTCGATTCGAGGAAACAGATTGCCAAAGGGCTCGTTCTGACCGCGACAAAGCCACGGCTTGCCGGACAGATCGAGGAGAACGCTCTGCACCTCCTCCAGAGTCCGCAAGAGTTTGGATTCCCAGGATTCGGCCATCCATCTCCTCGAGGGGCGCGATCACTCTAGCTCAAGACTTCACTTCGGTGCTCTCCGGATGCGCGAGCAGCTCGTGTCGATCTGCGTCCTATTGTTCGGCCGATGAAGGCTGGAAAAGGGGACGCGGCGGCGACGCGAACGGACTCGTCACGCGCTACCCGGGAATCTGGGAGATCGACCGGGTGGCGGACTAGCAGATCCCCTTCGAGGATCGGCGCGTGTCGGCGAGCAGTTTCCCGAGGAGCGCGAAATCGACTTTCTCGGGGCTCCGGAACCGGATGCATCCCTTCCCGACGCTGAGGCCGCGCAGCGCGGCGCGGTTCGCCTCCACGACGTCGGTCTTGAGGACGTACAGCGAGATGTAGTTCGCCTGGCTCGCGAAGGCGATCTCCACGATGCCGTCCCTCTTGTAGCACGGCATCCCGTAGTCCATACCTTCCTCGTAGCCCTTCAGCGTGGAAACGCAGAGCCGCCTGAGCCGCCGGAGGCACTCCCGGTCGCGCTCCTTCACGCCGTCGAGATAGGTCGGGACGTCACGGGCCTTGCTCTGCATGAGTCCTCCGTATGTCCATCTGCCCGAGTGTATCCATTCTTCCCGCTCGGTCTCCTCAGGGCTGACAGAATCCGCCCGTGGCGAAGGCGGGAATCGACCTTGACCGGGAGCTCGACCGGCTCTACGCCTCTCCGCCCTCGGAGTTCGTCTCCGCGCGCAACGCGCTTGCGAAGACGCTCGAGGTCGCGGGGCGGAAGGACGACGCCGCGCGCGTCAAGGCGCTGAAGAAACCGAACGCCGCCGCGTGGGGCGTCAACCAGCTCGCGCTCTCGGCGCCGCGTCTCCTCGCGGCGCTCGTCGCGTCCGGCGACCGCCTGCGCGCGAAAGGCTCTGACCCCCGGGAAGAGATGCGCAAGAGGCGCGACGCCGTCCACGAGGCGCGGCGGGAGGTCGAGCGCGCGTTCCTCGGCGCGGGCCTCGCGGCGAATCCCGACGTCCTGCGACGCCTCTCGGCGACGCTCGAGGCGATCGCGATCTACGGCGGCGCTGCCGGCCGCCCCGTCGCCGGCCGCCTGACCGAAGACGTTCAGGCGCCGGGATTCGACGAGATTGCGGCGCTCGGCATTCTCGGCAGTGGCCTGAACGCGTCCCGCTCCGGAGCGCTTTCGGCGCGTCCTCCCGAGACGCCGCAGCGGCGCGCCGGGCCTCCCGAAAAGCCGTCGAAGCGCGACGGGGCGCGCGGACGGGCGCTCGACGAGCGGCCGCGCCGCGAGGCGAAGAAAGAGCTCGCCGAGCGGACGAAAGAGGCACGGCGAGCTCGCGCGAGCCTCAGTGCCGCCGAGAAGGCTGTCGAGGTGATCAGGCGCAGGAAGACCTCGCTCGAGGCCGCGCTCACCGAAGCGACGGCCGAAGAGAAGGCGCTCGAAGCCGATTGCGCCGCCGCGCGAAAAGCGTCGGAGACCGCCGACGCCGCGGAGCGGGAGGCGCGCACGCGGTCGAGTGGAACCTGACCGGCCGGCGGCGCCCACGCGACGGACACGCTTCCTGGCGCCGCTCGCCGCGCCTACTTCTTCCCGCCCGCCTTCGTGAGGATCTCCACGAGGTCCGTGCGCTTGTAGATGTCCGCGAACATG
>JBGQDL010000262.1:0-3261 GCA_041495865.1 Thermoanaerobaculia bacterium | reverse complement strand
CTCAGGACCTTGTAGCCCTTACCGGCTGTGGGGGTTCGAGTCCCCCCTTTCGCACCATTCCTTAGCCACCGACCCGACGGAATCAACGGTTTACATCGGAGACACGGGGATTCTCCGTCGGTCTAAACTGGGGGTTTCGGAAACAGAAGCGGCGAAAACCGCACCTGGCAAGAGGAGATCAATGATGAAAGCCCGTTTCGCCATTCTCGTTTTACTACTTGGCTCGGCGGTCGCCCTCGCGGCCAAGCCCGACAGGTCGGGCTGCAGCGACCACGCGCTCTTCCCGACGCGGATGCCGAACTACCGGATCGGGTCCTGCGATGTGAAGGAGTTCGACGCCTATACGTTCCGCGTCGCGAACGGGAAGAAGCAGGCGGTGGAGGGGAAGTTCACGTTCATCACCTACGTGGTCGACGACCGGAAGGACGACCAGTCCGGCATCGCCGTCGTGCGGAACTACGAGAACGCCCTCAAGAAGATCGGTGGCGCGGTCCAGGCGTCGGACCCGCAGAGGTGGATGACCGGCTCGGTCGTCGTCGACGGGAAGGAAGCGTGGGTCGAGGCCGAGAAGGGGAACTCGGCGATCTGGCTCCGGATCGTCGAGAAGCAGGCGATGGAGCAGCACGTCGTCGCGGACGCGGCCTCATTCGGGAACGACCTGAAGGCGACGGGGCACGTGGCGGTCTACGGGATCTACTTCGACACGGGGAAGGCGGTGCTCAAGCCCGAGTCGACGCCCGCGCTGAAGGAAGTGGCGAAGCTCCTCGGGGCCGATCCGTCGCTGAAGCTCTGGGTCGTCGGGCACACCGACTCGGTCGGGGCGATCGAAGGGAACATGAAGCTTTCGCAGGCGCGGGCCGAGGCGGTCGTCATGGCGTTGACGACGGCCCATGGCATCGCAGCCGGCCGGCTGAAGGGCCACGGCGTCGGGCCGCTCGCGCCGGTCGCGTCGAACGACAGCGACGACGGCCGGGCGAAAAACCGCCGCGTGGAGCTGGTCAAACAGTGAGGGTGGGCGCCGTCACGCGAGAATCGGGGATTTCTTAGAAGGTGAAGAGGGCGGCGGCGCCGCGAGCCGCGCCCCGGTATTCTTACCTTCCAAGCGAATGAACGACCTCACATTGAACAAGGCGATCCTCGACGCGCTCCGTCCCCGCGGCTCGCGAATCCTGCCCTTCTTCGATCTTCAGCAGAGAATCCTCGGTTCCTCGCCCTCCGAGGCGTCCGTGGCCGCTCTCCGCGCGGCGGTCGCCGACCTCGAGCGCCGCGGCGAGATCGTGCGCGTCAAGGGCGAGAAGCTCTCGCGCATCGAATTCACCGACTTTCAGGCCGGAACGCTCGCAATCCGCGGCGAGGGCCGCGCCTTCCTTCTTTCCGGAGAGCCGGGCGTCCCGGATGTGCCCGTGACCGCCCTCGGCAGCGCCCTCGACGGCGACGTCGTCCTCGTGCGCGTCGAAGAGCCAAGAGGCGCGCCGAAGGCCGCGGCCAGAGGTCCGCGGTCGCGCTTCGCGCCCCGGCCGTCAGGCGCCGTCGTGAAAGTCCTCGTGCGGCGCCGCGAAACCGTAGTGGGGAAGATCGCGCGATCCGCCGAGGGCACTTTCGTCGTGCCGTTCGACCGCCGGATCGACGCCCGACTCGCGGTGCCGGACGGCAAGGACCTGGCCGCGCCCGACGGCATCTTCGTGGAAGCGCGCATCACCGCGTATCCCGACGACCGCCGCCTCGCCCTCGCCGAGGTCCTCGAGGTCATCGGGTTCGAGGGCGACCCCGGCGTCGACGTCGAGGTCGTGGCCCGCAAGTGGGGAATCCCGCGGAAGTATCCCGAGGCGGTCGTCGCCGAAGCAGAGGCGTCGAGCGGCGTCGTCGGGACCGACGAACGAAAGCTCCGGGCGGACTTCACGGGCCGTGCCATCGTGACGATCGACGGCGAGACCGCGCGCGACTTCGACGACGCCATCGAGGCGGAGGAGACGCCGGGCGGCGGCTTTCGCATCGGCATCCACATCGCGGACGTCTCGCACTACGTGCCCGTCGGCAGCGCCCTCGACGCCGAGGCGTTCGAGCGCGGCACGTCGGTCTATTTCCCCGACCGCGCCATCGCCATGCTCCCCGAACGCCTCTCGAACGACCTCTGCTCCCTGCGCCCGAACGAGGAGCGCCGGACCGTCTCGGCGGTGCTCACGCTCGACAAGCACGGGGAAACTGTAAAGGCAGAATTCTTCAGAAGCCTGATCAAGAGTCGCGCGCGACTGACGTACACGCAAGTCGGAAAGCTGATTGAAGATTTCCTAGAAGGGGGAGAGAACAGCAGGCGCAGCGCACCGGGAGCGACCCGGCGCGAACCTACAGCGCAGCAACCGGGTGGCGCAGGCGGTCCCGGCTCGACCGAGGCCGTGCCGCCAGATTCTTCACTTTCTAAGAAATCCCCGTTCTCTTCGGACGTGGCATCCATGCTCCGCATCGCCCACAAGGCCGGGGGTCTTCTCCGAGCAAAAAGATCCCGCCGCGGCTCCCTCGACTTCGACCTGCCGGACGCGGACGTGATCCTCGGCGAGACAGGCGACGTCGTCGCGATCGTGCGCGCCGTGCGCAACGAGGCGCACCGGCTCATCGAGGAGTTCATGCTGGCGGCGAACGAGGCCGTCGCGAAGCACCTGGAATTCATTCCGACGCCCGCCCTCTACCGCGTGCACGACCGGCCGGACGAGAGCCGCCTCGTGGACCTCCGCGTCGTGCTCGGTCCGCTCGGCTACGACCTTCCCGAGGACGAGGAAGAGGTCACGCCCGCCACGTTCCAGGCCATCCTCGACCAGGCGGCGGGAAAGCCCGAGGAGCGCTTCGTCTCGGATCTCGTCCTGCGCTCCCAGAAGAAAGCTATCTATTCGGAGGAATGCCGCGGGCACTACGCGCTCGCCGCGAAGCACTACTGCCATTTCACGTCGCCCATCCGGCGCTACCCGGATCTGCTGGTCCACAGGGCGCTCGTGGAGTGGCTCGCCACGCGCCGCCCGCCCGCCGCCGAGGTCGCGGATGGCCGCACGCGGTGGTTCCACGAGGCGGCGGCGCACTGCTCCTCGCGCGAGAGGCGAGCCGAGTCGGCCGAGCGCGAGGCCGTGGCCTGGAAGAAGTTCGTCTTCCTGTCGTCGCGCGTCGGCGAGGAGTTCTGGGCGTACGTCTCGGCGGTGGTGGGCTTCGGCCTCTTCGTCACGCTCGAGGACATCTACGTGGACGGCCTCGTCCCGATCTCGTCGCTCGGGGACG
>JBGQDL010000261.1:0-3299 GCA_041495865.1 Thermoanaerobaculia bacterium | reverse complement strand
GGCCTCGGCCGCGAGGACCGGAACGCCCTGCCGCGGCACCTCTCCGAGTTCGTCGACTTCCTGAAGACGACGAAGAAGATCCCCTCCGATCTCCGCGGAGATTACAGGGGTCACGCGTATCTCCTGGCACCCGCGAGCAAGCGCCGCGTCGCGGCCGACGGAATGCTTCTCGTCGGAGACGCCGCCGGCCTCGCGTGGCCGGAGAGCGGGGAGGGAATCCGGACGGCCGTGGAATCGGGGCTACTGGCGGCACGGGTGGTCGAGGACGCGAGCGGCGATTACGGAGCGGCCCGCCTCGGGTCTTACGCGGGCGCGCTCGAGGAGCGCTTCGGCAAGCGCGGCCGCCGGCGCCCGAGCAGCCGCCTGCCGGGCCCTATCGCTGCCGCGGTCGCGAGCGCCCTGATTCCGTCGCGCTGGTTCGCGCGGCGCGTCCTCCTCGAACGCTGGTTCCTGCGGATGCGGATGCCGGCCCTCGTGACGCCTTCCGCTTCGTGGGGGGCCCCGTCAGCAGCTTCAGGAGATCGAGCGCCGATACGATCCCCACGATCTGCGCGTTCCGCGTGACGAGGAGCCGGTGGATGCGTCCGGCGACCATCGTCTTGGCGATCTCGCAAGCGGGGGTGTCGTCGGGAACCGTGAAGAACGTGGGCGTCATGATGTCCGACACGTGCCGCGCGCCGCCGCTCACACGCCGTTTCCGGCCGCGATCGTGAGAGCCGGACTCGCGCCGGGAGACGGGCGTTCCGTCCTCGGCGATGTCCTCGACCGAGACGACCCCGACGAGCTTCCCGCGCGCATCCATGACCGGGGCGCCCGAGATCGAGTTCTCCGTGAGAAAAGTCACGAGCTCGGGAACCGTTTGACCTTCGCGGACGCTGAGAACGGGGCTGATCATCACGTCCCGGGCGAGCATTTTCGTCAGCATCGACTTGACCGCATTGATGATGCCTCAAACGGGAAAAGGGAACGATGAAACATCTGCATCACGTTCCCCGAGGATGACCTTCCCTCACAATCCCAGGTAGGCCTCGCGCACGCGCTGGTTCTCGAGCAGCTCGGCGCCGGTCCCGGAGAGGACCACGCGCCCCGACTCCAGGACGAAGCCCCGGTGCGCGATCCGAAGCGCGTGCTCGGTGTTCTGCTCCACGAGGAGCACCGTGACCCCCTGGCGGTTGATCTCCTCCACGACCCGGAACATCTCGTCCACCAAGAGGGGCGCCAAGCCGAGACTCGGCTCGTCGAGCATGAGGATCCGCGGCCCGGCCATCAGGCCGCGGCCGATCGCCACCATTTGCTGCTCGCCGCCCGAGAGGGTTCCGGCGATCTGGCTCCGGCGCTCGAGGAGCCTCGGAAAGATGGCAAAGACCTTCTCAAGCCGCTCCGCCTGATGAGGCCGCGCCGCCCTGTGGAAACCCCCGAGGAGCAGGTTGTCGCGCACCGTCATCTCGGGAAAGAGCTTTCTCCCCTCCGGGACGTGGATGACGCCCCTCTCGACGATCTCCATCGTGGAGCGGTTTTCCAGCGGGTCTCCATCCAGCCGGATCGTCCCGGCCTCTGGCTTGAGCTGCCCGGAGAGCGCTTTCAACGTCGTCGTCTTCCCCGCGCCGTTCGTCCCGACGAGCGCCACGACCTCGCCGGACGGCACGTCGAAGCCGACGTCCCAGAGCGCGGTCACCTGACCGTAGCGGACCTTCAGTCCGTCGACGTGCAGCATCACGCCACGCGCTTGCCGAAGTAGGCGGCCAGGACCGCGGGCTGCTCCACCACGCGCTCGGGGCGGCCGTCGGCGATCTTCTCCCCCTGGTTCATCACCACCACGCGGTCGCTGATCCGCATGATCGCCTTCATCACGTGCTCCACGAGGACGACCGTCACGCCCGACGCCCGGATCTGGCGGACGAGATCCGAGGCCTCGTCGACCTCCGTGGCGTTCAGCCCGCCCATCGGCTCGTCGAGGAGCAGAAGGCGAGGTCCCGTGGCCAACGCCTTCGCCATTTCGAGGCGTTTCTGGTCCATCAGCGTCAGTTGGCTCGCGAGCTCGTTCACCCGGCCGGCGAGTCCGACGCGCGCGAGCTGAGCCGTGGCGAAAGCTTCCGCGTCCTTTCGGACCGGGTGCCGAAGAAACGCGGCGAGCGTCGCGTTCTCGAGCACCGAAAGGCCGGGGAACGGCTTGACGATCTGAAACGTCCTGGCGATTCCCCTCCGCGCCACCGCGTGAGGGCGCAGCCCCACGACGTTTTTCCCGTCGAGCCGGATCGTGCCCTTCGAGGGGCGGACGAAGCCGGTGATGAGATTGAAGACCGTCGTCTTTCCCGCGCCATTCGGCCCGATGAGCCCGAGGATCTCCCCCTCGTTCACCGAAAAGGAGAGTTCGGAAACGGCGCCCACGCCCCCGAAATGCCGCGTCAGGCCTTCGACCTCGAGGAGCGCCACGTCAGGCTCCCGCCCTGGCGCCCGCCGTGAGCCGGCGCACGCGACCCCAGATCCCGTCCGGCATGAACCGGATCACCAGCATCATGAAGAGGCCGTAGAAGATGAGATGACCCATCTGGAAGCGATCCCGCACCATTTCGGCGACGGCGGTGAGGAAAACGGCGCCGATCAAGGGGCCGCCCACCGTTCCGAGCCCGCCCACGACCGCGATGAAGACCATCTCCATCGACAGCCCGATGCCGGCGACGGCGTCGGGGTCGACGTACCGGAAATAGAACGCGTAGAAGCCGCCCCCCACGCCGGCGAGAAACGCGGAGAGCGCGAGCGTCACGACCTTCGCGCGGACCGTGTCGATTCCCACCGCTTCGGCGGCGTCTTCGTTCTCGCGGATGGCGACGAGGTACGCGCCGAGCCTCGAGCGCCGCAGCCACCAGGTCAGCACGAGGGCCACGACCGCGAGCGCCGCGGCCGCCGCGTAAAAGGGAGCCTTGGCCTCCCAATTCACGTTCAGCCCGAACAGACGCACGGGAGGAAGAGACGTAATGAGATAGCCGACGGACCCGGCAGTCACCGACTCCCAGTTCAGGGCCACGAGCTTGACGATCTCCGCCACGGCGAGGGTGGAAAGGGAGAAGTACGGGCCGCGCAGCCGGAAGCAAAGAAGGCCGATCGGGAGGGAGACGAGCGCCGCCGCCACGCCCCCGAGGGGAATTCCCCACCACGGCGCCAGACCCCCTTTCAGGTAAAGGATGATGGTCGTGTAGGCGCCCACCGCGAAGAGCGCCGCGTGCCCGAACGAAACCTGCCCGGCGAAACCGCCGAGAATGTTCCAGGCGGCTCCGAGGACCGTCCACATCAGGACGAGG
>JBGQDL010000260.1:0-3316 GCA_041495865.1 Thermoanaerobaculia bacterium | reverse complement strand
TACAAGGGCCGGGATCCGTTCATCAAGCGGTCGGTCGCCATCAAGACCTGCCAGAGCGAGGAAGAGGAGATCAAGAAGCGCTTCTTCCGAGAGGCTGAGTTCGCCGGCAATCTCCATCACCGAAACGTCACGACGATCTACGATTTCGGGGTCACCGATGACGGCACGCCTTACATCGTGCAGGAGTTCCTGACCGGCGAGGACCTCGACAAGGCGATCAAGAAGAAGGAGCCGCTCACCCTCGCGCGCAAGCTCCAGATCCTCATCGACGTCTGCGACGGCCTCGGCTACGCGCACGCGGCGGGCATCATCCACCGCGACATCAAGCCGTCGAACATCCGCATCCTCGAGGACGGTACCGTGAAGATCATGGATTTCGGCATCGCGAAATCCATGGTCTCCCCGTCGACGCTCACGCAGACGGGGATCACGCTCGGCACGGCCTCGTACCTCGCGCCGGAGCAGATCCGCGGAGAGGATCTCGACCCCAGGACGGACATCTTCTCGCTCGGCGTCCTCGCCTACGAGATCGTCACCGGGCAGAAGCCTTTCACGGGCGACCACATCTCCACGGTCCTCTACAAGATCATGAACGAGATGCCCGCGCCGCCGAGCTCGCTCGACCCCGCGCTCCCGCGCGGCCTCGACGCGACGATCCTCAAGGCTCTCGAAAAGGACCGCACGAGGCGCTTTTCATCGTGCGCCGAGATGCGCGCCGAGTGCACGTCCCTTCTCAGGAACGTCCCCGACGGGCCCGCGTTTCAAATGCCCGTCAGCGACATGGACAAGACGGTGGCGACGCCTTCCGCCGGATTCCCGATCTCGGGCTCCGTGAAGCTCAGGGGGCCCGCCGCCGGCGCGTCCCAGGGCGTCCTCGACACGCCGATCGGGTCGGCGGCCGTGCCCCCCGCGGCGGGAGGCGTCGCGGACGTACACCTTCGCAGCACGCCAGGCGGCCGGGCCGTGCGCGGCCCCGAGCGCGAGGAGGGCGGCCTCGCCCTGAAAGTCTTCCTTGCCGCCGCCGTCCTCGTGGCCGTGGCGGTTGGCATCTGGTACTTCGCGCAGCAGCGGCGGCCCGCGGTCCCGGTCGCGCCCTCGCCCGCTCCCCTTCCGGTCGATTCCACGTTCGACGCTCCCGCCGTAGCCACAGCGGCGCCCGATACGGCCTCTGCGGCCACGGCGACCGCCGCTCCCGCCGCGAGTGCCGCCAGCGCCTCGACTTCGCCTCGCGAAGCCGAGCCCGCCCCGGCCGCGGCAGCGGTGCCGACGGCGGCGGTGAAGGTCCGGGAGGCGGCGACGACGGCCGTCGTCACTTTCAAGTCCAACATCTACGCCGAGCTTTCGATCGACGGCAAGCGCCACCCGTCCAAGCTTCCGGCGCCCGCCCGCGCGACGCTCAAGCCCGGACGGCATTCCGCCGTGTTCGACGCACCGGGGTTCATGAAGATCACGAAGGAGTTCGAGATCTCCGCGGCGGATCCCAAGCCGCTCACCGTGGCCGCCGAATTCCCCGGCCGCGGGATCGTGACGGTCACCGTGCTCCCGGCGGGCGCGGAGATCCGGATCGACCGCGTCTCGATCGGCGTCTCGACCGGCGGACCCACGAAGAAGACTCTCCGCGCCGGCCCCCATGAAATCAGCGCGAGCTTCGCCGGGTACCAGACGTTCTCGAAGACGATCAATGTCGAGGAAGACGATTCCATCTCCCTTCCCCGTATCGAGCTGAAGAAGGAATAGCTAGAATCCTTCCCGTGAACCGAATCTTTCTCTTCGGGGTCGCGGTGATCCTCCTGTTCGGTGCGTCGGCCCGAGCCCAGGAAGGCTCGGAATCGCTCGAAAAAGAGGCACGAAAAGCCGTCAACGCGGGCCAGTTCCGCAAGGCCGCGTTGAAGTTCGAGAGCTCCGCCTCGGCGGCGAGCGATCCCCAGCGCCGCTCGCGCATGCTCGTTCAGGCCGCGTGGGCGCATTTCAACGACGGCAAGAAATCCGACGCGCAAGAAGCCCTGCGCCGCGCGTTCACGGGCAGCCCCGACCTCGAGATCGTGGCCGACTTCTTCTCGCCGGAGTTCGTCAAGCTCGCCGCCGAGGTGCGCGTGTCCGCGCTGGCCGCGATGCCGCCTCCCGCGGCCGACATCGGCGAGCTGAAGCGCGTCGCGAGGGAGAAGCTGGCGGACGGCAACACCGACGACGTGATCCACGACCTCCTTTACAACGTGCCCCGCGAGAAGCTCGACGCCGAGGCGATCGACCTCCTGGCGCGGGCCTACGAGAGGCAGGGCAAGTTCACCGAGGCCGCCCGGGTGCGCGCGTCGGGCCCCGACGCCGCGAAAACCGCGTCCGCCGTCCCGGTCCCCTCGCCCGCCGCCCCGGCCGGAACCGTCCCGGCCCCGCCTCCGGTCCCGCCTGCCCCCGGTGCCGTCCGTCCGGCGGCGCCAGCCGGCGCGGCAGGAGTGCCTTCGATGGCGCCGGCGGACTACCTCGCTCTCGGCCGCGCCGCCCTCTCGCGCGGGGATGCCCTCAACGCGCAATCGGCCGCGAACCGCGTCCTCGAGATCGACCCGCAGTCGAGCGATGCCTACCGCCTGCTCGGAAATGCTTACGCGCTCAGGGGGGAGATGGCCTTCGCCAAGGCCACTCTCGAGCAGTCGCTCAAGAAGAACGAGAGGAACGAGGGGGCCCTGCTCGACCTGTACGAGCTCTCGCTCGGCGAAAAGAACTGGGACGCCGCGCTCGACGCGCTGCGGCGCGCCACCGAGGTGAACCCCGAGAACGGCGCCAGGCTCGTCGCGCTCGGCCGCAAGGCGCGCGCGGACGGCGACCTCGCGCACGCGCGGCAGGTCTTCGCGACGGCCGCCGCGGCCTCTCCGAGGGACGTCTCCGTCCTGACCGAGTACGCGAGCATCCTTCTGCAGGCCAGGGATGTCGACGCCGCCCTCGAGCCCCTGATGAAGGCGGCGGCCGTGGAGCCCGACCGCGAGATCGTGCGCGCGAACCTCGCGTCGACCCTCCGGAGGAAGGGCCTCTGGAAGGACGCGGAGAAGGAATACCGCGAGGCCGTCCGCTCCGATCCCGACTACGCCGCGGCCTTGCGCGGACTCGGCACGCTCCTCCTCGAGCGCGGGCAGGCCGCCGAGGCGATCGAGCCGCTCCGGAAAGCCGTCCTCCGCGACCCGACCAACGTGGAAGGCACCTGGGCGCTCGCGCGCGCGCAGCGCCAGACGGGCGCGCTCAAGGACGCCGCCGAGAGCCTCGTCCGGTCGGCCGCCCTCGACACCGCGCCGCTCCACGACGAAGCCGGAGCCGTGGCTTATGAACG
>JBGQDL010000259.1:0-3335 GCA_041495865.1 Thermoanaerobaculia bacterium | reverse complement strand
ATCGTGAGTCCGGGAAGGCCCGTCCCGATCGCCACTTCCACCACGACCGTGCGGCCCTCGAGGCCGGACACCGTCGCGGAGTACGCGCGGGCGACGGTCATCGTCCCCCTGGTCAGTTCAGCGTGGCGAGCGAGAGGACCAGTGTCTGCCCGGCCTGGAGCGCCCGGGGCGAGCGGATGCGGTTCTGGCGCCGGATGTCGTCGACGGTCACGCCGTAACGAGAGGCGATCGCGAAAAGCGTGTCGCCGGGTTTCACGACGTGGCGGACGAGGTGAGTTCCGGGCGCGGCCTTTGCGGCTTTCTTTGCGGGTGTCTCGACGAAACCCTCGGCGGGAATCGAGACGGCGGCGGGCGCGGCCTCGCGGCTCGGAGCGGTGGTGGGCGGAACGGAAGAGGTGTAGGGCCCGACCTGCGACGCCCGCGTGACCGCGGCCGCGGGCGCCGGGACGCCGCGGATCTCGCCTCGGGACGAGGGCGACGCCGAGGCAAGAGCTTCCCGCGGCGGGCGGGATCCGCGTTTCGTCGGCACGACGAGGACGGTGCCCTTCTTGGGATGGGCCGTGCGGGGCAGGTCGTTCCAATCGCACAGCTCGGCCAGGGAGACGCCCGCTCGGCGCGCGATCTTCTGGAGCGTCTCGCCTTTCCTTACGACGATGCGCTTCTCTGCGGTCGCTCTTGCCGCGGGAAGTGCCGCGATCCGGGAGGCCAGAAGAGGGGCCGAGCCGGCAGGGACGCGCAGGTCATACGAGGGGACGCCCTGCGGGGTCGCGCGCGTCCTGAGCTCGCTGTTGAGGAGCTGGAGGTCGGGCAACGTGCTGCCCGTGAGCTCGGCCACCCGCGCGAGGTCGACGGGCTTGTGCACCGTCACGTTGTCCCATGCGAGCGGCGGGTCGGCCACGACGTCGAAACCAAAGCGCGACGGATCCTTGGCGATGAGCGCGGCCGCGAGAACGAAGGGCACGTAGTCGCGCGTCTCGCGCCGGAGAGCGCTGCCTGCCGAGAGTTCCCAGAAATCGCGCGCGCCCGTGCGCTGGAGGCTCCTCAGGATCTTGCCCTCACCCGCGTCGTAGGCCGCCATCGCGAGGTGCCAGTCCCCGAACATCTCGTACAGGTCGCGGAAATAGGCGGCCGCGGCACGCGTGGACTTCACGGGATCGCTGCGCTCGTCGTAGGAGCGGTTCCGCCTGAGCCCGTAGCGCTTGCCCGTGCCGGCGACGAATTGCCAGAAGCCGTGGGCGGCGGCACGCGAGTGGGCCTGGTACTTGAAAGCCGACTCCACCATCGCGACGTAGACGAGATCCTGCGGAACGCCCTCCTCTTTGAGAACGCCGCGCATGAGGTCGAAGTAGCGCCCGCTGCGCTTGAGGGCCGCCGCGAAGGCGAGGGGGGTCCGGAACTGGTAGAAGGCGACGGCCCGAAGGACGGCGTCGTTCACGGCGACCGGAATGTCGAAGCCGGTGCCCGCCGGCGCCGAGCCGACCTCGGTCTTGGCCTTCTCGATCTCGTCCGGAGACGGAAGCGGCGCGGTGGCGACGAGGCTGTCCCTCGGGTCTTCGGCGGGCGGCCGTTCGGCCTCCGTCGCGCGGCTTCCGGCTTCGATCGTGGTGCGGTAGAGGGCGATCGAGTCGTAGAGGTCGGCCGCGAAGGCGAGGTCGGAAAGGTCGCCCGGACGCGCCGCGATGCGGAACGCCTCCAGGGCCTCGCCGAAGGCCTCCCGGGCGCAGTCGCTGTCGCCCGCGAGCGCGAGCGCCTTCCCCTGGTAGAACTGCTCGGTGGCCAGCTTGCGCGCCGCCGATATCGCCTGTGGCTCCTCGGCCGCGCTCGGCGGCGCCGCCGGTGTGACCCGGGCCTCGCGAGGCGCGGTCGAGCAGCCGGCCAGCACCGCCGACAGGGCACCTGCCGCGACGCGCGCGAACCGGACAGGGAACCGCGGGCCGGCTTTCATCCTGATGAAGTGGACCCGACGGAGGAGCAGGAGGTCAAGCGAAATCGCGGGCGGCCCTACTCGCCCTTGACGTGGAACTTCAGTGAAAGGAGGAGCTTGTTGACGTCCTTCAGGCCCGCGAAATCCACGCCGAAGCGCTTTTCGGAGCCGAGCGCCGCGCCGTCCCCGTCGCCGAACGAGAGCCCGACGGTCACGTGTCGGGTCTTCGCGAGCGTGTCGCGAGGCACCTGGAGATCGAACGACTGCGCCACGTCTCTCTTGTGGTTCCGCGTCGATCCGAGGAGGTCGTCGAGGGAGACGTCGGCCGCGCTCTTGCTCTTCCGGGAAGCGCTGGAGAGCGCCGGCCTCTGCGTGGCGACCTTGCGGAGCTTCTCGAGCTCCGAGAGGATGTCCACGTTCGAGCGCACGCGGACGTGCTTCACCGACGCGGAAGAGTCGACGGGCGCCTCGTTCGGCGGGGGCAGGATCTCGGCGAAGCTCACCTCGCTGCCCCCGTCGTCGCCCTGAGGAAAGGTGGCGGCGTCGAAGGGAGCGGTCACGGCCGGGAGCGCGGGTGATGTTTCGGCGGAAAGGTCTCGCGACTCGGTTTCGTCGCGAGCCTGCTGGCGAGCCGTCTCCTGGAAGCGCTTGAGGCGGGAGATCGTCGAGTCGAAGCCGTCGGGCGACGCGGCAGGAGCCGCGCTCACGGCCGCGCTCGTCGTCATCAGATCGACGGCGGCGCCGATGCCCGAAACGGAGCTCTTCGACGCCCTCGCGGGCTGGGGGCCCGGGGTGGACGCGGAGGCGACGACGGCAGGTCGCCTTTGCTCGACCGCCATCCGCCCCTTCAGCGACCGAAGGGTGAGCTTCGAGATCGCCTTGAGCGTCTCGAAAACGCCGGCCCCGTTCGTGGCCGACGCCTCGTACCACTCCGTGGAGCGATCCGGATTGAGGGTGTCGTTCAGCTCGTCGAGAGTGAGAATGTCCGCGAGATCGCGCTTGTTGTACTGCAAGACGCGGGGAGTCGCTTCCAGCGAGACGCCGATCTCGGCGAGATTCTCGCGGAGGTTGCGAAGGCTCGCGACGTTCGGCTCCTTCATGGGCCGCTGCGAGTCGGCGACGAACACGATGCCGTCCACGCCCTTGAGAACGAGCTTCCGCGTCGTGTTGTAGAAGACCTGTCCCGGTACGGTGTACAGCTGCAAGCGCGTCTTGAAGCCTCCGATGATGCCGACGTCGAGCGGAAGCAGGTCGAAGAACAGCGTTCGATCGGTTTCCGTCTCGAGGCACACCATTTCCCCGCGCGACGTGGGTGCCGTGCGGCCGTAGATCACGTGAAGGTTCGTGGTCTTTCCGCAGAGGCCCGGACCGTAGTACACGATCTTGGCGGCCATCTGCATCGTCGCGTAGT
>JBGQDL010000258.1:0-3350 GCA_041495865.1 Thermoanaerobaculia bacterium | reverse complement strand
GTGAGCGGCTCCTTCTTCTTGATCGCCTTGTCGAGGTCATCGCCGGTCAGGAATTCCTGCACGATGTAGGGCGTGCCGTCGTCGGTGACCCCGAAGTCGTAGATCGTCGTGACGTTCCGGTGATGGAGGTTGCCCGCGAACTCGGCCTCGCGGAAGAAGCGCTTCTTGATCTCCTCTTCCTCGCTCTGGCAGGTCTTGATGGCCACGGCCCGCTTGATGAACGGATCCCGGCCCTTGTAGACGGTGCCGAAACCGCCGACACCGATCTTCGCGACGATCTCGTACTTCCCGACCTGCGTCAGCATGGAACGAAAAATCGTACCACGCGGCTATCATCGAGGGCGTGCGCCGCCGCGTTTCCGAACTCCTGGCGATCTTCGCGGCCGTATCCGCCGGCTGCGGCTCTCCGGATGTCGGACCCGGGGCTCCCGCCAGCGCGCCGCTGTCCCGGGCGGCCGAAACGCGCGACGTGTACCGGCCTCCGGCCGACGGGAAGGTGACGCCGGCCCAGGTGGAGGCGTACCTGTCGATCCTCGACCGGGTCCGCCTCGACCTCCGCACCGCCCGGCCCACGCCCGCGGGCGACCCCCTCGCCACCCTGCCCGCCGACGTCGCCGCGGCGCGCGCGCGCGGCGTGAACGTCGAGGAATTCCTCTGGGTGAAGGAAAGGGTGCTCGAGGCCGAGGCCGCGACGATGACGGCGCGGCTCAACGCCTCGGCGCTCGCGCTGCTCGAGAAGACGCTGGCCGACCTGAAGGACCGCCGGGCGGACGCGGCGGACGAGGGTTCCCGAAAGCTCCTCGCCGAGCAGACGTCGCAGTTCGAGGCCGAGGCCGAGCGCGTGCGCCGGGAGTCGAAGGTGCGCGAGAGTGACGCCGTCCGCGCGAACGCGAAGACGCTCGAGCCTTTCCGGGCGCGCCTGACGGCCGCGCAGGACGCCGTGGACAAGCCGCTGATCAGCGAACCGGAAGGAGCCGGCCCGAAGACGACGTCCCGCAAGTCGTGAAGAGAGGGAGGATCGGAAATCGACCCGGATAGAATCCGGGCGTCATGACCGCTTCGATCGTCGTCGCCGAAGGAGCCCGCACGCCGATGGCCGATTACAACGGCCTCTTCGCGGACACCACCGCCACCGATCTCGCGGTCGCCGCCTCACGCGAAGCCCTGAGCCGCGCGCGTTTCGAGCCCGCGGAGATCGGGCACGTGATCTTCGGGAATGTGCTTCAGACGTCGGCCGACGCCATTTACCTCGCGCGCCACGTCGGCTTGCGGTCCGGAATCCCGAAGGAGATCCCCGCTCTCACGGTGAACCGCCTCTGCGGCTCCGGGTTCGAGGCGATCGTGCAGGCGAAGCAGCGCATCCTGCTCGGGGAAACGGACGCCATCCTCGCGGGCGGAACCGAGAACATGAGCCAGGCGCCGTTCGTGATCCGCGGCGCCCGAACCGGGCTCAGGCTCGGGCAGGGAAGACTCGAGGACTCCCTCATGAGCGGCCTTTTCGACACGGTTCCGGGCCTCGCCATGGCGCAGACCTCGGACAACATCGCCCGGCGCCACGGCATCTCGCGCGAGGAGCAGGACGCGTTCGCGCTCGAGAGCCAGAAGAGGGCCGCCGACGCGCGCGCGACGGGACGGCTCGCGGAGGAGATCGTCGCGGTCGAGGCGAAGAAAGGCCGCAAGGCCGTCACCGTGTCCGAGGACGACCATCTGACTCCTGACTCGACGCTCGAAGGGCTCGCGAAACTGGCCCCGGCGTTCGGGAAGGACGGAATGGTCACGGCGGGCAACGCGTCGGGCATCGTGGACGGGGCGGTGGCCGCGGTCGTCACGACCGAGGCGAAGGCGCGCGCGAAAGGGATCGTTCCGCTCGGGCGCCTCGTGGCCGAGGCGGTCACGGGCTGCGATCCCGCCGAAATGGGGCTCGGGCCGGTTTCGGCCTGCCGCGCGGCGCTCGCGAAGGCGGGAAAGTCGCTCTCGGACATGGACCTCATCGAGATCAACGAGGCGTTCGCGGGCCAGATTCTCGGCGTCGTCAAGGAGCTCGGCCTCGACCGCGGGAAGCTCAACGTCAACGGCGGCGCGATCGCCCTCGGGCATCCGCTGGGCGCGAGCGGCACGCGGCTGACGCTCACTCTCCTGAAGGAGCTCAGGCGGCGCGGCAAGCGCTGGGGCCTGGCGTCGGCCTGCATCGGCGGCGGCCAGGGGATCGCGCTCGTCGTGGAGGCGCTCTCATGAGAAATGTCCGAAGAGCACCGGGGGATTTCTTCGAATGGGTAAGAGGGGCGGGACCAGGGTGGGCCAATGCCTGAGATCCAAAAGGTCGGTGTTCTCGGCGCCGGGCTCATGGGATCGGGCATCGCCGAGATCTGCGCGAAGGCGGGTTACGACACGATCGTCCGCGAGGTGGACGAGAAGGCGCTCGCCGCGGGCCACCGGCGCATCGAGCAGTCCCTTTCGAAGGCGACCGAACGCGGCAAACTGGGAGCCGAAGCGGCTGACGAGATCCGCAAACGCCTGCGGTTCTCCTCTTCACTCGAAGAATTCTCCCCGGTCGATCTCGTCATCGAGGCGATCGTGGAGAGCCTCGAGTCCAAGCGAGAGGTCTTCAAGCTGCTCGACGAGCGGTGTGAGCCGCACGCGATCTTCTGCTCGAACACGTCGTCGCTCACGATCGCCGAGATGGCCGCCGCGACGTCGCGGCCGGACCGCTTCGCCGGACTGCACTTCTTCAATCCCGTGCCGGTGATGAAGCTCGTGGAGGTGGTGCGGGCGATCGGGACTTCCGACGAGACGATCGCGCGCGTGATGGCGTTCGCACGCTCGCTCGGCAAGGAGCCCATCGCGGCCCGCGACAACTCGGGCTTCGTGGTGAACCGGCTCCTCGTGCCGTTCCTCCTCGACGCGATCCGCGCCCATGAGCAGGGCGTGGGCTCGCTCGAAGACATCGACACCGGAATGAAGCTGGGTTGCGCCCACCCGATGGGTCCGTTCGAGCTACTCGACTACGTCGGGCTCGACACCGTGTACGCCATCGCCGAGATCATGTTTCTCGAGTACCGCGAGTCGCGCTTCGCGCCGCCGCCTCTCCTCAAGAGGATGGTTTTGGCGGGCCGATTCGGAAGGAAGACGGGAAGAGGATTCTTCGAATACGACGAGAAGGGAAACCGGAGGGCCCGAGAATGAGGATGATCGATCCCTACGTCATGGAGCTCGATCGCGAGGCCGCCTCGACGCGAAAATTTCTCGAACGCGTGCCCGCCGAGAAGCTGGCCTGGGCGCCTCATCCGAAGTCGATGACGCTCGGCAAGCTCGCCATGCACCTCGCGACGCTTCCGAACTGGGCGCTTTCC
>JBGQDL010000257.1:0-3379 GCA_041495865.1 Thermoanaerobaculia bacterium | reverse complement strand
GGAAGGGCGGGCCTCCGAGCGGGCCAGACGCGTTGCGCGTGTCGACCGTACGGCACGGGGTGAGAGTCGAGAGGCCGCCGCACTGCGTCAGGACGGAGATCGTCGCCGCCCCGGTGGGAGAGCACCCTCCTGACGTCACGGTGACGCCGAGCGTCGCCGTGCCCGCGCCCGCGACGCTGAACGAGATCGAAGCCGTCCCCTGACCGCCCGTGATCGCGCCGTTCGCGATCGTCCACACGTACGTGGCTCCGCCACCGCCATCCGGGACCGAGGCCGTGCCGGTATTCCCTGCCGCCAGACAGATCCGCGACGGAGCCGTAATCGCGGCGGACACGCCGTTCACGACCGCGGCGGTCGAGCCCGCGGGGCCGGTGCAGCCGTTCACGGTGGCCGTGACCGCGTAAACGCCGCCCGTTGCGGCGGTCGCGTTCGGGATCGAGGGATTCTGGAGAGCCGACGTGAAGCCGTTCGGCCCCGTCCACGCGTAGGACGCGTTCGCGATCGTCGCGGCGGTGAGGGCGAGCGTCGCCCCCGCGCAGAGCGGTCCGTTGTTTCCCGCCGCCGGCGCGGGGGGCGGCACCTTCACGGTCACGCCCGTGCTCGCGGCGCTGGAGCAGCCGTTCACCGTCGCGGTCACGATGTACGTCCCCGTCGCCGCGCCGGTCGCGCCCGAGAGCGACGGATTCTGTTGGGTGGACGTGAAGCCGTTCGGGCCCGTCCAGGCGTACGTCGCGCCCGCGACGGTGGCGGCCGTCAGCGCGAGCGTCTGAGCCGCGCAGAGAGGGCCATTGTTCCCGGCCGTCGGGACGAGCGGCTGCGGAAGGACGACACCCGAGGTGCTCGCGGTGGAGGTCTGTCCCCCGAATGCGCGGACGACCGTGTACGTCCCCGTCGTCGTCGCGGCCCCGATCACGGGATTCTGGAGGGTCGACGTGAAGCCGTTCGGGCCCGTCCAGGAAAACGTCGCGCCGGAGATGTTGGGCGAAGCGAAGAGTGCAAGCGACGAGCCCGCGCAAACCGGGCCCCCCGTCGACGCGACGACCGGCGGCGCGGCGACCACGAAGGTGGTGCTCGCGCCGACCGCGTAGCCGGCCAGCGTGATCGTGAAAGTGCCGGCGCCCGTGAACCGGAACGTCGTCGCCTGGCAGCCCGTCCCCGCGCAGCCCGGAGGCGAGGCCGAGGGGCCGAACGTCCACGTGGTCGAGAGGGGAGGATTCGGATCGATCATGCCGCTGACGATCGCGTAGACCGTGATCGTGTCGCCGATGTTCGCGGGAAGGCCGCCCGTGCACGCGCCGCCCGCCCCGACGCAGGGATCGACGCCGTTCACGCGCGCCGCGATGAACGGCGGCGCGGGGATGACCACGATCGGCCACGCCGTGGGGTCGGATACGCCGGAAACGCCGGGGACCCAGGCGGTCGAGAGCTGCGGGCAGACGGCCGGCGCGGACGTCGAGTAGTTGTAGCGCACGCGCATCCAGTACGTCCCCGCGAGCGACGGCGCGTTCAGGGACGTCGCTCCCGGATGTGGAAGCGGGAGATCCTGCCAGGTGAGCCCCGTTCCGGCAACGCAGGCCGGCGCCGCCCCGTCGCACAGGCTGTACTGGAATCCGTTCGCGCCGCAGGCCGTCACGCCCGGCGCGATCTGCGAGGCGTCCGTGATCGTGAACGCCGACGCGGCGGTGGTCGTCGTGGGCAGGCCCGTCACGGAGAGAACGACGTCGGTCACCGAGAACGTGCCGAGGCTCCGCGTGCACGGGCTGCCGCAGTCCGGGCTCGTGTAGCCCGTCGGGTAGGGCACCGTGAGCCAGTAGTAATGCACGCCCTTCCCATCGAAAGGCGGAGGCGGCGAACAGGAGCTGCCGGTACACGACGAAAGCGTGAGAGACGAAGGGCTCGCGCCGAAGTACCACTTGTAGCCGGTCGGAAGCGGCGTGCCGTCCGCTCCGCTCTGGAGCGACTGCCCGAGCAGGATGTTCGGATTCTGCAGGCGCACCGCGGGGACCTTCCACGTGAGCGGGAGCGTCCTCGTGTTTCCTGGCCCGAGATCGTTCGTGGCCTCCAGGGCGAGACTCAGCGTCGCCGGCGTCCCGGCCGGCGCGTTCGCGGCGAAGTCGCCGCTCGACGTCATGGACGCCCAGCAGCCCGCTCCGGTCGACGGCACGCCGCCCCCGCGCGGGTCGCAGGGACCATAGAGCGCGATCGTGGCCGGAGGGCCGGGCCCCGAGCCGGGATAAGAGAGGTCGGGAACCTTCAGACGCGGTGATGAACCGTTGTCCTCGGCCGGCGTGTGCCAGTCGAAATCGAAGCGCCAGTCCGTCAGGGGGTGAAGAGAGAACGCCGTGGGCGTGATCCGGAGCTTCGTGCCGACGAACACCGTGTCGCCCGGGTTCAGGAGACACGAGCCCGAGGCCGGGCAGGGGTCGTATTGCACCGAAAGGTCATCGACGGGAGGGGCGGGCGCCGTGACGCACGAGAGAGACAACGCGTACGCCGAGTTGCCTGTCGGGACGTATGCGTAAAGCCCGTTGCCCGCGCCGGGGAGCCCGCGCATGTAGTAGTTGAGCGCGAACGTCGGATACGAGTTGGAGTCGATGTCGAGCTGGCCCGGCGTCGTTCCCCATCCCTGAGCGCTCGAGGAAAAGAGCCGGTAGACCACCGGGGAACCCCATCTCCTCGCCCACATGAGGGCGACGAGGCCGTTGTTGCCGTTCGGGATGAGGGCCGAGACACCGCCCGCGACCCAGGTCTCGCCCGCCGGCTGCGGGATGGCGAAGGTCTGCGGACTCACCGTCTTGACGCCGCCCTTCACGGAAACGAGCGCATACGAGAGCGGGCTCGACAGCTCGACCAGGACCCAGAGCTTCGTCGAATCCGTGGGGTCCATCGCCGCCGAGAGGGATGTCGGGGTTCTGCCCGCGAAATCGGCGCTCGAAAGCGTCGTGAGCCCGAAGCTTCCGTGGATGTTTCCGACAGGTCCGGGGCTCGAGGCGTCGTAGATCCGGATCGTGCCCTGATTGAGATACAGGACGTTGTTCCCCGCGAGCGTCAGGAAGACGCCGCCCGGCCCGATCTCCTCGGAGCTCACGTTCGTGGGGGCCAGCGGCCCGGGGATGCTCGTGATGTCGGCGACCGAGAGCGAGCCCGCCGCGATACCGGACGAAGCGAGGAGCGAGTACGCGAGATACCGGTTCGCGACGTTCTGCACGACGGTTCCGCCCGCGAAGCGGGGCGAGAAGCCGCCCGTGATGTGGTTGAAAAGGCCGTTCCCGCCCGCTGTGGCCGCGACCGAGCCGTATTCCCGCAACGCGTTGCCGTTCAGGCCGACCACCAGTCGCCCTCCGTCGGAAGAAACCCCGATCGAGGCGACGTAGCTCTG
>JBGQDL010000256.1:0-3421 GCA_041495865.1 Thermoanaerobaculia bacterium | reverse complement strand
CGCCGGCGCGGCCTGACGATAAGGAGCGCGACGGACTGCCTCATCGCTCAGATCGCCCTCGACCACGACGCGTTCCTCCTGCACGACGACGCCGACTTCGAGCGGATCGCGAAGGTTCGGCCGCTCAGGACGCTGCGGCGCTGAGCGCGCGGCCGTCGGCCGCCGACATCTCCGTTTGGGCGGGGGGCCAGCGCCTTGGTTCGACAGAACGGCGAGATGCGCTTCGTGTTCGGGCCGAGCCAGTACCGCCTCGACCGCGTCATCTACGTCTGCCGGGGCAGGTTCGCGAAGGAACACAAGAGGGATCAGGGGCTCGCCGCCAATATCCTCGTTCACGAGACGCTCCACTCGCTCGGCCTGGGCGAAAACCCTCCGACGCCGGAGGAGATCTCGCACCGGATCCACGAGCGCTGCGGGATTTGAGGGCGGAGGGGTGTTCGCGGCAAACCGGTGGCGGCGCTTGTGTCGCTGCGAAACTCCGATGTCGAATTGCTGGAGCTTTCGGCGAATCCCCGCTTTCTGCGGCTGATCGCGCATTCGCGGAGCCTGCGCAAGCAGCGCGGCGGCCTGACGGCGGCGCCGCTCCGACGACGCCTCGCAGCAACAACACGCACGCAAAGGAGGCGCGTCAGTCAGCTTCGGTGAGCGATCCCGATCGAGGTGGAACCCCTTGACGCCCCCTTGGAGCCGAGCTAGTCTCTGACTAGACGGACTAGTCTGAGGTATCCCATGCGACATTGGCAGCTCCAGGAAGCGAAGGCTCGGCTCAGCGAGGTGGTGAAGTCGGCCCGCGAAGGGCCACAGGAGATCAGCGTGCGTGGCGAGCCGGCGGCCGTCGTGCTGTCGATCGAAGCGTACGAGCGACTCAAGGGGAAGAAGAAGCTGTCCCTCTATGAGTTTCTTCGGCGCTCACCCCTCGTCGGGGTCGACCTGGACATCGAGCGGGACAAATCTCCGGCGCGAGATGTCGACCTGTGAGCTTCCTGCTCGATACAAATGTCATCTCCGAGGTGACTCGCCCGAGGCCGGACGAGGCCGTGGCGCGATGGATCAAGAGCGCCGCCAGTCCTTCTCTCTTCGTGAGCGTTCTGACGCTCGGTGAGCTAAGGAAAGGGATCGAGAGGCTTGGCAGCGGCCCGCGCAAGGAGAGTCTTAGTCACTGGTTGGAGTCGGAGCTGCCTGGGTGGTTCGAAGATCGCGTCCTCCCCGTGGATGCCGTCGTTGCGGATCGCTGGGGTCGGCTCTTGGCTGCTGCCCGCCGATCAGTGCCCGCGATCGATGCTCTTCTTGCCGCTACTGCTCTCGCCCACGGCCTTCGGCTGGTGACACGGAACCGCGGCGACTTTGCCTTCCCGGGGCTTGAGGTCCTGGATCCATGGGAGCCGCCGCGGTGAGCGTCGAGATCGGGGAGCGGGCAATCGTCGGCCACTCGCGCCAACAGGTTTGCGGTGCGGATGAAGGGCGGCGCGGTCGCGGTCGTCCTCGACCCCGACATCGCCTCGGCATTCCCAACGAAAGCACGCACGCCTTGACGGCGTCGCGGCGGTAACTCAGTCGATCCAGATCCTGACGTGAGCGTCCGGGGCGTTGATCTCCACGAGGTCGCCGCGCTCGGCGTGCCGGAGCTGCGCGACGAGGGTATCCACGTCGAGGTCGCGGTCGGCCGTGGACACGGCGTCCACGATGCGCCAGGGCAGCTTGAGGGTGACCGTGTCCTCCGGGCGGTCCTTCTTCCGGACCTCCAGCGTCGCCTGATCGCCGTCCTTCTTGACGTGGATCTCGCATTCGTCGTGGATGCGCAGGACATCCGTGCCGTCCGGCTTGCCCTTCAGCTCCTGCACGATCGTCCGGATCTCGCTCGCGTCCACCGACTGGTCGAAGTGGAGGTCCATCTCTCGCCGCACCTTTCCGAGGGAGGCGAAGCGCAGCGCGCCCGAGACGAACGCGTAGGGGACCGAGATGGAGACGTTCGAAGGGCCGCCCTGGCCCCTCAGGTTCTCCACCTTCATCCTCAGGAAGCGCGGCCCGCGAACGCTCCCGCGCGCGTGTCCAGGCACGATCGCCGAGTAGGCGAGCAGAAACAGGGCGAACAGAAACAACGCGTTGACGGCGGATTGAAGCTCTTTTCCGACAGTCTGTTTCACGTGCGCCTCCGGCTCCAGACAGGGGAACGAGAACGGGCGGGAAAAGGTTCCCGCCGTCCTCCGGCATGGACATTCCCCGGTGCCGATGCTAGCTTCTCGGCGAAGGGCGGGCCATGCCTCACTTCATTCACGACACGTGCATCGGGTGCGGAGTCTGCGAGATCAAGTGCCCCACGCACACGATCACGGGCGGCAAGAACGAGAAGTTCGTGATCCACCAGGACCGGTGCATCGACTGCTCCGTGTGCGCGGTTTACTGCCCGGTGTCGTGCATCCAGGACCAGCACGGCGACCTCGTGATGAAGGTCAAGCCGAGGGACATCCCGAAGGCGATCGTGGACCGCGAGCTCTGCACGGCATGCGAGTTCTGCATCGACATCTGTCCGTTCGACTGCATTCACCTCGTGGCCGACCCGCTCGCTCCGAACCTCCACTACAAGGTGGCCGAGGTGGACGCGGCCCCGTGCGTGTCCTGCCGGCTCTGCGAGACGGTCTGCGACAAGGACGCCATCTACGTCCCGAACCCGGTCACGCAGGCCAAGCAGTACCTTCCGGTTCTGTGAGCGCGTTTTGTTGTTTTTCCGATTTCTCTTTCGAGAAGGAAAGAGGGATCGAAGATCCCTCGATAGAAGCACTCCGAGCCCGAGGAGCGCAGCGTGTCAAGGCCGCCGAAGGCGCCGCGAAGCGGCCTGGCCTTGACGCGCGAGCACCGCAGGGCATCTCTTGACCGAAATTCCCCCCTCCGAACCAGAGGAATCCCCCGGCGCCACCCCTGCCGGGAGGCTGCTCGTCCAGTTCTTCGTCATCCCGTTCTTCGTCGTCGGCGTGGCGGTCTTCGTCTTCTGGCTCTTCGGCGCGATCGCCGTCGACCGCAAGAACGCCGCCGAGCTGCTGAACGACGTGCGGACGGGGAGCCGCAACCAGCGCTGGCAGTCGGCCTTCGAGCTCACGAAGAAACTGCCCGCCCTGACGGACCCGAAAGAGCGCGCGGCGTTCTCCGCCGCGGCGCTCCGCGCATACGAGGGCGCCGGAAACGACGACCCGCGGGTGAGGCGCTACCTGACTCTCGTCCTCGGCCGCCTCGGCGACCCGAACGCGGTTTCCCTCCTCGCACAGGCGCTGGACGACAAGGACGCGGAGACACGCCTGTACGCGCTTTGGGCGCTCGCCCTCATCGGGAATCCTTCCTCGGCGCCGCGCGTACGGCCGCTGCTCGAGTCCGAGGACGCCGGAATCCGCAAGACCGCGGCGTACGCCGCGGGGCGCATGGAGGACGG
>JBGQDL010000255.1:0-3434 GCA_041495865.1 Thermoanaerobaculia bacterium | reverse complement strand
TTCTGGACGAACGTCCTCGCGGGCCTCTGCATGATCGTCTCGTTCTTCGTGCCGATGGGCGCCGCGGCGGGAGGCTGGCAGTCGTACCCGACGCTTTCGACGCTCGTGGGCTCCCCCGGCCACGGCCAGACGCTCTGGATCCTGGGCATCTTCCTCACCGGAAGCGGCTCGATCATGGGCGCCGTGAACTACATCACGACGGTCGTGCGTCTCAGGGCTCCCGGCATGGGCTACTTCCAGATGCCGCTCTCGGTGTGGGGAATCTGGCTCACGGCCATCCTGAACGCTCTCTTCGTGCCCGTCCTCGCGGCGGGCGTCCTCCTCCTCTTCCTCGACCGCGTCTTCGGCAGCCACTTCTTCCTCGCCGGTGCCTCGATCACGAAGGGCGGCGGCGATCCGGTTCTCTACCAGCACCTGTTTTGGATCTTCGGCCACCCGGAGGTCTACATCCTCATCCTGCCCGCGTGGGGCATCGTGTCCGACCTCCTGTCGTTCTTCTCGCGCAAGCCCGCCTTCGGCTACAAGGCGACGGCGCTCTCGATGAGCGTCATCACGCTCCTCTCGATGGCCGTCTACGGGCACCACATGTTCGTCGTCGGCATGAGCCCGCTCCTCTCGCAGGGCTTCATGACGCTCACGATGCTCATCTCGATTCCCTCGGCCGTCTTCTTCCTGAACTGGCTCGGGACGATGTGGCGGGGCTCGATCCGCTTCGCGACCCCCATGCTCTTCTCCGTCGGCGTCGTGTTCGTGTTCGGCCTCGGCGGCCTCACGGGCCTCCACCTCGGCGCCATCTCGTCGGACATCTACCTCCACGACTCGTACTTCGTCATCGGACACTTCCACCTCACGATGGCGGCCTCCGTGCTGCTCGGCGCCTTCGCGGCGATCTACTTCTGGTTCCCGAAGATGTTCGGGAAAATGATGAACGACACGCTCGGCAAGTGGCACTTCTGGCTCACGATCATCCCGATCACGGTCGTCTTCTGCGGGATGCTCGTGGTCGGCTACGGCGGCATGCAGCGCCGGCTCTACAACGCCGACGCGTACGACTTCCTCAAGCACCTCCACCCGATCAATGTGTGGATCACGCGCGCGGCGCTTCTCCTGGGAGCCTCTCAGTTCCTCTTCGTCGGCAACTTCCTCTCGAGCCTCATTTCCGGGAAGAAGGCGTCGGAGAACCCCTGGGAGGTCGGCACCCTCGAGTGGACGATTCCCTCGCCTCCGCCGCACCACAACTACGACGAGATTCCGGTGGTCCTTCACGGGCCGCACGAGTTCAACAACCCGGCAGTGGCCGGCAAGGACTGGCTCGCACAGGACGAGCCGCTCGGCGACGAGCCCGTCGCTCTGGGTGCTGTCGGCAACTGATGAGCGGCGCGGTGGCTGTCACTCGCTTTCCGGCGCCCGAAGAGTCCCGGCGAACCTCTTTCGTCGGAATGCTGATGGCGCTCGCCTCGTGGACGATGCTCTTCGTCGCGCTCTTCTTCGCGTACGCCGTCCTGCGGCTGCGGGCGCCCGCCTGGCCGCCGGACGGCCTCCAGCCGCTCCCAAAGGCGCTGCCCTTCCTGAACACGCTCGTCCTTATCGCGTCGAGCGTCGTCCTGCACTTCGGCGTTCGTCCCGAGGCGGAGAAGAACCCGGGGGCGCTCCGGCGCGCGCTCCTCGGAACGGTCGCGCTCGGAAGTCTCTTCCTTCTCCTGCAGCTCGCCGTCTGGGTCCCGCTCTGGCGCTCCGGATTCCGGATCGACACCGGGACGTACGGGTCGATCTTCTACTCTCTCACGGTCTTCCACGCGGCCCATGTCCTCGCGGGCCTCGTGGCGCTGGCCGTCCTCCTGCCGCGCGCGTTCTCGGGGCGGTACGCCTCGGGCCGCACGAGCGCGGTGCGCCTCTCGGCCATGTTCTGGCACTTCGTCGACGCCGTCTGGGTCGTCATGTTCATCTCGGTCTATCTGCTTTAGGAAGAAGAAGGAAGAGAGAAGAGAAGTTTTCTATGAAGGTCGGAAAGATCGTCGACGGAGGCGCGGCGTCGAGGACGATCGCGGCGGCGTCGATTGCGGCGTTGCTGGTGGCCGCGCTGGCGGGGGGCGGCGCCGGTTGCTCGGGGCCGGGCAAGACCTTCACGAAGTCGGTGACCCTCGGTGGCAGGAAGGTCTCGGCGCGCCGCCTGAACAACGGCCAGCACCTCTTCGTGACCTACTGCTCCGCCTGCCACGGCATCAAGGGAGACGGGAAGGGGCCCGCGTCGATCGGCCTCCGCCCGCCGCCCCGCAACTTCACGCAGGGCCAGTTCAAGTTCGCGGCCGTCGCGAGCGGCCAGCTCCCGAACGACGAGGACCTCCTGCGCATCGTTCAGAAGGGTCTTCACGGCAGCGCCATGCTCCCCTGGAACGACGTTCCCGAGCGGGAGCTCATGGACATCATCCAGTACATCAAGACGCTCTCGCCGAAGTGGGCCGACAAGACGCCCGGCGAGCCCATCGTGCCGGGCCCAGATCCGTGGGGCCCCGAGCGCAAGGCCGAGGCCGTGGCGCGCGGCATGAAGGTCTACCACGGGCTCGCCCAGTGCCTCTCGTGCCACCCGGCCTACGAGACGAAGGAGGCGATCAACGCCGCGAGCCTGGAGCTGTCCAAACGCGAGGCGATCCTCCGCCCGGATGCGTACCACGCCGAGCTGAAGGACAGCGAATACGGGTACAAGCTCATGCCTCCGGACTTCACGCGCGATCACGTCCGCTCGGGCGAGACGCTCGAGGACATCTACCGCACGGTCGCCTCGGGCATCGGCGGCACGGCCATGCCCACGTGGAAAGGCGCGCTGCCCGACGACGACCTCTGGGCGATGTCCTACTACGTGCTCTCCCTCATCGAGATCAAGGGCACGCCGGAGGCCGACGCGCGGCGGGAAAAGCTGATTGCAGCCGTCACGGTCCCATCGCACGAGACTGGGAACGTCAACTAGAAGGAAGAGAACGAGGAAGATCTTCTTAGAAAGATAAAGAGAGAAAGAGAAGAGAGAAGATTTTGCTAAGACCGGATATTTCCCGAATGACCGATGTCAAGGGTCCGCGACCGCTGCGCGGCGCGCGTAGCGCGCCCTTGACATCGGCCATTCGGGAAGAAGATTTCCATCTATCGGCGGCTGCATCAGCAGCCGCCGCATATAAGCAAGAATTCCCTCCCCGGGCGGCTGCGCCAGCAGCCGCCGCTTATGAGCAAGAATTGAAATCCCCGTCCTTCCCCCAGCGCGTTGCGGCGCGGCTCACGGGGAGCCGCTGGTTCTGGGCGCTCTTCGTGGCGGCCGCGTTCGCGCTGCCGCTCGTGCGCTCGGTCCACCGTGCGCTGCCGCCCGCGCCGCCTGTCCTTGGCTCGTTTCCCGCGTTTTCTCTCGTGGACCAGGCAGGCCATGCGGTGCGCGACACGGACCTCCT
>JBGQDL010000254.1:0-3485 GCA_041495865.1 Thermoanaerobaculia bacterium | reverse complement strand
GGCCCTCGAGCCCCTCGGGCAGGCGCACGAAGACGCCGAACTCGGCCACTTTCGCGACCGTGCCGTCCACGACGTCGCCAGGCTGGTGCTTCGTCGAGAACTCCTCCCACTCGTTGGGCCGGAATTCCTTGATCGAAAGACTGATGCGCCGGTTCTCCACGTCGATGGCCGTGAGCACGGCCTGCACCTCGTCGCCCTTTTTGAGGACCTCGGACGGGTGCTTCACGCGGCGGCCCCACGACATGTCGGAGACGTGGATGAGGCCGTCTATGCCCTCCTCGATCTCCACGAACGCGCCGAAGTCCGTCAGGTTGCGCACCGTGCCATGAATCCGGTCGCCGATGCGGTACTTCTCGGCGAGCTGCTCCCACGGGTTCGGCTCGGTGGCGCGGAGCGAGAGCGAGAGGCGGCGCGTCTCGGGGTTCACGTCCGCGATGACGGCCTCGATCGTGTCGCCCACGTTCAGGAGCTTGGATGGGTTCTTCACCCGCTTCGTCCAGGACATCTCGCTCACGTGGATGAGGCCCTCGACGCCCTCCTCGAGCTCCACGAACGCGCCGTAGTCCGTGAGCGAAACGACCTTCCCGCGCACGCGCGCCCCCACCGGGTAGTGGGCCGGCAGGTCGTGCCACGGGTCGGGCTTCAGCTGCTTCATGCCGAGCGAGATGCGGCCCGTCGCCTCGTCGAAACGAAGGACCTTCACGTCGACTTCCTGCCCCACGTGCACCGCGTCCGAGGGGTGCGCGAGACGGCCCCACGTCATGTCGGTCACGTGGAGGAGGCCGTCGATGCCTCCGAGGTCCACGAACGCTCCGTAGTCGGTCAGGTTCTTCACGACGCCCCTGAGGACGCGGCCGTCCGCGAGAGCCGCGGCGGCTTCCTTCTTCTTGACCTCGGCCACCTCGTCGAGGATGGCCTTGCGCGACAGCACGATGTTGCCGCGTTTCTTGTCGAGGGAAACGACGCGGAACTCGAGCTCGCGGCCCTTGAGGACGTCGAGGTTCTTGAGGGGGCGCGAGTCGGCGATCGAGCCCGGCAGGAACGCGCGCACGCCGATGTCGACGGAGAGCCCGCCTTTCACGCGCTCGAGCACGCGGCCCCTCACGGACGCGTTCGCCGCGAAGGCCTGCTCGACGAGGTCCCACGCCCTGCCGCGGCGGGCCTTCTCCCAGGAAAGCACGACGTAGCCGTTCGGACCCTCGGTGCGTTCCAGCACCGTCTCGATCTCCTGCCCCGGATGCGGGAGCTTGTCGGCCGGGACGTTGTGGAATTCGGAGCGGGGAATCATCCCCTCCGATTTGTAGCCGATGTCGACGAGGATCTCGTCGTTCGTCACCTGAACCACGCGGCCACGGATGAGCTCTCCCTCCTTCAGCGAGCGCTCGCTCTCGGCGAGAAGGCGGGCGAACTCTCCGTCCGGCGCTCCGTCTTCGGCCGTCTGGCCGCCGTCGTTCTTCGGGTCCCTTGGCGACATGTAATCGTGCTCCTTCGCGGGCCAGAAATGGGGCCGCCTAAACTGCCGTGAGGCAAATGCTTAAGCGACCGGAACTCTCGATGTTAGACGCGCGGGGGGGGACGGTCAACCGGGTGCGGGGGAGGGCCGGCCGACGGCCGAAATGACGCGGTCGACGACCTCCTCGACCGAGAGCGCGGAGGTGTCGAGGCGCGTGTACGTCCCGTCGTCCCTGAGCGGCGAATCGGCCCGCGTGGAGTCCGCGCGGTCGCGCGCCTGCATTTCCGAAAGCACCTGCTCGAAGGTCTGCGGCGAGCCCCTTGCCGAAAGTTCCGCGAACCGGCGGCGCGCCCGCACCTCGGCGGAAGCGGTGAGAAAGAACTTGTGGGGCGTCTCGGGAACGACCACCGTGCCGATGTCGCGCCCCTCGAGGACGCCGCCTCCCTCGAGCGCGAGGCTGCGCTGCATGCCCGCGAGGCGGCGCCTCACCCCCGGCACGGCGGAGACGGCCGAGGCGTACTTCGAGACCTCGGGCGTGCGGATTTCCTTCGAGACGTCCTCGCCATTGAGCCACGTCCGGGCGTCCGCGGGGCTTCCCGTCACGCGCACGTCCACATGGGACGCGACCGCGACAACCGCTTCGATGTCCCCGAGCGGCAGCGTGATTCCCTTGCGCTTCACGGCGAGGCCGACCGCGCGGTACATGGCTCCCGTGTCGAGGTAGGGCACGCCGAGCCGCGCGGCAAGGGCCTTTCCCACGGTGGACTTCCCTACCCCGGAAGGGCCGTCGATCGCGACGACGAGGCCTTTCACTTCCGCGCTCGGACAGGTGCGGGCGGTCGGGGCGGCGCGGGCCGGATCGCGCGGAGGGCAGCGACCTCCTCCGGCGAGAGGTCGCGAAACGCGCCCGGAGGCAGCTTCCGGTCGCGGATCGGGCCGATCGCGACGCGGCGCAGCTTCGTAACGGGATGGCCGACGAGGTCGAACATCCTGCGGATCTGGCGCGAGCGCCCCTCGCCGAGGGTCACCTTGAGCCAGGCGTTGCCGCCGGCGCCGTTCTTCTCGGGCGTCGTCTCGACGAGCTCGATCTCGGCGGGCGCGGTGCGCGCGCCGTCGTCGGGCAGCGTCACGCCCCGCCGGAGCCTCGCGAGCTGGGCGGGCGTCGGGACGCCGGACACCTTCACCTCGTACTCCTTTCGGCAGCCGCCGGAGGGATGCGTGAGCTTGTGAACGAGCGCGCCGTCGTCGGTCAGGATCAGCAGCCCCTCGGACTCCACGTCGAGCCGCCCCACGGCCACGACGCGTTCCCCGACGCGCCCCCTCAGAAGCTCGAAGACCGTCGGGATTCCGCCGGGATCGTCTCGCGTGACGATGAGGCCCTTCGGCTTGTTCATGAGGACGTACCGCCGCGCGACGGACACCCGCACGAGCTTTCCGTCCACCTTCACGTGGTCCACCGCGAGGTCGGCCTTGACGCCGAGCTCCTTGACCTTGTGGCCGTTCACGGTCACGCGGCCTGCGAGGATGATCTGCTCGGCCGCGCGCCGCGACGCGATGCCGGCGGCGGAGAGGATCTTCTGCAGCCGCTCGGCGCTCACGGGCAATCTCCGAAGAGCACGAGAGAAAAAGAGATTTGCTCGGAAGAGACCGTATTTCCCGAATGACCGATGTCAAGGGTCGGTGACCGCTGCGCGGCGCGCGAAGCGCGCCCTTGACATCGGCCATTCGGGAAGAAGATTTCTACTATCGGCGGCTGCATCAGCAGCCGCCGCATATCAGAAAAATATTAGCCATTCTCTTCGTCTTCGTCTTTTCCGGTCTTCTCTTCAGCAGAATTCTCTTGTGGGAACAGCTCCGTCTGCGCCGTGTTCGTCTCGATGCCGTAGAGGGCGTCGAGGTCCTCGGGGCGCGGGAGGTCTTTCAGGTCGGTGAGGCCGAAGTGGACGAGGAATTCCTTCGTCGTCTTGTACAGGAACGGCAGTCCGACGACCTCCTTGCGGCCGGCGGTCGTGATCAGCTTCTTGTCGAGGAG
>JBGQDL010000253.1:0-3584 GCA_041495865.1 Thermoanaerobaculia bacterium | reverse complement strand
GGCCCGGGCCCCCCCCCCCCCCCCCCCGCCGCCCCCGGGCGCCCGCCGCCCCGGGGCGGGGCGGCCCGGGCCCTCCGCCCCCCGCGCGCGGGCGGGCCCGGGCGGCCCCCCCCCCCCCCCCCCCCCCCCCCCCCCCCGCGCCTCCGAACAAGAAGGAAATATATGGCGACACCCACCGAAGCATCCGCGACTTCGAAGCCCGCCGCGGCAAAGGGCAAGAAGAAGGGTCCGAAAAAGGAAAAGAAGAACATCCCGCACGCGTTCGCGACGGTGCAGGCGTCCTTCAACAACACGATCGTCTCGATCACCGACCAGCAGGGCAACGTCCTGGCCTGGTCCTCGGCCGGGCGCATCGGTTTCAAGGGCTCGCGCAAGGGCACGCCGTTTGCGGCGCAGCTCGCCGCCGGAAACGCGGCCCAGATCGCCCAGGAGAGCGGCGTGCGCTCGCTCGACGTCCGCGTGAACGGCCCGGGCGCCGGCCGTGAGAGCGCGATTCGCGCCCTCGCCGCGGCGGGCATCGACATCCGTTCCATCAAGGACGCGACGCCCATTCCCCACAACGGCTGCCGGCCGCGCAAGCGCAGGAGGGTCTGACCGTGGCGCGTTATCGTGAATCCGTCTGCCGGCTGTGCCGCCGCGAAGGCATGAAGCTGTTCCTCAAGGGGGACCGCTGCTTCACCAACAAGTGCGCCATCGAGCGCCGGAACTTCCCGCCGGGGCAACACGGCAAACGCCGCTCGAAGATCCTGGGCTACGGCATCCAGCTTCGCGAGAAACAGAAGCTCAAGCGCTTCTACGGAGTCCTCGAGGGCCAGTTCCGGCTCACGTTCGAGGCTGCCGAGCGCATGCGCGGCGTCGCGGGCGAGAACCTGCTCTCGCTTCTCGAGCGCCGTCTCGACAACGTCGTCCACCGGCTCGGCTTCTCCGGCTCTCGCGCGCAGGCCCGGCAGCTCGTCCGTCACGGACACGTCCGCGTGAATGGGAAGAAGGTGAACGTGCCGAGCTACGTCGTCGGGGCCGGAGCCGTCGTGTCCGTCAAGGAGAAGAGCAAGACGAACCCGCTCATAGCGGGTGCCGTCGAAACGGCGAAGGGTCGCGGCATTCCCGCATGGCTCGAGCTGAACGCGTCGGAGTTCCAGGGCAAGGTCGTGACGCTTCCGAAGCGCGCGGACGTCGCCCTGCAGGTCAACGAGAAGCTCATCGTCGAGCTTTACAGCAAGTAAACGGTTCGTAAAGGAGCCCGCGCGCGCCGCTCAGCGGATAAGTCGCAGGGCCAGGAGAAGAACATGTTGTGGAAGGGATTTCAACGTCCGAATCGCCTCGAGGTCGAGGAAGAGAAGGGAAACTACGGCCGGTTCACGGCGCAGCCGCTCGAGCGCGGCTGGGGCACGACGGTCGGAAACGCGCTTCGGCGCGTGCTCCTCTCGTCGATCGAGGGTGCCGCGGTCACCGGCGTGAAGATCGAGGGCGTCGAGCACGAGTTCACGGCGGTCCCGGGCGTCGTCGAGGACGTCACGGACATCGTTCTCAACCTCAAGGGCCTCGCGATCCGTCTGCACGAGGACGGCCCGCGCGCGCTCACGCTCGACGTGAAGACGAAGGGCGCCGTGACGGCCGACGCCTTCGAAGACGACGCGCAACTCGAGATCCTCAATCCCGACGCGCCGGTCGCGACGCTGGCCGACGGCGGACGGCTCCGCCTCGAAGCCACGGTCAGCAAGGGCCGCGGCTACGTTCCCGCCGACCGCAACTTCGATCCGGAAGCGCCCATCGGCACGATTCCCCTCGACTCGGCCCACTCGCCGGTCCGCCGCGTGAACTACCACGTCGAGGCGGCGCGCGTCGGCCAGGCGACGGACTACGACAAGCTCGTCATCGAAGTCTGGACGAACGGCACCATCTCGCCGCGCGACGCTGTCGGTGTGGCGGCCGTCCTCATCCGCGACCATCTCGCCATTTTCGTGAATGTGGAGACCGACGACGCAGCGACGGCGGCGGGCGCCGAGATGCCGCAGAGCGAGCTCGACGCCCTTCTCGACACGAACGTCGAGGAGCTCGAGCTTTCCGTGCGCAGCGCGAACTGCCTGAAGAACGCCGGCATTCGCACGCTTCGCGAGCTCGTTCAGAAGACCGAGAAGGACATGCTGGAGACCAAGAACTTCGGGCGCAAGAGCCTGAACGAGATCAAGGACATCCTGCGCGACAAGGGGCTCATGTTCGGCATGAAGCTCGAGTCACCGGCCGGCGCGGGGCGCTGAGGGCTCCATGCAGCACAATCGAGCGGGCCGCAAGCTCGGACGGACGACGGCGCATCGCCGGGCGCTCTTCCGGAACCAGCTTTCGTCCCTCATCACGCACGAGCGCATCCAGACGACGCTTCCGAAGGCGAAAGACCTCCGGCCGCTCATCGAAAAGATGATCACCCTCGGCAAGCGGGGCGGCCTTCACGCACGCCGCCTCGCCCTGAAGACGATCCCGGAGGCGACGACCGTCAAGAAGCTCTTCGAGGAGATCGCGCCGCGCTTCCAGGCGCGCACCGGCGGCTACACGCGCATCCTGAAGCTCGGACGGCGTCAGGGTGACGGCGCCGAGATGGCGATCCTAGAGTTCATCGACTTCGACTGGGCCCACCGGCAGGCCGAGAAGAAGGTCGCGGCAAAGGCCGCCGAGGAGAAGAAGCAGTCGCTTCTCGAGAGAGCCAAGAAGCTCGTCGCCGGCAAGGGCGGGGGCGAGAAGGGCGAAAAGAAGGACGAGGGCGCCGAGGCCGAGCCCGAAAAGAAGCCCAGGCTTCCCGGAGAGAAGAAGAAGGGCTACACGCCGCCAAAGGGCCCGAAGGGCTCAGGACCGAAGGGCGGGGGAACGCACGGCGGCAGCCCACGCAAGACCGGCTGAGAAGAGCGAGGGATTAGCTCAGCGCTTTCTCGATCTCCTGGATGAGCACCTTCGTCGAGAATGGCTTCGTGAGGTAGCTCGACGCCCCGAGGCGCAGGCCGAGGTCGCGCTCGGACGGAAGCGTGCGGGCGGTGAGCATCACGATCGGGAGGTGCGACGTCGCGGGGTTCTCCTTGAGGATGCGGCAGACGTCGAAGCCCGTGAGGCCGGGAGTCAGAGAGACGTCGAGGAGGACGAGGTCCGGAGCCTCCTCGCGCACGAGGCGCAGGGCCTCCTCGCCGCCCGTCGCCTCGATCGGCTGAAGCCCCGTGAGGCGGAGCTTGAAAGAGATGATCTTGAGGATCGTGGGCTCGTCGTCCACGACGAGGACCTTGCGGCCTTCGAGACCGGGCGGGAGGCTGCTCATCGGGGGCGCATTCTAGAGCGGCGTGCCCGTGAGGACGACGACGGCGGCTGCCAGGTCCCGCGTGTGGGTGATCGTCACGTGCGCTCCCGAGACCCCGAGCCGCTCGCCGCAAACGCGAGCCCGCCCGAAGAGCGCGAGGCGGGGCGGCCCGCCAGGAGAGCGCACGATCGCGAGCTCGCGAAACGCGATGCCGCGCATCCCGGTGCCGAGCGCCTTCATCGCGGCTTCCTTCGCGGCGAACAACCCCGCGACATGCTCCGCATAGGCCGGAGACTCCGGAGGGCGG
>JBGQDL010000252.1:0-3683 GCA_041495865.1 Thermoanaerobaculia bacterium | reverse complement strand
TGCCCGCGCCTCGTCGCCTGGCGCGAGGCGGCCGCCGCGCACCCGCCGCGCCGCTTCCGTGGAGAGCCCTTCTGGGCGCGGCCGGTCCCCGGCTTCGGCGACCCCGCGGCGCGTCTCCTCATCGTGGGCCTCGCGCCCGCTGCGAACGGGGGCAATCGCACGGGGCGGGTCTTCACGGGCGACTCCTCGGGGGACTTCCTCTTTGCCGCCCTGTACCGGGCCGGCTTCGCGAATCAGGCTCTCTCCGTCTCACGCGGCGACGGCCTCGCCCTGCGCGACGCCTGGATCGCGGCGGCGGTGCGGTGCGCCCCGCCGGACAACAGGCCGGCGCCGGCCGAGTTCGCCCGCTGCCGCCCGTTCCTCGCACGCGAGATCGCGCTGCTGGCGAACGTCCGTGTCGTGCTCGCCCTCGGCGCCCTCGCGTGGCGGTCGGCGCTGGACGCGCTCGGAGAGAACGGGATTGCGATTCCCCGCCCGCGTCCCGCGTTCGCGCACGGCGCGGAAGTCGATCTGGGCCGGGTGTGCCTCCTCGGCTCGTACCACGTGAGCCAGCAGAACACGAACACCGGGCGGCTGACGGCGGCGATGTTCGATGCGGTGCTGGAACGGGCGAATCGGTCTGCTGAAGAGAAGAGAAGGATTTGAGTTTTCGGATTTTTCTCATATGCGGCGGCTGCTGATGCAGCCGCCGATAGATGAAATCTCTTTCCCGGATATCCGGTGTCAAGGGTCTTCGACCGCTGCGCGGCGCGCGTAGCGCGCCCTTGACTCCGGACATCCTGGGAATATCCGGAATCTCCGGTTCCGGTTCTTTCTTTCTAAGAAACACACTCTTTCCCGATGCGTATCAGGCACCATGAAAAATACTGCCCGAGCCTTCGCACTCCCAGCACTAGCCGCATTCGTCACTCTTTTCCCGTTCCCCGCCCTCGCCCAGCCGCATTACCTCCCCGCGAGCGGGGACAACCAGCGGGCCTCGGTGACGCAGCAGGTCGGGCCGGTCACGGTCACGATCTCCTACGCGAGCCCCCGCGTCGTCCTGAAGGGCAACGACCGGCGCGGCAAGATCTGGGGCAAGCTGGTGCCCTACGGCCTCACGGAGCTCGACTTCAACGACTGCAAGTCCTGCCCGTGGCGCGCCGGGGCGAACGAGGGAACGGTCTTCACGGTTTCGGACGAGGTGAAGGTCCAGGGGAAGACGCTGCCGGCGGGCGCGTACGGGCTCTTCGCGATCACGGGAGCCGACGAATGGACCTTCGTCTTCTCGAAGAACGTGACGTCCTGGGGTGCCTACTGGTACGACCCCAGGGAGGACGCGCTCCGGGTGACGGCGAAGCCCGCAAAGAGCGAGTACCACGAGTGGCTCACGTACGACTTCGTCGAGCGCGAGCCGGCCAAGACGACCGTCGCGCTGAGGTGGGAGGAGCTGGAGGTCCCGTTCACCATCACCGTCGACGACGTGCCGGCCCGCTGGGTCGCGAAGCTGCGCGACGAGCTGCGCGGCTACACGGGGTTCTACTGGGAGAACTGGCAGCGGGCCGCGGACTACTGCCTGCGCAACAAGATCGCCCTTCCCGAGGCGCTCGATTGGGCGCAGCGCGCCGCCGGGCCGAACTTCGGCGGGGACAGCGAGATTCTGGCGATCGCGACGCTCGCGCGCGCGCAGGCCGCGAACGGCAAGGAGGCGGAGGCCACGAAGACCTGGGACAGGGCGATCAACCTGCCCGGCGCGACGGCCGTCCAGATCCATCAGGTGGGGCGCGGCCTTCTCGCGGAAGGCAAGGCGCAGCAGGCCCTCGGCATCTTCCAGACGAACGCGAAGCGCTTCCCGGACAAGTGGCCCGTCCACGTCGGGCTCATGCGCGGCTACGCGGGCGTCGGCGACGCGAAGAAGGCGCTCGAGGAAGGCCGACTCGCCCTCAAACAGGCGCCGGACGAGCCGAACAAGAAGGTGCTCACGGAGGCGATCGCGAAGCTCGAGAAGGGCGACACGAAGATCAACTGAGCTTGCCCTCTCCTCCTTCTGAGAAATCTTCAAGACAGCCCCACCTGCTGCGAGCTGCTGGAGGCTGTCGCGCTGCGATAAACTGCCTTCGTGACAAGGGACTCCCCGGAGGGTGCAAGCGACAAGTTCCGGGACGAGTGCGGGGTGTTCGGGATCTTCGGCCACCCGGACGCCGCGAACCTGACGTACCTCGGCCTCTACGCCATGCAGCACCGGGGACAGGAGTCCGCGGGCATCGTCACCTGGGCCGGAAACCGGATCGCGGTCGAAAAGGGGATGGGATACGTCGCCGACGTCTTCGACGAGGTCCGGCTCGCCCGCCTGCCCGGCTCCTCGGCGATCGGCCACGTCCGGTATTCGACGACGGGCGAGTCGCTCCTCGAGAACGCTCAGCCCATCGTCTACAACACGAACAAGGGCCCGCTGGCCGTGGCGCACAACGGCAACCTGGTGAACGGCGACGACATCCGCGCCGAGCTGGAAGAAGAAGGTTCGATCTTCACGACGAGCTCGGACACGGAAGTGTTCCTCCACCTCATGGCGCGGTCGCGCGTCGATGACGTCGTGGGCGCGCTCCGCGAGGCGCTCGCCCGCGTGCGCGGCGCGTACTCGATCGTTCTCCTCGCGAGGAACCGCGTGATCGCCGCGCGCGACCCTCAAGGCGTGAGGCCGCTGACGCTCGGCCGGCTCCGGATCGAGGGAGCGCCCGATGCGCGCGTCGTCGCTTCCGAAACGTGTGCCTTCGACCTCATCGACGCCGAGCCCCTGCGCGATGTCGAGCCCGGCGAAATCGTCGTCTTCGACGCGGGCGGAACCGCCTCGGCCTCGTTCGCGATGGGGCAGCGCACGGCCTTCTGCGTTTTCGAGCACGTCTACTTCGCGCGGCCCGACTCCACCGTTTTCGGGAAGTCCGTGGCGGAGTCGCGGAGGGCGCTCGGCCGGCGGCTCGCGCGCGAGTACCCCGTGCCCGCCGACGTCGTCGTGCCCGTTCCCGACTCGGGCGTCTTCGCGGCGCTCGGCTTCGCGGAGGAGAGCGGGGTCCCCTACGGCATGGGGCTCGTGCGGAACCACTACGTCGGCCGCACGTTCATCGAGCCGAAGCAGTCCATCCGGCACTTCGGCGTGAAGGTGAAGCTCAACCCGGTGCGCTCGGTCGTGGGGGGCAAGCGCGTCGTCCTCGTGGACGACTCGATCGTGCGCGGCACGACGTCCAAGAAGATCGTCAAGATGCTGAAGTCCGCCGGCGCGAGCGAGGTGCACATGCGCATTTCGTCGCCGCCCACGATGAACCCCTGCCACTACGGGATCGACACGCCGCGGCGGAAGGAGCTCATCGCCGCGACGCACGATCTCGAGGCCACGCGGAAGTTCATCGAGGCCGACTCGCTCGGATACCTCTCGCTCGAAGGCATGCTCACGGCGTTCGGGCGCGACGAAAACGAGTCCTGCGCGGCCTGCTTCTCGGGCCGGTATCCGGTTCCGCTCACGGTGCCCGACCCGCAGGCGACACTCTTCCCCTCCGACGAGCCGCGCGAGGACGTCTCCGGAGAGCGGCCGGCCGAGGGTCTCCGGCACCTCGTGCCCGCTGCGAAGCCTTGACTGTCGTGGCCTCTGACGCGCCGGACTTCGCGCCGGATGCCAGCGGACGCAGCGTGCGCCTGCGCGTGCGCGTCTCGGC
>JBGQDL010000251.1:0-3729 GCA_041495865.1 Thermoanaerobaculia bacterium | reverse complement strand
CGTGCAGCCAGACGCCGCGCGCATGCGCGACCTCGCGCATCGCGTCGATCGGCTCGACGGCGCCGGTGTTCACGTCCCCGGCGGACGCGACGACGGCGACAGGCGTGCGGCCCGCCGCGAGGTCCTCGTCGAGGAAACGCTCGAGCGCGCCGAGGTCGGGAGTCCGGCTCGCGTCGACCGGAATCATGCGCAGCGCCCGGCGGCCGAGCCCGAGAACGCCGCAGGCGCGGAGGACGACGTGATGGACCTCGGTCGACGCATAAACGCGCGGCTCGACGAGGCGTGAGAGACCGTCGAGGCTCGGATCGAAGCCGCGCCTCTCGCCCGCGTGCTGGCGCGCGGCCGCGAGGCCGATGAGGTTGGCGGTGGCGCCGCCGCTCGTGAAACCGCCTTCGAAGTGATCGGGCAATCCGACCAGGCGTTGGAGCCAGCGCAGCGCGAGCACCTCGAGGAAGTTGCCGGGCGTCGCCCACCAGCGCTGCGCCGCCGTGATCGCGCCCGCGAGCTGGGCGACAGCCGGCACGGTCGTCGGCATCGTCGTGACCCAGCCCGAAAAACCCGGTGCCCCGATCCGCAGGCCGTTCGCGATGACAACCGAGCGCAGCGTCTCGAGGACGGCCTCGCGCCCCGCGCCGGCCTCGGGCAGCGGCTCGTCGAGCGTCGCGCGCCAGAGCGCGCGCCTGACGGCCGGGTCGGGACCTTCGAAACGCGTGAAGGACTCGAGCGCGGGCAGAAGGAACTCGAGGGAATCGGCGAGAGCGTCCGTGGCCGCGGCGTCCGGGCGCATCAAGGCACCTCCACGGGCGCTATTATGGAGGGCGGTCCCATGGTCTCCACACCGCGCTTTTCAGGGCTGCCCCTGCTCACCGCGTTCGACGGCGCCCTCAAGGAGGGCGTGCGCCTCGACGAGGCGCTCGGCGGCATCCTGACCGCGGCGCTCCACTACTTCGATGCGCCCGTCGTGGCGCTGCTCCCCGGTGCCGGAGTTCCGCCCATGACGCGCTCGGGCCGGCCCAGCGTGGCCGCCTTCGCCGAGGTGCGCCTCAACGAGCACCTGTCCGAGGTGCTCAAGCAGGGGCGTCCGAAGAAAGTGGCCGACCGGGGACTGTCGTTCTTCGGAGCACCCGTCAAGGTGAAGGATCAGGTCCAGGCCGCCCTGGGCGTCGCCCTCGAGACGGTCGCCGGCGGACAGGCCGACGCCGAAGCCGAGGAAGCCGTCCGGATCTTCGCGCGCACGGCGGGTCACATCCTCGAGCGCGGGCGCACGCTCGGCGCTCTGGTGAAGCGCCGCGAGGAAGCCGTCGCGCTCTTCGAGCTCGCCTCCGGAGCCTTCCTCTCCCTCAACCCCGACGAGGTCGTCCGCCTGACCGTGGCTTCGCTGTCGCGCGAGATCGAGTTCGACCACGTCACGGCGTATCGATTTCAGCCGGAGACGCGCGAAGTCACGGAGATCCTCAGCCAGGGCGGATCGACAAGCGGCGAGCGGCCCCCGCCAGGCCGCCGCCCTCTCGATCCAGACGAGCTCCTCGGCCGCTGCCTCTCGGCGCTCGGCCCCGTCTTCGACGACGACCCGGGCTCGAATCCCCCCCGCCGGCTGTGCATGTGCCTGCCCCTTCACGCCGGAGACCTCGTGTTCGGCTTTCTCACGATGTCGCGCCGCGGGGGTTTCAGCCTCACGCAGCAGGAGATGAGGCTCGCGCAGGAGCTCGCGAAGCTCGCGGCGGGCGCGCTCGACAAGGCCCGGCTCCTCGAAGCCGAGCGCCGGCATGGCGAGCGCAACAAGTTCGTGGGCCGCCTCCACTCGGCCCTGACGGGGCTGACGGACGTCTCCGCGATCGCGTCGCGCACCGTCGACGAGCTCGGTCCGCAGTTCGACGTCGACGTCTGCGCGATTCGGCTCCTCCCGGCCGGCGAGCTACCGGGCGCGCAGGCCGCCTACGTCAGGGGGCGCGGAAACGCCGCCGCCGTGGAGATCCCGAACGCTCTTCTCGCCCATCTCCCGGCGGAGGGGTCGCATCTGCTGCTCCCCGACATCGGAACGGATCCGCATGGCGCCGCCCTCCTGCCGTCCGGAGCCGTCGTCACCCAGCTCCAGGCTCCGCTGGGTCTTCTCGCCGTGCCGCTCGCGTATCGCGGGGCGCCGGCGGGCGTCCTGTGCGCCGTCACGGGCGCGCGAGCGCCGGTTCTTTCCCCGGACGTGCTGCGTTCGTTCGAAGCGCTCGGAGTCGAAGTCTCGCTCGCGATCACGTCGGCCCGCCTCCTTCAGCAGGAGCGGGAGTCGTACCGCTTCCTCGACCGCCTGCGCGAGGTCGGCCGCTCCCTCTCGACGACGTTCGACGTCGACCTCATCAAGAAGACTCTGTGCGAGCGGACCGCCGCGCTGCTGAAGGCCGACGCGGCCCAGTTCTGGGACGCGGATCCGGCTTCGAAATCCGCGAAGATCTCGGCCCGCTGGGGCACCGACATGGGCGACGAGGTGGGACGAGCCGTCCCCTTCGAGCAGTCGGGGCATCCGATCGTCCGCACGTTCCTCGACAAGACGCCCACCGTCGCCGGACCCGGCGAGGGCTTCACGTTCTTCCCGGGCATCCTCGCCGGCGCCCGCGCGCCGCTCCTTTGCGCGGCCGCCGTGCCTCTCGCTTTCCACGACGAGCTCATCGGCGTTCTCTCCGTCGGCGCGCGGCGCGGCAGCGAGGACTGGCCGGTGGACCACAAGGAGCGGCTCGATCTCCTCGCGGACGCCGCGGCCGTCGCGCTCCACAACGCGCGCCTCATGAAGCTCATCGAGCAGCAGACCGAACGCGACGGCCAATCGGGACTCTACAACCGCTCGTCGCTCGGCAAGCGGCTCGAGTCCGAGATGAGGCGCGCCGAGCGCAACGGCCAGCCGATCGCCGTCGCGCACCTGCGCATCGACGGCCTGAAAGAGGCGATCGCGAAGCTCGGTCCGGGCTCGGGCGACTCGCTTCTGCCGAAGCTCGCCGCGAAGCTCGTGCGCTCGACGCGCGCGGTCAACTTCGTCGCGCGCGACGAGGACGACCGCTTCCACATCCTCATCTTCGAGGCCAACAAGGTGCGGGCGCATCGGGCCCTTCACGCCATCCAGAAGAACTTCCAGCAGGGAATGGACGACCGTCTCGTCGCCTCAGGGGTCGGCCTCGGACTGAGCGCGGGAGTGGCCGTCTACCCCGACGACGCCTTCGATTTGTCCACGCTCCTCCTCCGCGCGAAAGAGGCGCTCGAGCAGGCGATCCGCACGGGGCCGTCCTCCGTCGTGCTCTACCACGCTCCGGAGGCGGACTCGGCCGCGGCCGGCTGACGTCTAGACGAACGTCTCGACGGGCACGCCGGGCACGGCCGCCCGCGCCGCCGCCGCGATCTCCTCCAGCTCGGCTTTCGTCAGCGGCGTCACGCCCGGCTCCATCGTCTCGCGCGCGACCGTGTAGACCTGCACGAGCGAAAGGCGGCCGCCCGCGTCCCGCACCGCCGCGAGGCGCTTCGCCCATGCCGCGATCTCGTCTCGTGGCGGCGGCTCGCCGCCAAGACGCAGGAACATGGCCTGAACGACGACCGGATGCCGTTTCGCGGCGCCAGTGAGATTCGCGAGGATCCTTTCGAAGGAAATCGCGCTCCTCGAGATCGTTTTGAAGAAGCCTTTCGTGCCGGCATCGAGCTTGATCCAGAACGTACCGCCCCGGGACGCGAAGAGGTCGTGCGCCTCACGCATCT
>JBGQDL010000250.1:0-3740 GCA_041495865.1 Thermoanaerobaculia bacterium | reverse complement strand
GTGGTGACCGAGTTCGCGAGCGACTGCAGCATCATGGTCTTGCCGGTGCGCGGCGGCGCGACGATCAAGCCGCGCTGGCCCTTGCCGATCGGCACCATCAGGTCGAGCACGCGAGCCGAGAGGTTATCGCCTTCGGTTTCGAGCGCGATGCGCGATTGCGGATAGAGCGGGGTGAGGTTCTCGAAGAACAGCTTGTCGCGGGCCTGTTCGGGCGCCTCGAAGTTGACCGCCTCGACCTTGATGAGCGCGAAGTACCGCTCGCCTTCCTTCGGCGGGCGGATCTGGCCCGAGATCGTGTCTCCGGTGCGCAGGCCGAACTTCCGGATCTGGGACGGCGAGACGTAGATGTCGTCCGGGCCCGCGAGGTAGTTGTACTCGGGAGCACGCAGGAAGCCGAAGCCGTCCGGCAGCACCTCGAGGACGCCCTCGGAGAAGATGAGGCCGAGGCGTTCGGTCTGCGTCTGCAGGATCTTGAAGATCAGCTCCTGCTTGCGCAGCGAGGGCGCGCCCTCGACGTCCAGATCCTGCGCGATCTTGACGAGTTGCGGCATGGAGTGGTTGTGCAGCGTCCGGATGTCGAGCACCGGCTCGACGGGAGCGCCGGCCGCCGAGGGGGCTTCCTCGACGTCGGCGGGAAGATCACGGGGGTCGATGTCGCGGACGGCGTAGTCGGCGCCAGGCACCTTGCGTCGGGGCATGAGGTCACTCCTTCGGGGAGGGGGAAGGGAGCGCGGCGCGGAGAAGCCGCGCGAGCTCGGGGAGTTGTTCGCCCGTCTCGGACGAGACGGGCAAGAGGGGGCGGTCGGGAGCCGCGAAGGCGGCGGTGAGCGCGCGGAGCTGCCGCACGCGCTGAGAAGGCTTCACGGCGTCCCATTTCGTCGCGGCGACGACCGTGGGAAGAGAGGATTCTCTTAGAAAGAAAGACATGGAGAGGTCGGAGCTTTGAGGCTCCAGGCGTCCATCGACGAGGAGCAGAACGGCCGCGAGGCGAGGAACGGCGGACGCTGCCGGCCCCGCCGCGACGGCGCTCCCCGAGGAGCCGAGGAGCAGGCCTTCGATCAGCTCTTCTAAGAAAATCCTCTTCTCTTTCCCCGTCTTTGCAAACCCGTATCCGGGGCAGTCGACGACGTCGAACTTCTCGCCGACCCGGTACCAGAACAACGCCTGGGTGCGCCCCGGCGTCTGCGAGACGCGCGCGACTTTCACGCCGAGGAGAGCGTTCAGGAGGCTGGACTTCCCGACGTTCGACCGGCCGAGGACCGCGAGGGCGGGGACCGGAGCGCCCTTCGGCCGCTCGCCGATGCGGTAGGCCGGAAGGACGAGGCGCACCTCGGCGCCCGCCGCGAGCGGACCTCGCACGCCGCCGGTTCGGGGGCCGGTGCGTGGGGAAACGGAGACGGAGGGAATCGTCATCGGAGAAGTCGAATTCCCCTGGGAGGGGATTCGGAGAATTGTTTCTTCTTGGAAGGAAAATGCGGGCCGAGCGGGCCCCGCAGCCTCGATCTTATCAGGATCCGGAAATGCAGCCTCAGTGCGCCGTCGGCGGCGCGGTTCCGGCCTCGGGAGCAAGGGCTTTCGGAGCCATGGGCGAGGGCGCCCCCTCCAGCGTGAGGCGGACCACTTCGTCCACGTCCTCGACGAGATGAAACTCCATGACGGTGCGGATCTCCTCCGGCAGGTCGTCGAGGTCTTTCTCGTTCTCTTTCGGCAGGAGGATCGTCGTGATGCCCGCCCGGTAGGCCGCGAGGAGCTTCTCCTTGATGCCGCCCACGGGCAGGACCTTGCCGCGCAGCGTGATCTCCCCCGTCATCGCGAGGTCCTTCCGGATTGGGATCTTCGTGACCGCCGAGAGGATGGACGTCGCCATCGTGATCCCCGCCGAAGGCCCGTCCTTCGGGATCGCGCCCTCGGGAACGTGCACGTGGATGTCCTTCTTCTCGTAGAAGTCGGCGTCAGCGCCGTACAGCTCCGCGCGCGTCCTCACGTACGACAGCGCGGCCCGCGCGCTTTCCTGCATGACCTCGCCGAGCTGGCCCGTCAGCACGAGGTTGCCTTTTCCGCGCATGAGCGTCGTCTCGATGTAGAGGATGTCGCCGCCCGATTCCGTCCAGGCGAGGCCGGTGGCAAGGCCGATTTCGGCGGTATCGCCCTTCTTGTTCAGGCGGAACTTCGGCTTGCCCAGGTATGACGCGAGGTTCTCGGCCGTCACCGTGAGCGGCGTCTCGGCGTCCTTGCCGATGATCTTGCGGGCGATCTTCCGGCACACGGAGGCGATCTCGCGCTCCAGGCTGCGGACGCCCGCCTCGCGCGTGTACTTCTCGATGAGGCCGTACAGGGCTCCGTCCTCGAACACGGCCTGCGAGGACTTGAGCCCGTTCTCCTTGATCTGCTTCGGCACGAGGAACTGCTTCGCGATCGCGACCTTCTCGTTCGGCGTGTAGCCCGACAGCGGGATGATCTCCATCCGGTCCTTGAGGGCGGGCGGGATCGGGTGCACGACGTTCGCCGTCGCGATGAACATCACCTTCGACAGGTCGTACTCCGTGTCGAGGTAGTGGTCCACGAAGGCGTGGTTCTGCTCCGGGTCGAGGACCTCGAGGAGCGCCGCCGACGGGTCGCCCCGGAAGTCCATCGACATCTTGTCGACCTCGTCGAGCAGGAACACGGGGTTCACCGTGCCCGCCTTCTTCATGAGCTGGATGATCTGGCCCGGGAACGCGCCGATGTACGTGCGGCGGTGGCCGCGGATCTCCGCCTCGTCGCGCACGCCGCCCAGCGACAGGCGCACGAACTTGCGGTTGAGCGACTTCGCGATGCTCTTCGCGAGCGACGTCTTGCCGACTCCCGGAGGGCCCGCGAAGCACAGGATCGAGCCCTTCGTCTCCGTGACGAGCTGGCGGACGGCGAGGAACTCGAGGATGCGCTCCTTCACCTTCTCGAGGCCGAAATGGTCCTCGTTCAGGATCTTCTCGGCGCGCTTGATGTCCCTCATCTCGCGCGAGGCCTTCTTCCAGGGCACATTCACGAGCCAGTCGATGTAGTTGCGCGAGACGGTGGCCTCGGCGGAGACGCTCGGCATCGCTTCGAGCCGCTTCAGCTCGGCGAGCGCCTTCTCCTTCGTGTCCTTCGACATCCCGGCCTTCTCGATCTTGACCTTCAGCTCCTCGAGCTCGTCGGACTTGTCGTCCTTCTTGCCGAGCTCCTGGTGGATGGCCTTGATCTTCTCGTTGAGGTAGTACTCCTTCTGCGCGCGCTCCATCTGCTTCTTGACCTTGTTGTTGATCCGGCGATCGATGTTGATCTTCTCGATCTCGATCTCCAGCAGGTCCTGCAGCTTCTGAAGGCGCTCGAGCGGGTTCACGGTCTCGAGGAGTCCCTGCTTCTCGGCCGTGGCGATGGACGACGGGAGATGTCCCGAGAGCATGTCGCAAAAGGCATCAGCATCGTCCATCTTGAGAGACGAGAGAAGCCCTTCGAACGCGAGATGGTGCGAGAGTTTCGCGTACTGCTCGAACACGGACAGCACCTTCGTCAGGTACGGCGCGAGCTCCTCCGCCGACGCGCCGAGCGGCTTCGGGTCGAGACGCTCGACGCTCACCGTGAGGTGGCCGACGCCGGACGTGAAGGCGCGGATGCGGCCGCGCACGACGCCCTCGACCATCACCTTGATGTGGCCGTTCGGGAGCTTCAGCGACTGCACGACGGACGCGATGACGCCCGTTTCGTGGATGTCGCCCGCG
>JBGQDL010000249.1:0-3747 GCA_041495865.1 Thermoanaerobaculia bacterium | reverse complement strand
CGGATCTCTGCGCCGCGTCGCTCGCCGCGTGCGCGGCGACGCCCCAGAGCCTCTACGCGCCGCGCCGCGGGGTACCGCTGACCGGCGTGACCTTCGAGGTCGACAAGCACAAGAAGGTGGAGCCCCCGCGGCGCATCGCGAAGCTCGTGGCGCGTTTTCGCGTCTCGTCCCCGTGCGGCGACGGGGACTTCAAGAAGCTCGTCAACGCGGGCAAGACCTGTCCCGTGACGCGCTCGCTGCATCCCGACGTCGCGGTCGAGGAGGTCTGGGAGCGGGGTTGAACGCAAACGGGCTTACAATCTCCGCGCCGATCCGCTGACCGTTCCACCCGTGCCGGCTCGTCGCGGCGCAACAGGCGCTCCCGGTGCGGGAGACCAGAGGAGCTTCCGATGGTGCTCCAGGGCAACCTGGAAGAGGTGGCCCTCCCGGACCTGTTGCAGCTGTATTGCTCGGGCCGCCAGGTTGCGCTTCTGACCGTCAACTATTCCGACGCCCCTGACGCCCTCTTCTACGTCGATTCGGGAGAGCTCGTCGACGCGCAGTTCGGAGACCTTTCGGGCGTCGAGGCTGTCTGGGCGGCGCTCAAGAAGGAGGCAGGCGCCTTTCGCGTCGACATGGGCGTCAAGGCCCCGCACCGGACGATCGACCAGCACTGGAACGCCGTCGTCATGGACGGGATGAGGCACGTGGACGAGACCCGCGCGAATCGGCCGGCGCCGCCCGCGCCCGCTCCGGTGCGTCCGCTGCGCGCCGTCTCCGTTCCGCGGTTTACCGCCGTGGGTGCACGGCCCGCGGCCCCGGGCGGCGCGAGGCGTGCCGCCCTCGTCGCCGGGGTCGCCGGGGCCGTGCTTCTCGCGGGAGGAGGCCTCTGGTATTTCCTGAAGGGGCGTGCACCGGCGCCGGCGCCCGCGGCGGCTCCCGCGCCCGCGGTGGCGGTGCCGCTGACGCTCGGGATGAGCGCCGCGCTGTCCGGCCCCTCCAAGGAGCTCGGCCGCCAGATGAAGCTCGGCGTCGAGACGGCCCTCGCGATCGCGAACGAGGCCGGCGGGATCGCCGGGCGCAAGCTGGAGCTCGTCGCGCTCGACGACGGGTACGAGCCCGCGCGCACGAAGGAGGCGATGAAGGCGCTCATCGAGGGAAGGAAGGTCTTTGCGATCGTCGGCAACGTCGGGACGCCGACGGCGGAGGTCGCCGTCCCCTACGCGAACGAGAAGAAGACGCTTTTCTTCGGCGCCTTCACGGGCGCGGGCCTCCTCAGGAGGGATCCTCCCGACCGGTATGTCTTCAATTACCGGGCGAGCTACGCGGAGGAGACGGCCACCGTCGTGCGGTGGCTCGTCGAGGTGAAGAAGATCCGTCCGGCCGAAATCGCCGTCTTCGCGCAGCAGGACAGCTTCGGGGACGCCGGCTTCGCCGGAGTGGCGAAAGCCGTCCGAAAATACGGGCGCGCGCCGGACGAGATCCTGCGCGTCGGGTTCAAGCGCAACACGCTCGAGCTCCAGGAAGCGGTCGACGGCATCTTCAGGAACCGAAAGATCGTCAAGGCCATCGTCATGGTCGCCCCGTACCGGCCGGCGGCCAAGTTCGTCGAGGAGATCAAGAGGCAGCAGCTCGACGTGATCTTCTCCAACGTGTCGTTCGTGGGCGCGACGGCGTTTGCCGACGAGATGCGGCAGCTCGGGGGAAAGTTCGCGTCCGGCGTCATCGTCACTCAGGTCGTTCCCCCGATCGACTCGAACGCGACGTCCGTCATCGGCTACCGGAACGCTCTTCAGAAGTATTTCCCGGGCGAGAAACCCGACTTCGTCTCGCTCGAGGGCTACATCGTCGGGAACCTCTTCGTCGAAGGCCTCCGGCGCGCCGGCGCAAACCTGACGACCGACCGCGTCATCGAGACCCTCGAAGGAATCCACGACCTCGACCTCGGAATCGGGACGAAGCTTTCGTTCGGCCTTTCGGAGCACCAGGCGTCCCACAAGGTCTGGGGCACCGTCCTCAACGAGGCGGCCCAGTACCAGGTCCTCGATCTCGAGTGAGTCAGCCGACCCGGGTGAAAGAGCCCGTCTCGCCCATGGGTATCCGCTCGGCCTCGATGTCGTAGCCGGCCTGTTCCCACGCGTCGAGCCCGCCTTCGAGCGGGCGCACGAGCGTGAACCCGCGATCCATGAGGAGGCGCGCCACACGGGCCGCCGAGGCCTCGTTGGGTCACGTGCAGTAGAGGACGATCTCCCGGTCCGTCGGCAGATGAGAGATCTTTTCGTCCAGCTCGAGGATGTTCACGACGATCGCGCCCGGGATGCGGCGCGGATCGCGCGCGCGGGCGTTGTTCGAGCGCACGTCCACGATGACGGGAGCCCGGCCTTCGTCCATGAGGCGGCGGAGGTCCCCCGCGCGAATGCGCGCCATCCGCAGGAACCTGTAGAAGCGGCGCCGCTGGGTCCACTTGAGGCCGATGTAGAGAAGGAGCGCGCCCCCGAGGAGCAGGAGCGCGCCGCCGCCGAGGCCCGTGAGGAAGGAGAGCACCCGTTCGATCGCGCCGTGGAAGAGGAGGCCCAAGGTCAGCGCGGTCCCCGCCCAGAGCAACGTGCCGCCCGACGTGAACAGGAGGAAGCGGGGAAGCGTCGCGCCCGCGGCGCCCGCGAGAGGAGGCGCGACCGTGGAATAGCCGGGCACGAACTTCGCGACGAGAAGGGACGCGAGCCCGTATGTGTCGAAGAGGCCTTCGGTCTGGCGCACGCAGGAATCGGGGGACAGGGACAGCCTGCAGAGCGTCTTGAGGATCCTGCGTCCGTAGCGGCGACCGAGGAGGAACCAGACCGTGTCGGCGATGACCGTGGCGAGGAACGCGGCAGCCAGAAGCCTTCCGAACGGAAGCTTGCCGTCCGCCGCGAGCGCCCCCGCGACGAGGAGCGTCGGAACCGCCGGGACCGGGATGCCGAGCTGCTCGACGAGGACGTTCAGGAAGACGAAACCGACGCCGTATCGGAGGACGACGCCCGTGAGCTCTTCCACGTCAGCTCACGCCGGTGGACGAAGAGGAGACGGACGCCGGATCGACGCCGAGGCGCGCGAGGGCGCGCTCCCAGAGCCCCTCGACTTCGTTCGTGAAGACGAACCCCGGATCCCACGGCAGGACGAGCCACGAGCCCTCTTCCATCTCGCTCTCGAGCTGGTCTGCCGCCCAGCCGGAGTAGCCGAGGACGAGGAGGCCCGGGGTGCTCGCGGTGGGCGGAGCGGCAAAGAGCTTCGGGAGGATCTCGGCGGCGGCCGAGACGCGCAGGCCGGGCGCCATTTCGACGGACTCGACGCCCGGCACGGCGTCGCGGAAGAGCGCGACGAGCCCGTTCGTGAAGACGGGCCCGCCGACGCGCAGCGGCGTGTCGGGGTGGACAGTCGTGTCCAGCGGCGCGGCAAGGAGCGTCGAGGCCGGCTCGCCGAGGAGCCGGTTCACGATCCAGCCGAGCGCGCCCTCGCGCGTGTGATGGCCCATCACCACGACCGTCTTCGCGAAGTTCGGATCGAGCATCACGGGCGCGGCGAGGAGCAGATAGGGCGTCGTCAGGGACTCGACCACGCGTAGAGACTAGCGCGGTCAGCCGCCTCACCGGAAGCGGCGCCTCCGGGTACGAACGCCAGCCATGCCGCGCGAGCGACCCGGGCGATCGCCTCGTCGCGGGCCGCGCCATCGCGACCGCCCCGCGTGAAGACGGCGAGAGCGAGATGAGTCCCGTCGGGAAGTCTCACGAT
>JBGQDL010000248.1:0-3765 GCA_041495865.1 Thermoanaerobaculia bacterium | reverse complement strand
CTCGCCGCGCCGGAGGCCCGCGTCCGCCGCGTAGAAGCCCGCCTTCGAAATGCGCGTGTTGCCCGACAGGCGGTCTTCCATGGACGTGAAATAGGCGATCCCGACTCCGACGATCGTCAGGACGAGGAGGACGAGGATCACGGATACGAGGGCGCTGCCGCGTTCTCTCATCATCATCCTCTCGGAATGCGGTTGCGGAGCATGAGGGTCGCCGTCGCGCGATAGTGGTCGAACTGGTCGTACAGCGGCAGCGTGGCCGTGGCCATCGCCGCTGCGTGATCCTCGGACGCCGGCCGGAAATGCTGGCTCGCGGTCGTCGCGAGAGTCTCCTTGACGTCGATGTTCGTCAGCTGGCGCGCCGCGAGCGGAAGGAGCGGGGAGCGCCCGGTGACGGAGAACCGCAAGCCGATCACATTGGACACGTCGAGGAGCGGAGTCGGCCCGCCGAAGTTGGTTCCCGCCTGGAAGGGGACGCCCCTGTCGCACGCGGCCAGCGGGCAACCGGGCACCAGGGGAGCCGGCGGAACCCCGGCGAGCGAAGTGGAGCTGATCGTCTGCGACAGCGTGTTCCAGATGCCGCCGTCCGGGTACATGTAGGCGACCTGCAGGTCCTCGATGTTCTCCAACACGTTCGTGAAGTCCGTTCCCGGGAAGTCCGTGTTCGGATCGAAGAGGCCGAGCTTCTGCTGCAGCTTGGGAATTCCGTCGACGCTGTCCGTCAGCACGCGGAACGAGATCACCTGAAGGCCCGCCGCGAGGTAGACCGGGTCCGTGAGGCCCGCCACTCCGTTCGGGGGCTCGGGAAGCGTGCCGGAAGCCGTGTCGACATTGATGTGGATGTTCCGGAAATTGGCGTCGGCGCAGGTCGCGTTACTCTGCGTGCCGGTCCCATTGGTCCCGTTCGACTGATAGCCCGTCTTCGGAATGCGCACATAGGACCAGCTTCCGGTGTTGTCGACGAGCATGAGGAGGGCGCTTTGCGTTCCGTCGAAGCCTGTCGCCGCCTCGAAGGCGTCCTCGTTGTCCTTGTCGCTCGTGGCGCAGCCGACGCGGAAGTTGAGATAAAGGTCCCTGCCCGCGCCGAGCGCCGGGAAGTTCGGGAAGATCAGATAGCGGCTCGGGCTGACGGGAGCCACCATCGTGATGACGTCCGTGCCGATGTCCCCGAACCTCGTCGAGGTGTTCGCGGGTCGGAGCCCGGAGGCCGGCAGGACGGCATTCAACGGCTCCGTCCCCGTGAGGTTGTTGTACGAGGCCTGCGTGAGGACACCGCCGAGGTTGTAATACGTGATCAGGGCGTTCGGGTTGGGTGTGGCGGTGACGTAGTTGAGATCGGTGGCGCCCGCGACGTAGTACGAGAGGTAGTCGGTCGCGCGGCGCGCCGCCTGGCGGGGAAGCATGAAGTACTGCTGCCTCTCCGCGAACGCGCGCATCTGGAAGAGCATCGTCATCGCGACGATGAGCACCATGACGAGGATGAGCAGCGAAACCATGGCCTCGAGAAGCGTGAAGCCACGCGCGACGTCACGAGCCGGGCCGCGGCTCCGCCTCACGCGGTCACCTCGCGAGCTGCGCCACATAGTCGACTCTCTTGGTGGCATTTGGACCGCTTCCGACGATTCCGAAGTAGCGCGTGGCGCCCGCGACGTTCGTCGGCACCGCCGAGACCGTGATCACCCAGACGTTCTGCACGTCGTCCCCCTCGATCGTGTAGCTGACCTGGTAGGGGCCGTTGGCGGCCTCCATGACGTTCGCTCCGGCGGGGCCCCAGAAGGGCCACTCGAGCTCGGTTCCGTCGTAGGGAAGATTCACGGTGGCGTTCGCGAGAATCGGGATGCCGGTGCCGGTCGGCGCGGCCAGGGAGCGCTGCGTCACGTAGTAATACCAGCGGAGGTTCTCGACGACCTGCTGGCACTTGAAGAGCATCTGCGTGCGGGCCGCCGAGCCCTTGTTGATGATGAGCGACACGGAGAACATCTGGAGGATGCCCACGAGGACGAGCGCCATGATGGTCATGGCGAGGAGCACCTCGACGAAGCTGCTGCCGCGGCGCACCCGGGCCCGCGCCCGGAGATCGCCCGACGTCCCGCGCCTAGCCATTTTGGGTCACCCACGTGGCCGGATCGCTCGGCGTGGCGTTGATCTGCTTCATCACGCGCACGCTCCAGACCGGATTGATGCTGATCACGTAGCGGGTCGGAGGACCGAGAGACCCGCGGACGATGTCCACGTGCGTGAGGGTGAGCGTGGCGGGCGCGGTGATCTGTCGGCCGTTGGAGTCGATCGCGCGCCCCTGGAAGTCGCACCTGAGGAGCAGCGGAGTCGTCCAGGCGGTCGATTTGATGATGTTGTCCGAACCGGACCAGAACGTGGACTCGACCCGAGTCGTGTCCGCCACGGACAGGCTGAACTCCTGATCGACGGCCGTGATTCCCATCGTGCCGGTCGAGCCGGTGACGACGATGTTGTACTGGTCGATGAGAAGGTCCGGGCAGCCCAGGGCTCCCGGCGGCGGATTCTTGCAGATGGCGCCCACGGCTCCGTCCTGGTCCGCGTCGCCGATCAGGTAAATGGGCAGATAGCTGGCGGTGCCGGCCGTCTCGAGAGGGCCGACCTTGACGAACACCGGCATGTTGCGGCGCTGCATCTCCGGCAGGGCCCTCTGGATGAGGACCTTGATGTCGGTGGAGGCGCTCTGCAGCTTCTGGCGCTTCCAGGTCTTCGAGATCTCGCCTCCGCCGATGAGGACGATGATGCCGAGGATCGCGACGACCGCGATCAGCTCCATCAGGCTGAACCCTCTCGGCCGGCGGGGCCGGGTCGAGTGGGCGAGGGGGCGAGAGAGCTGGAGCAAGCGGTTCATCATGGTGAAATCCGCCCTTTCAAAGCGAGGTTCGTGCCGGGACCAGAGCCTGACGGCCAAACGACTCCTGGCGGGCATTTTACACCCGGACTCATCGGATTGGCCCCCTCGACCCTGTCCTTCGAGCCGACACATTTCGTAACACCCCCTGCCCGGCTGGCGGGCGATTTCCCCGAGCGGAGGCATGAGAGGCTCGCTCGGCTACGATAGGCGGGCATGGAGACGCGCTGATGGTCCTGGAGAAGCTGCGGGGTCTGCGCTCGGAGCCCGCCTTCGTCGTCCAGCTCCGGGAGCACAAGTGGACGAGCGAGGGACAGAAAAAGGATCTCCTCGAGAAATTCCAGGCCCTCGTGAAGCCCGACGCCGGGTGGGTCGCTTGGACCGCGCTCGATCAGACTCCGGAGATCCGGGCGGCCGGCCTCGCGATCCTGAAGAGGCGCCACGACCGGGCGGGCCTCGAAGCGCTCGTCCCGCTCCTCAAGACGCGCTCCGAGGCCGTGCGCCGCGCCGTGATGCGTTTCCTGAAGGACCTCGCGGGGCCGCAGCTCGGGGGGTTCCTCCAGGAGATCGCGTCCCGCGGCGACGACCTGGCGCGCCTTTCGGCGCTGGATCTCGCGCGCGAGCTGCCGGCCGACGCGGCCTTCGACATCGCGCGCCGCGTCCTCACGGCGACGAATCCCGCCGTCCGCGCCCGCGCGCTCAAAGCCGTGAGCGAGATGAGCTTCGAGGGAAGCGCGGCCGTGGCCGCGAGCCTCGCCGTCCCGCTCCTGCAGGACGAGAACGAGGAGATCCGCTACTCGGCCCTCGCCGTCCTCGAGAAGAACCCGAACGAGAGCTACTTCCCCGACGTCCTTCAGATGGCCCGCACGGGCGGCGGGCGCGTGGCCGAGGCGTCCTTCGCG
>JBGQDL010000247.1:0-3782 GCA_041495865.1 Thermoanaerobaculia bacterium | reverse complement strand
TGCCGCTCGACGCGCACCCTTACGTCCTCCACAAGGCCTACCTCGCGGCCCTCGGATGGACGGCGGAGGAGCTGAAACGCGCCCTCACGGGCCTGGAGGCGGTCGACCGGGGCGTCAAGAGCGGGTCCGGCACGGGGCCCGACCTGCTCGAGGCGTGGCTCCTCTCGCAGCTCCCGGTCGGGTCCGTGCGCGCGCTCGCGGGCTCTTACGCGGGCTAAGATCCCCGGCCGGTGAGCGACCCGTCGGGCGACCCGCGCGTGCTCTTCGACCGGCGCGACCGCGTCTTCATCGTCCTCTGCCTGCTCACGATCGTCGCCGGCGCGGCCGTTTTTCGCGCCGGGTTTTCGCGCGCGTTCCCCGAGGCGTCGATCGACTTCAAGGTCACGCGGGAGGAAGCCGTGCGGCGCGGCGCCGAGGCCCTCCTCTCGCGCGGGTTCACGCTCGACGGCGCGCGCGCGCTCGCGATCTTCGACGGCGACGACGAGGCGAAGGTCTATCTCGAGAGGACGCTCGGCCTCGAGAAGGCGAACCCGGTCTTCGCGACGTCGGTGCCCGTGTGGCGCTGGTCCGTGCGATGGGTGCGTCCGCTCGAGAAGCTCGAGTACCGGGCGGCGGTCGCTCCGGACGGGCGGCTCCTCGCGGTCCGCCGGATTCTCCCGGAGAAGCAGGCGGCTCCCGACCCGGGCGAGGCGGCGGCACGCGCCCTCGCGGAAGCGGAGATCCGCACCCTGCGCGGTCTCGACCCTTCGGCGCTGCGGTTCATCGAGACGACCGTCGAAAAGCGCCCGGCGCGCGTGGACCGCACGTTCGTGTGGGAGTCGAGCACGATCCGCTTCGGGGACGCCGCGCTCCGCTACCTCGTCGAGGTGCAGGGCGACCGTGTCGGGCGCTCGTCGCTTCATTTCGAGGTCCCGGAGAAGTGGCGGCGGGACTACGAGACGCTCCGGTCGAAGAATCTCGCGGCGGGCACGGTCGCGACTCTGGGCCTGCTCCTGACGGCGCTCGCGGTCCTCGTCGTCTTTCTCGAAAGGGTGCGGCGCCGGGACGTCAAGTGGAAGTGGGCGCTCGCGTTCGCGGGAACGGGCGCGGTCCTGCAATTCCTCTCGTCGCTCAACGAGATGCCCATTCGTCTCTTCGACTACGACACCGCCGACGCCTGGACGGGCTTCGTCGCGAAGTCGGTGGCCGGCGACGTGGGGGGCGCCGTGACTCTGGGCGTGGTGCTGCTTCTCCTCGTCGCCGCCGGCGAGCCGCTTTACCGGGAGCGGTATCCGGACAAACCCGCGCTCGGCCGCCTCCTCTCCCTCCGCGGCCTCTCGACGAAGCGGTTCTTCCGCGGGCTCCTCCTCGGGTACGCGATGACGGCCTTCTTCTTCGCGTACCAGATCGTCTTCTACATCGCGGCCGCGCGCTTCGGTGCCTGGGCCCCCGCCGACGTGCCCTACTCGAACCTGCTCGGCACGTCGTTCCCGTGGCTCGGTGTCCTTCTGATGGGTTTTCTGCCCGCGACGACCGAGGAGTTCTCGTCGCGGATGTTCTCGATTCCCTTCGCCGAGCGGTTCCTGCCGCGCTGGGCCGCCGTCGTGGTTCCGGCGCTCATCTGGGGCTTCGCGCACAGCACGTATCCGAACCAGCCCTTCTACATCCGGGGCGTCGAGGTCGGACTCGCGGGGATCTTCATCGGCGTCGTGATGCTGAAGGCGGACATCTTCCCTCTCCTCGTGTGGCATTTCACGGTGGACGCCGTTTACACCGCGCTCCTCCTTCTGCGCTCGTCGAACCCTTACTTCGTCGTGTCCGGAGCGGCGGCGTCGCTCGTGCTTCTCCTTCCGCTCGCGGTGTCGCTCTTTTTGTACGTCCGGCGCGGCGGTTTCACACCGGAGAGCGACCTCACGAACGCGGCCACGGGATCGGCGCCCGCTCCGCCGCGCGCCGAGGAGACCGTCTCGTCCGTGTGCGCGCCTCCACGCGCGCGCGATCCCAGGCGCGTCGCGGCGGCCCTCGGCCTCGCGCTCCTCGCGTTCGCCGCTGCCCGTTTCGCGCTGCCGCGCCCGGGGCCGTGGGAAGGCGAGCGGGTGACGGTGGACAAGGTCGGGGCCAAGGCGGCCGCCGATGTCTTCCTGAAGCGGGCGGGAGACGATCCGGCGGGCTACCTTTCGGTCGCGACGACGGCGACGGCGCTGCCCGCGCTCGAGAGCGCCTCCGATTCCGGCGCGGACCTCGTGCCGTATGGCGAATCCGCGCTGGCGGAGCGCTGGCTCCTCGAGCGCGGCGGCATGCCGCTCCTCGCGCGGTGGGCGACGTCGGTCTTTCCGGGGCCGGTCTGGAACGTGCGCTACGTGCGCGCCCTCGACGAGCACGGCGCGACCGTCGCGGTGGACGCGCGGACCGGCCGGATCGCGGGCTTTCGCAGGACCTTCCCCGAGGCCGAGGCCGGCGGAAGCCCCGACGAAGGCGCCGCGCGCGCGAAGGCGGCGTCCGTCCTCGCCTCGTTCGGGTTCGATCCGCTCGCCTGGGACGTCGTGTCGTCGAAAAGCGAGGCGCGCAAGGCGCGGCGGGACACGCTCGTCGTCTCCGAGTCGCGGCTCGACCGGGCCGGCGAGGCCGCCCGCCGCGCCGTGACCGGTCTCGCCGGCGAGGTGCCCTCGCTCTTCGCGACGGCGCTGAAGCTGCCGGAGGAGTGGGTTCGCGCCCGGGAGAAATCGACCGTCCCGAGCTATATCGCCATCGTCTGGAAGATCGCGGCCTGGGGAACGCTCGTGGGGCTGCTCGTCGTGGAGTTCGTGCGCCTCGCGCGCGCCGGAGGGATCCCCTGGCGCCGCTCGCTCCGCCTCGCGGCGTTCCTCGCGCTGCCGGCGATGCTCGCGCGCATCCTCTCGCTCCCGCTCATCCTCGCGCGCTACGACTCTCAATACTCGATGTCCGTCTTCGCAGTCCTCGCCGGCGTCGGCCTGCTCGTCGGGGTTCTCGTCTCCTTCGGCATCGCCCTCCTCGCGGTGGCGCTCGTCCTCGCGTTGAAGCCCGATGCGGCGGCCGCGTTCCGCCGCGGCGGCGCCGACGGCCCGCGGGCCTTCGCGGCGGGCGCCGGCGCGGCCGTCCTCGTCCTCTCTTTCCGCGCGCTCGCACACGGCGTTTCGGCCGCGTTCCCGCTCGAGGCGGGCGTCCGCGGGTTCGCGTTTCCTCAGGGCGTCGAGACCCTCCTGCCGGCGGCGGTGGTTCTCGACACGATCGTCCTTCGCGCGCTCCTCCTCGGGGGCGGGGCCGCGCTCCTCGCGCTTCTTCTCGGCGACGTTCTCGCGAAACCGGTGTTCCGGGTTGCGTTCCTCGCGGCCGCGGCGGGCATCTTCGCGCCCTTCGGCGCGCGAACGCCCGGCGAGCTCCTCGTGCCGGTGTTCGCCGGCGCGCTGACCGGCCTCGCGGTGCTCGCGGCCCTGGCCGTGTTCCTCTGCGACGACCCGCGGGCCTACGTCTTTGCGGCGGCGCTCCTCGCGGCCGCCAGCGCTGGGACAGACCTCGTCACGAGCGGAATCACGCCGTGGATCTGGAACGGCGCGGCGGTCTTCGCGGCCGTGGCGCTCCTCGTCGTCTTCCGCGGCCTGGACGGGCCGCGTGGGAGAAAGACCCTTACGACTCCGTAGAGGGCTTCACCGCCTCCTGTTCCAACCGACGGCGATTTGCCGACTCCGGGTCGCGCACAGCCGCTGAGATCCGGTCGGTGAGGTCGAGTAGCCGCGACATCCACTTCTCGCTGACGACGGGGAACGTGGCAAGGCACCAGCCTT
>JBGQDL010000246.1:0-3850 GCA_041495865.1 Thermoanaerobaculia bacterium | reverse complement strand
TTGTGGTCCTGCCGCCAGACGTGCGACGAGAGCAGGATGTTGAGCGAGGCGATGGGTTTGCGCCACGCCACCTGCCGCGATTTCTTCAGCCATTTCGCGTGCTGATTGAACATCGAGTCGACGATGTGGATGAACGCCTCGTAGCACGAGAAGAAGCCATGGCGGCCCGTGAGGAGGTAGCCCTCGAGCCAGCCTTCGCACTGATGTTCGGAGAGCATCTCGAGGACTCGGCCGTCGGGTCCGACGTGGTCGTCGGTCGGAAGGACCTCCGCGACCGACAGGCGATCGGTCACGTCGAACACGGAGTCCCAGCGGTTCGACGTGGTCTCATCGGGCGAGAAAATCCGGAAATTGCGCGCGTTCGCGTTTCGCGCGAGGACCTCCTTGAGGAATCGTCCTTGCACGCGCGTCGCCTCCGCGTCGGCCGCGCCCGGCTTCGGGACGTCCACCGCGAACGCCCGGAAGTCGGGGAGCGCGAGGTCGACGAGGAGCGCCCCGCCGTTCGCTTGCGGATTCGCTCCCATCCGCTTTTCTCCCTTCGGCGCGAGCGCGAAGAGCTCCGAAAGGAGGCGGCCGCGCTCGTCGAAGAGCTCATCGGGCCGGTAGCTCCGCATCCAGTCCTCGAGGAGCCGGAGGTGCGCCGGGTCCTCGCGGACCTTGTCGAGCGGCACCTGGTGCGCCCGCCACGTCCCCTCGACGCGCTTGCCGTCGACCGTCTTCGGACCCGTCCATCCCTTCGGCGAGACGAGGACGATCATGGGCCAGCGCGGGCGCGCTGCTCTGCCGCCGCGCGCGCGCGCCTGGATGTCCCGGACGACATCGAGCGCCCGGTCGAGTGTGTCCGCCATGAGCCGGTGCATCGTCCGCGGGTCGTCCCCTTCGACGAAGAGGGGATCCCAGCCGTAGCCTCGCAGCAGCTCGGCGAGCTCGGCGCGGGGGATCCGCGCGAGGACGGTCGGGCCGGCGATCTTGTAGCCGTTCAGGTGGAGGATGGGAAGAACCGCACCGTCGTGGACCGGGTTCAGGAACTTGTTCGAGTGCCAGCTCGTCGCGAGCGGGCCGGTCTCCGCCTCCCCGTCGCCGACGACGCAGGCGACGAGGAGTTGGGGGTTGTCGAAGGCGGCTCCGAACGCGTGCGAGAGGGAATATCCGAGCTCGCCCCCCTCGTGGATGGACCCCGGCGTCTCGGGTGCGACGTGGCTCGGCACGCCGCCGGGGAAGGAGAACTGCCTGAAGAGCCGGCGCATCCCCTCTTCGTCCCGGGAAATGTGCGGGTAGACCTCGCTGTACGTGCCCTCGAGGTACGTGTTCGCGACGAGTCCGGGCCCGCCGTGGCCGGGGCCCGTCACGTAGAGCACCGAGAGGTCGCGCTCGACGATCGCGCGGTTGAGGTGGACGTAGACGAAGTTCAGGCCCGGCGTCGTGCCCCAGTGCCCGAGGAGCCGCGGTTTGACGTGCTCGAGGACGAGCGGCGACCTGAGGAGCGGGTTGTCCATGAGGTAGATCTGGCCGACGGACAGGTAGTTCGCGGCGCGCCAGTACGCGTCCATCTTCGAGAGCAGGTCTTCAGGCGGGCTCACGGGGCGGGACTCTCCTTCTGAAGCGTGGCGAGCGTGTGGCGAGCGATGACGGACTCCTCGTCCGTGGGAATGACGAACGTCCGGACGCGCGCCTCCGACGCGCCGATTCGAATGTCGTTCCGGCGGTTCGCCTCCTCGTCGAGGGCTACGCCGAGGAAGGAGAGCCCGTTCGCGATCCGCCGCCGCGTCTCCGGCTGATTCTCCCCGATCCCCGCCGTGAAGACGAAACCGTCCAGACCTCCGAGGGCGGCTGCCATCCCGGCCGCCTGCTTGACGGCTGCCGTGACGAAGACGTCGACGGCGAGCCGGGCGGACGGCGTCTTGGCGGCGAGAAGCTCGCGCAGGTCGGCGCTCTTCTCCGAGAGCGCGAGGAGCCCCGACTCGTTCCACAGGAGGCGCGCGATCCGCTCCCTGTCCCAGCCGCGGTCGAGGAGCCAGAGGACGACGCCGGCGTCGAGGGACCCGGCGCGCGTCGACATGACGAGACCGTCGAGCGCCGTGAACGTCATCGTGGAGTCCACGCTTTTCCCGTCCCGAAGGGCGCAGAGACTCGCGCCAAAGCCGAGGTGGGCGGCGACGACGCGCCCCTTCGCGACCTCGGGATCGAGCTCCGAGAGGCGGCGGGCGACGTACTCGTACGACAGGCCGTGGAATCCGTAGCGGCGGACGCCGGCCTCGCGGAGCGCGCGGGGCAGGGCCACGACGTCGGCGACGTCCGGGTGGCCGCGGTGGAACGACGTGTCGAAGCAGGCCACGTGAAGCGCCGACGGATAGCGGGCGCGGGCGGCGCGGAGGGCGCCGAGGCTCCGGGGCTGGTGAAGCGGGTCGAGGGGGACGAGTCCCTCGAGCGCGGCGAAGACACGGTCGTCGACGGTCGTCGGCCCGAGGAAATCCGCGCCGCCGTGGACGATCCGGTGGCCGACGGCGGACGGGCTCCCGCCTTCGAGATGGCGCTCGAGGACCTCCGCGACGCGGTCGAGGGCGTCACCCTCGACCCTGCCCCTCATGAGTGCGGCCAGCGGGCCGCCGCCCTCGGCCCGGTAGGCGGCGTACTTCAGCGTGGAGGAGCCGGCGTTCAGGACGAGCACGGAGGCGCCCACGCGCGGATTATGGGCTCCTTGACACGGATGCGGGCGCGGCTTAGGCTACTGAGTGATGGCTCATTCAGCGGGTCGCGACGCGCTTCCCGAAGCGGCTCTCGCGGTTGCCGGGGAGGAGCGGGCGCCCGCCGGAGCCGACCCCGAGAAGCGCCGGCGCATCCTCGAGGCGGCCGTCCGGACGTTCGGCAGGAGGGGCTTTCACGAGGCGCGCATCGCCGAGATCGCCGCCGCCGCGAAGGTGGCCGAAGGCACGGTCTATCTCTACTTCAAGAACAAGGAAGACCTCCTCGGCGTCGTCTTCGACGAGTCGATGGACGACGTCCTCGAGAAGGGCCGCGCGCTCGCGCGCTCGAAGGGCCACGCCGGCGAGCGTCTCCGGGCGCTCGTGGACCTCCACCTCCAGTTCATCGGTTCCGACCGTGACCTGGCGTCCGTCTTCCAGATCGAGCTCCGCCGGAGCGCCCGGCTCGTCGAGCGCTTCTCGCGCAGCAAGCTCGTCGAGTATTTCCGGCTCCTCGGCGACGTCCTGCGCGACGGCATCGCGAGCGGCGAGTTCCGCCGCGGCCTCGACCCCCGCCTCGCCGTGCGCATCCTCTTCGGAGCGGCGGACGAGATCCTGTCGGAGTGGCTGCTGTCGGGGGAGAAGAAGCCGATCGCGGACGCACGACAGCTCGTGGGCACCCTGCTGCGCGGCTTCGCCGCGCCCGAAGATTCTTCGAAGGGTAAGACAGCGGCGGGCGAAGCCAAGTCGCGTCGAGCGACAGCGATGCGACGGGAAGGCTCCGAAATTTCTTCGAAGGTGAGTGGGGCGAATCGGCCCGCGGCAGCGAACGGACGCAATTCACCCTTCGAAGCACGCGCCGAAGGCGCGAAATCCCTTGCGACGCGCGAGAAGTCGTCCGGGAAAGGCAGGAGTCGACCGCTATGAGCAAATCGGCTTTCATCCTCCATGGCGCCCGCACGCCCTTCGCGCGCGCTGGCACCGACTTCACCGGCGTTTCCGCCGTCGACCTCGGCCGAGTGGCGGCTGTCGAGGCGATGGCCCGCGCGGGCGTCGAGCCCGCCGCGATCGACCAGGCCATCTTCGGCAACATCGCGACGCCGGTCGACGCCTCGAACATCGCGCGCATCATCGCGCTCCGCGCCGGAGTCCCGAAGGAGAGACCCGCG
>JBGQDL010000245.1:0-3930 GCA_041495865.1 Thermoanaerobaculia bacterium | reverse complement strand
GGTCCGGAGTACGTCTTGCGGGTTGGTGCGACGAGGTCCTTCTCCGCCGCGGGCGACGGGACGATGTGGGAGTAGACGGCGAGGCGGGGCTTCACTTCCGTGAAGATCTTCCCCGCGTCCTCGGGCGTCGTGTGGTGGTCGATGATGCGCCGGATCTTGGCGACGTCGGCCACGGCCGACCGCATCATCTCGACGGAAGGCACCACGACCTCGTGGATGAGGACATCCACGCCGCGCGCGTTTTCGACGAGCGTCCGCGACGGCCGCGTGTCGCCCGAGAACACGACCGAGCGCCCCTGGTAGTCGATTCGGTAGCCGTAGGCTGGTTTCACCACACCGTGATCCACCGAAAACGCCGTGATCTTCACGCCGCCGACCTCGAAGCTCGTGCCGGCCTGGAGGTCGCTCGCGTCGACTTCGATCCCCGCCGCCGGAAAGCGCTCATCCACGTCGCGCCGGATGCCGATGTCGAAGGCGTATGCCGCTTTCAGGTGCGACATCATCGATGCGGTGCCCTCGGGGCCGCGCACGAGGAGCGGCTTTTCGCGTCCGAAAATCCAGCCCGTCAGCCACAGGTCGGGCAGGCCCACGACATGGTCCGAGTGAAGGTGTGTGAGAAGGACGAGGTCGATCCCGGCGAGCATGTCGTGGCCGAGGCAAAAGAGCCTCTGCGTCGCGCCGCGCCCGGCATCCACGAGAATGCGCGTCGGCGGCTTCGTTCCGGCCTCGACGAGGATCGACGGCCCGAAGCGCGTCATCGACGGCCGCGGGTTGCCCGTTCCGAGAAGCGTGACGCGAAGCGCGGGCGGCGCGGAAAGCGGCGTCGGTGCCTGCGCCGGATCAGCGGAAAGACGAAGCGCGGCGAACAACACACCGAAAACCGCCGCCTGCCGCTCACGCATGCGGCGGAGCCTACATCCGGTCCCCCTGATCCCGCCCGGGCGTGCCAGAATCCGTCACCTAGAATCGAATCATTCGTGAGGGAGATTCCCATGCGTGTGCGTTACGCCGCCGTCGCCCTGTCTCTCGCGCTCTCGTCCGTCGCGACCGCGGCCGCGGGCGCCCCCGGCGCGCCGTCGAAGATGCTGACCGAACCCGCGCTCTCGGCCGATCGCATCGCCTTCGTCTACGGAAACGACGTCTGGACGTGCCGCCTCGACGGCAGCGGCGTCTCGCGCGTCACCTCCGGCCCGGGAGCGAAGATGCGTCCCGCCTTCAGCCCCGACGGCTCGCTGCTCGCGTTCAGCGCCGAGCTGGACGGCAACCTCGACGTCTACGTCGTCCCGGCCGCGGGCGGAGTCCCGAAGCGCCTCACGTGGCACCCCGGCCGCGACGTCGTGCAGGGGTTCACGCCCGACGGCAGGTCCGTCCTCTTCACCTCGCCGCGCGCGGCAGTCAACAACCGGCACACGCAGCTCTACACGGTGCCGATCGACGGCGGCCTCGAGACGGCCCTGCCGATTCCGTACGCCAGCCGCGCCGCGTACTCCCCGGACGGAAAGACGATCGCCTACAACCCGAACAATCCCGCCCACCTGCAGTGGAAGCGCTACCGCGGCGGCCTCGTGTCGAAGGTGTGGCTCTTCGACGTCGCGACGCACGCGATCAAGAAGGTCCCGCAGCCCGAGACGCGCTGCAACGACGTCGATCCGTTCTTCGGTCCCGCCGGCAGCGTGCCGTTCCTTCGCTCGGACCGGGACGGGGAGTTCAACCTCTACACCCTCGCCCAGACGGGACCGAGCACGAGCCAGGATCCGCCGATGACGGGCATCGGGCTCGTCGCGCTGACCCACTACAAGGATTTCCCCGTCCTCAACGCGGCCGGGGCCGCCGGGCGCATCGTCTTCGAGCAGGCGGGCACGCTCCATCTCTACGATGTCACCTCGAACAAGACGACGGACCTTTCGATCGCGGTTTCCGGCGACCTCCTCGAGACGCGCCCGCGCTGGGCGAAAGGCGCGAAGTGGATCCGCGGCGCGGCCCTCTCCCCTTCCGGCGCGCGCGCCGCGTTCGAGTTCCGGGGCGAGATCGTGACCGTGCCCGCCGAGAAGGGCGATCCCCGCAACCTCACGGAGACGACCGCCGCGCACGAGCGGGCGCCCGCCTGGTCGCCGAACGGCAAGGAGATCGCGTACGTCTCGGACGAGAGCGGCGAGAACGAGCTCGTCGTTCGCGCGCAGGACGGCAAAGGCGTGCCGAGGAAAATCAAGGTTTCCGGCTCGGGCTTCTACGACGAGCTGGTCTTCTCCCCCGACGGCAGGAAGATCGTCCTGACGGACAACTCCCTCACGCTGTGGATCGTCGACCTCGCGACCTCCGCCTCGAAGAAGATCGCGACCGAGCGCCTCTACGCTCCGTCGCGCGAGAGGATGCTTCGCGGCTCGTGGTCGCCGGACTCGCGCTGGGTGGCGTACACGCTCTCCGGCCCCACGTACATCCGCACGGCATTCGTCTACTCCGTCGAGGAGGGCAAGTCGTTCCCGCTCACGGACGGCCTCTCGGACGTCTCCGACCCCGTCTTCGACGGCGGCGGCAAGCTCCTGTATTTCCTCGCGTCCACCGACGCCGGCCCGCAACGGAACTGGTTTTCGCTGCAGAACACCGACGCGCGAATCACGAACGCGATCTACGTGGCGACTCTCAGGAAAGGCACGCCCTCGCCCCTCGCGAAAGAGAGCGACGAGGAAAAGGGCGAAGTCGCGAAAGACGGAAAGGGGGACGACGAGAACGAAGATTCTTCGAAAGGTGGCAAGGGCGACCGCCCCGCCGATTCGAAGGGCGGCGACGCGAAGGCGTCCGCCGGAGAGATCAAGCCCCCGAAGCCGCCCGCGCCCGTCGCCATCGACCGCGACGGATTCAACCTGCGCATCGTCGACCTCCCGATCCACCCCGCCGAGATCGAGAACCTCCAGGCCGGAAGCGCGGGTCAGATCTTCTTCGAGCGCACCTCGGACGGGAAGACCTCCGTCCAGCGCTTCGACTTCAAGGAGCGAAAGACCGAGACGATCGTCCCCGAGGCCGACGATTACTTCGTCTCCTTCGACGGCAAGAAGATCCTCTTCAGCGAAAGGGAACCGCCGCCGGGCGTGTTGCCGCGGAAGATGTCGTGGTCCATCGTGGCCTCCTCCGGCAAGAAGGCCGACGCGAAGGAAGGGCCGGGCAGCAAGCCCTCGGACGGCAAGCTGAAGCTCGACGCGATTCAGGTGCGCGTCGACCCGCGCGCCGAGTGGCCCGAGATCTTCGACGAGGCCTGGCGCGTCAACCGCGACTACTTCTACGACCCGAAGATGCACGGCCGCGACTGGGCCGCGATGAAGGCGAAGTACTCGCCCTTCCTCCCGTACCTCTCGTCGCGCGGCGACCTCAACCGCCTCATCCAGTGGATGTGCAGCGAGCTCGCGATCGGCCACCACCGCAACACGCCGGGCGAGTCGTTCGCGGAAGTCACGCCCGTGCCGGGCGGCCTCCTCGGCGCGGACTACGAGATCGCGAACGGCCGCTATCGGTTCAAAAAGGTCCTCGGCGGCCTGAACTGGAACCCCGAGCTGCGCGCGCCGCTCTCCGAGCCGGGCGTCGAGGTGAAGGCGGGCGAGTACCTCCTCGCGGTGAACGGCAAGGACCTCGCGCCGCCCGAGAACCTCTACGCGCGGTTCGAGGCCACGGCCGGGAAGATCGTCGAGATCACGGTCGGGCCGACTCCGGACGGGAAGGGCTCGCGCACGGTCAGCGTCGTGCCGGTCGCGGACGAGGCGCAGCTCCGCAACCGCGACTGGGTGGAGGGCAACCTCAGAAAGGTCGACGCCGCTACGGGCGGGCGCGTCGCGTACGTCTACGTCCCGAACACCGCGAACCTCGGCCACACCTTCTTCAAGCGCTACTTCTACCCGCAGGCCGCGAAGGACGCGATCATCGTGGACGAGCGGTTCAACG
>JBGQDL010000244.1:0-4021 GCA_041495865.1 Thermoanaerobaculia bacterium | reverse complement strand
GCACCTGGGACTCGAGCATGGCCAAGGATAGCCCAACGGCTGCTAAGGTTGCCGGCGTCGATGCGGATTCTCTTCGTGCGCCTCTCCTCGTTCGGCGACGTCGTCTTCGCGCTGCCCGCCGCGAAGGCGCTGAGAACGAATCTCGCCGGCGCGAGCCTCGCATGGGCCGTCGAGGGACCGCTCGCCCCTCTTCTCGAGGGCGCCCCCTACGTCGACGAGATTGTCGTGGCGAACACGCGGGCGTGGAGGCGATCGATTCTCTCGAAGGGAACGAGGGAAGAGATTTCGGATTTTCTTAGAAGGGTGAGAGGGCGGCCGTTCGATCTCGTGGTCGATGCGCAGGGGCTCTTCAAGTCGGCGCTCGTGACCGCCGCAGCGTCTTCGGCCGGGCGTCGCGTCGGCTTTGGCTGGCGTACCGCCACCGAGCGGATCAACTGCCTTTTCACGAATGAGCATGTCGAAGCGGCCGGCCGGCCGCATGTCGTGGACCGTATGCTCGCGCTCGCCGAGCACGTGACGGGAAACTCGGGCTTCGAGAGGGCGCCGGACGTTCGGCATCTCATCGAAAAGGAGGACCCGGTGGTCGATTCATGGCTCGACCAGATAGGCGGACAGCGGTTCGCGGTGTTACAACCTTTTTCTTCGAAGGGGGATAAGGAATGGCCCGCGGGCGACGTCGTCGCCTTTTCCGAATGGCTCGGGGCGCAAGGAGTTCGCCCGGTGCTCCGTTGGGGTCCGGGCGAAGAGAGCCGGGCGGAAGAGCTGATGGCCCTTTCTAAGAAATCTTCGTCTTCGCCTCCCTCTCTCTCTTCCTCTTCCTCAATTCTTCCTCCTTCTTCGTCTTCTTCCGGCTCTCTCTCACTCGTCCTCGCTCCCCCGACCTCCCCCGCCTCCACCGCGCGCCTCGCGGCGCGCGCCGCGCTGTTCGTGGGTGCCGACACGGGTCCCACGCACCTCGCGGCCGCCGCGGGCACGCCGACACTCGTGCTCTTCGGCCCGACGCCCGCCGAGCGCTTCGGCCCGGTTGGCGCGCGTACCGCCGTGCTCGGGGAATTCGCCGCGGACTACAATCGTTCGGCCTCGAGATGGCCTGCCGATGCCGTTCATGAAGCCGTCCGCCGTCTCCTCGCGTGAGCCGTCGCCACTGCCGCTGCCGGGTCGCTTGGCCGCAGCGGCCGCCGCGGGCCTCGCGGCGGTCTTCGTGCTCGCGGCGCTGCTGGCGGGGCGAGCCGCCGGCAACGCGGAGAAGGGACCTTCTCTTTCGGCGGCACGCGAGTCGCTCCCCAGGGACCGGCTCTACCCGGTGCCGTTCGGCGACGGCGAGACGCTCGTCTACACGATCGCATGGCTGAAGATCGAGGGCGGCGAGATGACGCTCCGGACCTCGCACGAGACTTCGGTCGACCGCGTTCCGGTCCATCGCATCGCCCTCGTCGCGACCTCGAACGACTACATCTCGAAGTTCTACCCCGTGCGCGACCTCTACGAGACCTGGGTGGATGCGCGCGACTTCCAGCCGCTGCGCTTCGAGAAGCACGCCCGCGAAGGGCGCTACGAGTCGGACGAGGTCGAGGAGTTCGACCTGACGCGCCGGATCGGGAGCTGGCGGGACGACCGGACGCCCTTGCCCGAGCGCGTGCAGGACATCATCTCGTCCTTCTACTACCTGAGGACGCGACCCCTCGCCGTGGGCCGGGACGTCCGCGTCGACATGTTCTCGCGCGGGAAGATCTACAAGCTCAAGGCCTCGATCCTCGAGAAGGAACGGGTCGAAACGGAGGCGGGTGTCTTCGACACCTTCAAGGTGCAGCCGCAGCTTCGGGAAAACGAGACCGCCGAGGATCGCAACCGGGGCAGGCTCTTCCTGTGGTTCTCGGACGACGAGCGACGCCTCCCCGTCATGGCGAAGACGGTGATGCCGATCGGCTCGGTCACGGCCCGCCTGAGGAAGATCGTGCCCGGGGAGAAGCCCGCAGAAGCGGCCGCGGCGAGGGCTCCGGCGGGCGATCGGCCGCCCGCGCCCTGACCCGTTAGAATCCGGACCATGGCGGTCAAGCTCGGGGATCTCCTCATCAAGTCGAAGATCATCACGAACGAGCAACTGCAGGAAGCGCTGAAGGAGGTCCAGTCCTCCGGCATGAAGCTGGGCGAAGCGCTTGTCAAGCTCGGATACATCAGCGAGGACGACATCACGGAGACGCTCTCCGCGCAGTTCGGCGTCCCCTCGATCAATCTCTCGCACTTCGAGATCGATCCCGCGGTTCTCAAGCTCGTCGCGGCCGACGTCGCGCGCAAGTACAACATCCTCCCCGTCAACAAGACGGGCGCCACGATCACGATCGCCATGGCCGACCCGACGAACGTCTTCGCCATGGACGACATCAAGTTCATGACGGGCTACAACGTGGAGCCGGTCGTGGCATCGGAGGCGGCGCTCGCGCTCGCCATCGACAAGCACTACGGCGCGACGCACGCCCTCGAGCTCAAGAAAGTCATGGAGGAGATGTCGGTCTCCGACGCGGGCGACACGTCTCTCGAGGTCGTCGAGGAGTCCGAGCAGCAGACGATCGACCTCGAAAAGCTCGTCGACGAGGGCGAGGAAGCGCCGGTCATCCGGCTCGTGAACATCATCCTGACGGACGCGATCAAGCGAGGGGCCTCCGACATCCACATCGAGCCCTACGAACGCGAATACCGCGTGCGTTACCGCATCGACGGCATCCTCTACGAGGTCATGAATCCGCCGCCGAAGCTCAAGGAGGCGATCGCCTCGCGCGTCAAGATCCTCGCGAAGCTCGACATCGCCGAGAAGCGTCTCCCTCAGGACGGGCGCATCAAGATCAGGATGAAGCTCTCGGGCAGGGTGAAGGAGCTCGACTACCGCGTGTCGGTGCTGCCGACGCTCTTCGGCGAGAAGATCGTCTGCCGCCTTCTCGACAAGGACAACCTCATGCTCGACATGACGAAGCTGGGGTTCGAGAAGGACAGCCTCCTGAAGTTCGAGAAGGCCATCCTGCGGCCGTGGGGCATGGTCCTCGTGACGGGCCCGACGGGCTCGGGCAAGACGAACACGCTCTACTCCGCGCTTTCGCGCATCAATACTCCGGAGACGAACATCATCACGGCCGAGGACCCCGTCGAGTTCAACCTTCCCGGGATCAACCAGGTCCAGATGAAGGACCAGATCGGCCTGAACTTCGCGGCCGCGCTGCGCTCGTTCCTGAGGCAGGACCCGAACATCATCCTCGTCGGGGAGATCCGCGACTTCGAGACGGCCGAAATCGCGGTCAAGGCGGCGCTCACCGGCCACCTCGTGCTCTCGACGCTCCACACGAACGACGCGCCCTCCACGATCAACCGCCTCATGAACATGGGAATCGAGCCTTATCTCGTCGCGACGTCGGTCGTTCTCATCGCCGCGCAGCGCCTCATCCGGCGGGTCTGCGCGGGCTGCAAAGGGCCCACGGAGGTCGCCCCGCAGGTCCTCGTGTCGCTCGGCTTCACGGCGGAGGACGCCAAGAGCGTTCAGGTCATGAAGGGCAAGGGCTGCGAGAAGTGCAACAACACGGGCTACAAGGGCCGCGTCGCCCTCGTCGAGGTGCTCGAGATCTCCGAGGAGATTCGCGAGCTCATCCTCTCCGGCGCCTCCTCGATCGAGATCAAGAGGAAGGGCCTCGAGGAGGGCATGGTCTCCCTACGCCGCTCGGGCCTCCAAAAGATCAAGGACGGCCTGACGTCGATCGAGGAGGTCGTGAGGGAGACGGTGCTCTAGACCGGAAAAATGTCGTAGACATAATCGTGCGCCTCCAGCGCAACGCGGCTCAAGGTGCCTGCTGTAACGCGCCTGACGATTTCCTCGCGGGAGAGATCGAAAACCGCGTCCATAATCTGCGCGCGTTCCTGCTCGTTTGCCTGTCCCACGACGAAAAGCACGCGGGCGCTGTGCTGGATGTAGCGGGGCGACAGCAACTGCCGCTTCAACAGCTCCATGATCACGGGCGCTTTGGCGCGGTCGAAGCGG
>JBGQDL010000243.1:0-4103 GCA_041495865.1 Thermoanaerobaculia bacterium | reverse complement strand
CGAAGCCGCTCATCTCCCTCGTGTGGGGAGGCTTCTACGTGATGATGGCCGGCGGGCTCACGGCCCTCCTGCGGCGCGCCCGCGACTCGCGCCAGGCGGCGCTCGCGTAGCCGAGCCGCGACGGGCGCCGGTTTCCCCCGGGAAATTCGTAAGATCCGCTCACGGAGGCCGTCGTGTTCATTCGTAACGCAACGCTCGCTCTCGCCCTTCTCACGGGCACCCTCGCGCACGCCCAGACCGCCGGGCCCGCGAAGCCCCGCGCGATCGAACCCGCCGACTTCGACACGTCCGCGAAACCGTGCGAGGACTTCTACGCCTATGCCAACGGGGGCTGGCTGAAGAGCCATCCCATCCCCGCCGACCGGGCCAGCTACGGCTCGTTCCAGGAGCTCGCCGACCGCAACCGCGACGTCCTGAAGAAGATCCTCGAGGAGACCTCCGCGAAGGCCGACTGGCCGCCGGGCTCCCCCGAGCAGAAAGTGGGCGACTTCTACGCGACCGGCATGGACGCGGCCGGGCGCGAGAAAGCGGGCGCCGCGCCGCTCGCGCCGGCGCTCGCGGCCATCGCGAAGCTCGAGAGCCCGACCGACCTCCCCGCCGTCCTTGCCGAGCTGCACCTCGCGGGCGTGAACGCGGGTTTCGGCTTCCGCGTCGCTCAGGACGCGAAGGACTCCACGCGCTACATCGGCATCTTCAACCAGGGGGGCCTCGGTCTGCCCGACCGCGACTACTACCTGAAGGACGACCCGAAGTCGAAGGATCTCAAGGCGGCCTACGAGGCTCACGTCGCGAAAATGCTCGAGCTGGCCGGCTCGGCCAAGGACGCCGCGAAAGCCGAAGCCTCGGCGATTCTCGCGCTCGAGACGAAGCTCGCGCAGGCGTCGATCACGCGCGTCGAGAACCGCGACCCGCAGAAAACCTACAACAAACGAACGGTCGCGGCGCTGAACGCCGAGGCGCCCGGCTTCGACTTCGCGAAGTTCTTCGCCGGTCTCGGCGCGACCTCCACGACGGAAGTGAATGTCCGGCAGCCGGGGTTCTTCACGGCCTTCGCCGCTCTCGCGCGTTCCGCGCCCCCGGCCGAATGGCGGACGTACCTGCGCTGGCACGCCGCGCGTGCCGCCGCGCCGTTCCTCTCCAGGGCCTTCCAGGACGAGGACTTCGCGTTCAACGGGAAAAAGCTCAACGGCACGCCGCAGCAGGAGGAGCCGTGGCGGCGCGTACAGGCCGCCACCGACTTCGCGCTCGGCGAGGCGGTCGGTCCAATCTACGTCGCCCGTGCCTTCAGCCCGCGCGCCAAGGAGCGCATGAAACTCCTCGTCGAGAACATGCGCGCCGCTCTCAAGGAGCGCATCGACGCGCTCTCATGGATGAGTCAGGAGACGAAGGCCCAGGCGCAGCGCAAACTCGCCGCCTTCGGCGTGAAGATCGGCTACCCGGACGTCTGGAGGGACTATTCGGCGCTCGTCATCTCGCGGAGCGCCCCGCACGCCGAGAACGTGCGCCGGGCGCGGATTTTCGAGACGAGGCGCAACCTCGCGAAGCTCGGCAAACCGATCGACCGCGCGGAATGGGGCATGACGCCGCCGACCGTGAACGCCTACTACAGCGCCTCGATGAACGAGATCGTCTTCCCGGCCGGCATCCTCCAGCCGCCCTTCTTCTCCGAGGACGCCGACGATGCCGTGAACTACGGCGGGATCGGGGTCGTCATCGGCCACGAGATGTCGCACGGATTCGACGACTCGGGCAGCCAGTACGACGCCGACGGGAATCTGAAGAACTGGTGGACCGCCGGGGACCGCAAGGCCTACGAGGCGCGCACCGGCCTCATCGTGAAGCAGTTCGATTCCTACAAGCCGCTGCCCGACCTCGCCATCAACGGAAAGCTCACGCTCGGCGAGAACATCGGCGACCTCGGCGGCATCAAGATCGCCTACGCCGCGCTCCAGAAAGCGCTGGCCGGCGCGCCGCGCGAGAAGATCGACGGCTTCACGTCCGAGCAGCGGTTCTTCCTCTCGTACGCGACGATCTGGCGCAGCCAGTTCCGCGAAGAGGCGATGCGGGTGCAGCTCAACACGAACCCTCACAGCCCGGGGCGCTGGCGCGCGATCGGCCCGCCGTCGAACCTGCCGGAGTTCTACGACGCGTTCGGATGCGTGGAGGGCACCCCGATGCGGCGCCTGGAGGCGGACCGGCCGAGCATCTGGTAGGCCTCTGATCCCCTTCGAGGAGGCCGGTCCTACGACCGCGGTACGGGGTGGTCCGTGAGGACCGGCAGGAACGGCACCCATGGGCCGACCTGATCGGCGTACTGCTTCGCCATCACGCGCGCGATCTGCGCGATGTGTCCGAGGTCATGGACCACCCACGCGGCCAGCAGCTCTCGAAGCGTGACACGGCCCAGGCTCGGGTGCGTGCCGGGGAGATCGAGATCCGCCGCCACGAGCCGCCAGGATCGGAGCAGCGTCAGGTTCGCGGCCCTCAGGCCTTCGAGCTCGTCGAGCAGGGACGCGAGCGACCGGCGCACGTTTCGCGGATGGTGGCGAAAGCGGTCGTACGGTTCGAAGCGCGGGTCCTCTCCTCTCGCCAGGATGATGCGCGCGCGGGGGATCCAGTCCGTCTCCTCCCCGTCGACGAGATGCCCCACGACGTCGAAGGCGCTGAACGTGTCGGCGCCTTCCGTACCCCGCACCCATCGCTCGGCGAGGCCGCCGAGAAGAGCCCTCAGAGTGCCCGGAGTGCGCGCGAGCACGTCGATGGACACGTCGAGATCGAACTCCATGGCTCCTCCGCCTGCGAGACGATAGCAACGCCGCCCCGAGAGAGGCCGCGGTCGGCCCCCGCCGCGTGGCGGGCAGGCCGATGCGCTTCGGGTAAGCGGGCAGATCGGAAAGGGAATCCACGCCGCCCCTCGCGCGACTTCAGAACCCCTTGACCGTCGCGGCTTTCTTGTACATCCAGTACGTGAAGCCCCAGCCGACGAGGACGACGAGCGGCAGCGTCCACTCGGCGCCGCTCGCGGCCCACGTCGCGTGCTGCGACATCATCATGAACATGAGCGGCACGGACATGTACGTGTTGTGCTTGCTGCGCAACCCGGCCATCGCCGCGACCGCCGGGTCCGGCTTCTCGCCGTTCTTCGTGGCCGTGATGAGCTTTCTCTGCGCGGGCCAGATGCGCATCCACACGTTCGCGGCCATGATCGTCCCGAACATGCCGCCGAGGTGGATCGCCGTTCCGCGGAAGCCGAACCCGGCGAAGCGCGAGAAGAAGAACACGGCCGCCGTCACCACGACGAGCCCGAGGAGGAAGTGAATCTCGGTCTTCGCGATCGCCTTTGCGAGGGGGTCGTAGACCGCGAACATGAAGATCGCGACGAGGACGGCGATGCCGCCCGTCCCCCACGTCTTCACCGCCGGGTCCTTGAAGACGAGGCCGGTGTTGTAGTAGACGAGGCCGAGCATCACGAGGCCGGTCACCCACGTCCAGGCCGCGCCCCAGCGGAACACCCAGAGCGCGCGGGGCATCAGCTCGGGGACGACCTTCTTCTTCGTGTCCGCGTCCATCGTGGGAACGAAGTTCGAGTTCACGAAGTTGAAGAACCAGAGAAGGCCGATCCAGAGGATGCCCGCGACGATGTGGGCCCAGCGGAAGAGGGATTCGAGCAGGTTCATTCCGTCCATCGGATGTCCTCCGTTTTCTGTCGAGACGCGATCTTAACGCCGGAGACCGTTCAGGCGCCGACGGCCTTCGCGACCTGCTCGGCAAGCCTCAGGAACGCCTTCGAGACCGTCGAATCCGGGTCGGACACCATGATCGGCGTCCCGGCGTCACCCTGGACCGCGACGCGCGGGTCGATCGGGACCTCGCCGAGGAACGGGACGCCGAGGAGGGCCGCCGTCTTCTTCCCGCCCCCGTGCTTGAAGATCTCGTCGCGGTTGCCGCACTTCGGGCACTCGTAGTAGCTCATGTTCTCGATGATGCCGAGCACCGGGACGTTCACTTTCTGGAACATGGCGAGGCCCTTGCGGGCGTCGATGAGCGCCACGTCCTGCGGGGTCGTCACGATGACGGCGCCCGAGAGCGCGACTTTCTGCGTG
>JBGQDL010000242.1:0-4132 GCA_041495865.1 Thermoanaerobaculia bacterium | reverse complement strand
GACCGACGTGGTGATGCCGGGGATGAGTGGACACGACCTGGCCGCCCTCGTGAGGACGCGCCGCCCGTCGATCAGGGTGATCTTCATGTCGGGTTACACGGCCGACGTGCCGACGGACCTCGGCATGGAAGGCGGGCCCGTGTTTCTTTCCAAGCCATTCACCGAGCAAACCCTCACGGCGAAGCTAAGCGAGGCGCTCGATTGGCCGCAGGGCTGAGGCAGGACGCCCGCGCGGGGCGGCCCCGTGGTAAGGTCCGGCCCGGTTCTTTTCCATCGTCCTCGAGTCCCCTGAAAACCTTCGACCTCCGGGGGGCGAACGCGACGCGCCCGTGCGCGCGCCGCGCCAAGAGGGAAGCGGGTGAGATTCCCGCGCGGCCCCCGCCACTGTGACCGGGGACGCGCTCGGCGAGATCCACTGGTGGCGAGAGATCGGCCCTGCGGGCCGGTCGCGCCTCCGGGAAGGGGCCGGGCGCGGACGATCCGGGAGCCAGGAGACCTGCCCGAGGAACATCGTTTTCGCGACGCCTTCTCCGGGGCTCGGGAAGTCGCGGCCGTTCCGGCGTCCTGCGGAACGCCGCCTCTCCGATGGGAAGGCGGAGCCAGCGGAACGGAGGTGTTCCATGGTGTCCCCGGTCGTTTTCGCTCGGTCGTCCTGTGCCTTGGCCCTCCTGCTCGCGCCCGCCGTCTTCGGCCAGCCGTCTCCGCCGCCGGGTGCCACGAAGCTCGCCGCGGACGTCGTCGTCTCGGCCGAGGCCGGACCAGAGCCCGCGGCGTCCCTCGGCGCCGCCGCAACGGTGATCGACGCCGCCGAGATCGCGGCGTCGAAAGCGACGACGGTCCTCGATCTCCTGCGCACGGTGCCCGGCCTCGACGTCGTGCAGTCGGGCGGGCCCGGCACGGTGACGTCGCTCTTCCTGCGCGGGACGGCCTCGGCGCAGACCCTCGTTCTCGTGGACGGCGTCGCGCTGAACAGCCCGTTCTTCGGCGGCACCGACCTTTCAGCGCTGTCTCTCGCGAACGTGGAGCGCGTGGAGGTCGTGCGGGGGCCGTTCTCGGCGCTCTACGGCTCGGAGGCGATCGGCGGCGTCGTGCAGATCTTCACGAGGAAGGGTCCCGCGGCGGACGAGATCTCGGGGCGCGCGACGCTCGCGCTCGGGAACCGCTCCGCGAAGGAATCGTTCGCCGAGGTCGCCCTGGGCTCGGGGCCGCTGACGGGCTCCGCCGGATTCCGGCGCTCGCTGGCGGGCGGCGACCTTCCGAACGAGTTCTTCGCGGCGATGAATGTCTCGGGCAGCGTGACCGCCTCTCTCACGGACGCGCTGCGCGTGGGTCTCGTCGCGCGCCGCGACGAGGGCCGGACCGGAATTCCGCTTTCCGAAGGAACGGCCACCCCGCGCCGGTCGACGACGGACTCTACGACGACGTTCGAGGCGCCGGTCTCTTATGCCCTGTCCACGAAGACGTCCGTCGAGGCGTCGTTCCGGTGGGTGAAAGACAGCCCGGCGTTCTCGGACCCGGACGCCGCCTTCAGCTCCTCCTCGACGGACGCGCGCCGGGCCGGTGCGCGCGCCGTGCTCACGACGGTTCTCGGCGCGCACCGGCTCGCCGCGGGCGCCGACTGGGAGCGCACGCTCGTCTCGAACGAAAGCAACTTCGGCGTGGCCCTCGACGAGGCGTCCACACGCACGTTCGCGCTCTTCGCCGAGGACCGCATCGTCCTCGCGGGCGATCGGCTCGTCGCGACCGCGGGTCTCCGATGGGACGACCACAGCGCGTTCGGCAGCGCCGTGAGCCCGCGCATGGCGCTGGCGTGGCGCGTCACGCCGTCGCTCAAGCTGCGCGCGGCGGCAGGCTCGGCCTTCCGCGCCCCGTCCACCGGCGAGCTCTATTTTCCGTTCTCCGGCAACCCCGCGCTCCGCCCGGAAAGGTCGAACGGATGGGAGGCGGGATTCGAGAAAACGCTCGCGGCGGGAGTCGTCGCGGAGGCCACGGGATTCTGGAACGACGTCCGCGACCTCATCAACTTCGACGCGGTGACGTCCACGAACCAGAACATCGGCCGTACGCGCACGCGAGGCATCGAGGTGGCTCTTCGGACGCCGGTCGGGGCGCGCTCTTTCGTGCGCGCGTCGTACACGTATCTCGACGCGAAAGACCTCGACGCCGGCAGGTTCCTCGTGCGGCGGCCGCGGCACCGCGCCTCGGCGACCTACGCGACGACGTTCGGCTCCGGCGGGTCCCTGAGCCTGACCGGAATGTGGGTGGGGGCGCGCCCCGACCGGGACGCGGCGGACTTCACGCGCCTCGTCGAGGATCCGTCCACTCTGAGGGTCGATGCGGCGCTCACGCTGCCGCGGATCGCCCGTTCACTCGCGCCCTTCATCCGCCTGACGAATCTCCTCGGGCGCGAGTACGTCGAGGCGAGCGGCTTCCCCGCGCCGGGACGCCGCTTTCTCGCGGGGCTCGAAGCGTCGTTCTGAGCGCGCTGCTCCTGCGCTACCTCTTCGGGGGGAAGCCGTCGAAGAGCTTCTCGACGGCTTCCTGCACCTTCTCGTCACGCGTCTTGGGCGACTCGTCCGCGTCCACGATCCGCGACGCGCTGCCCCGCCAGACGAGCTCCTTGGCTCTCGTGTCGACGAGGTCGACCATCAGCGTACCGATCGGAATCTGTTGAATGTAGGCCGTGTTCCAGTACCTCCCCCGCCAGCCCCAGCCCCAACCCCAGCCGGGGCTGTACGTCGTGACCTGAGTCTCGCGGTGCGTGCGCGTGTGCATCACGACCCACAGATCGGGTTGCGCGTCCGTCGCCTCGGCAAGGCCTCGCGACCCCAGGGTGCGCGCGACTGCGGCCCGGACTCGTTTCAGCGAGATCGAACTGTCCGGTGTTCGGACGTCCTTGAAGGCGAAGGTGCGGTAGGACGAGAAATTCGCCGCGCGGTCGTAATCCACGTGCGTCTCGACGCTCGAGCAACCCGCGAGAAACAGGGCGGCGAGAAGAAGCGGTGTCTTCTTCAAGGAGCACCTCCTCCGTGGAGACGTGCAAGAGCCTTGCCGGGTTTACGTGCGTCCCCCGGGAGACGGCGTCAGCGGGCGGCGCGGGCAAAGGTGTCGCAGGCTCCCACCTGGCCCGTCTGGAAGCCCCGGGTGAACCACTCCGTGCGCGCCTTCGACGAGCCGTGCGTCCACGTTTCGGGATTCACGCGTCCGGTGGCGGCTCTCTGCAGCCGGTCGTCGCCCACGGCCGCGGCGGCCGCGAGGCCCGACTCGACGTCGCCTTTCTCGAGAATGCCGCGCTCGCCGGTCGAGTGTCCCCACACGCCGGCGAGGCAGTCCGCCTGCAGCTCCATCCGCACGGAAAGCTCGTTCTTCAGGGACGGACGCTCGGCCTGGGCCCGCCGCACCTTCTCGTCGATTCCGAGCAGCGCCTGCACGTGGTGGCCGAACTCGTGCGCGATGACGTAGGCCTCGGCGAATTCGCCCGCGGCGCGGAAGCGTGAACGCAGCTCGTCGAAGAACCCGAGGTCGAGATAGACCTTCTGGTCGGCCGGGCAGTAGAACGGGCCGGCTGCCGACTCGGCGAAGCCGCCGCAACCCGAGCGCGTCGCGTCGCGAAAAAGGACCAGCGTCGCGTGCCGGTAATTCCCGCCGAGCTTCGGGAATTCCTTCTCCCACATATTTTGGACGTCGTTGATGACGAAGGAGACGAACTTCACGCGCTCCTTGTCTGCGGCCGATTGAGAGGGGGGCGGCCCGGAGCGCGTCACATCTACGGCGGCGGGGCGGCCCGAATTCGTGTCGAGAAGCGCGAAGAAGTTCTTCCTGAAGACGAGGCTCAGGATCCCGAGGACGACGATCCCGCCGAGTCCGAGGCGCATCCCGCCGCCCCCGAACCCGCCGCCGCTCTCTCCACGGCGATCCTCGATGTCCGGGCTGACCTCCTGGTCGCGATTCCAGCGCATCGCCGCCTCCTCGCGCCGATCCTACCTTCGCTTTGCCGCGTTTGACCGGCCTGAAGGCCGGTGCTACCTTTCACGCTCTCTCCGGAACCCGAGTGGGGCTGTAGCTCAGTTGGGAGAGCGCTTGAATGGCATTCAAGAGGTCGACGGTTCGATCCCGTTCAGCTCCACCACTT
>JBGQDL010000241.1:0-4166 GCA_041495865.1 Thermoanaerobaculia bacterium | reverse complement strand
TCGCGTCCGCGGCGAGCCTGCTCGTGACGCCCGGCTGGCTCGTCGAGCACCGGGGCGAAAAGAACCTCATCCTCCTGCACGTGGGCGTGCCCGCCGACTTCGAGAAGGAGCACATTCCCGGCGCGCAGCTCGTGAACCCGCAGGACCTCGCGATCCCGCGAGCCGAGGGCGCCCTCATCCTCCAGCTCCTTCCGCCCGACCAGCTCCGCGTGAAGCTCGAGAGCCTCGGCATCGGCGACGACTCGCGCGTCGTCGTCTACTTCGCCAGGGACTGGGTCTCGCCGACGACGCGCGTCTACTTCAGCCTCGACGCGGCGGGCCTCGGCGACAGGACGTCGATCCTCGACGGCGGCATGCCGGCGTGGAAGGCCGTGGGCGGCGCGGTCGTCGCGTCGTCGGCCGGCCCCGCGTCGGCCCTGCAACGCAAGCCGGGGAAGCTCACGGCCCGGCCGCGTCCTGAGCTCGTCGCGGACCTCGACTTCGTCAAGGCGAACCGCGAGGCTCCGGGCGTCGCGCTCGTCGACTCGCGCAACGCGAAGTTCTTTGACGGCACGGAGCAGGGCATGATGCCCCGCGCCGGCCACATCCCCTGCGCGCGCAACCTGCCTTTCGACACCCTCGTCACCGGCGACGACCGGATGAAGAGCCCCGCCGAGACGGCGAGGCTCCTCGAGGCGGCGGGCGTCAGGCCCGGCGACACCGTCGTGAGCTACTGCCACATCGGCCAGCAGGCCACCGTCGTGTACTTCGCGGCGAAACGCCTCGGCTACAAGGCGCTCCTGTACGACGGCTCGTGGGACGAGTGGAGCCGCAAGCCGGAGCTGCCAGTGGAGAAGAGCGCGAAGCCCTAGGGACGCGTTCCCCGGCACACCGCGCGCAGCAGGCCCTCGGCCGTGAAGAACTCTGCTTCCTTGCGGCCACGGTAGGGCATGAACAGGGACATTTGCCGTCCGATCGGTCATTTTTTCCCTGCTGTGCGCGCTCGCCGGGGCCTCCTCCGTTGGGTTCGTTGATGTCCGTCGACACCAACTCCCACGGGAACGCCGTGAACAAAGCCCTGAGCGGTTAAATCCAGCGCCCGAGGCGGGTCGACGCCGGGCCGCGTTCCGACCTCGGGGGCGGGCACGACGATTGCTTCGTAAACCGAAAGGATCATCCGGGCAGGAGCCCCATGTAGAGGAGGTCTCCCTTGAACACAAGCAGAAGCTCGGCGCGTCTCGCCGTCGCGACCCTCGCCGTTCTCGTCGTTTGCGTTCCTCTTGCGACGGGCTGTGCATCAGGCGGTCCGAAGGTCGCCGATACCGAAGTCTCGGACGCCGAGCTCGCCATTCGCGCGGCGGAGAACGCGACGGCCACGCAGCACGCCAAGGATCTGCTCGACCGCGCGCGCATCGCCCTCTCGGCCGCGCAGAGTGATCGCGCGCGCGGCGACAACCACCACGCCCGTGCCCGCCTCGAGGAGGCGCGCGCCGCAGCGGAGGCGGCCGAGAGCAAGGCCCGGTCTGTTCAGGTCGCCGAGCAGGCCGCCGCGCTCCAGATACAGCTCGACGACCTCGACAAGCGGATCCGGGAATTCAACGCGCAAGCGCAGCGCCCGTAGGAGGAATGACGATGATTCGTGACACTCTCTCGCGACGGACCTCCGTGTCGGCGGTCCTTGCTGCCGCCGCCGCCCTCCTCTTCCTCGGCGCCTGCGCCGGAACGAAACCCGAGCCGGTCGAGCTCACGGACGCACGGCTCGCGCTTCAGGACGCCCGAAGCGCGGGCGCCGCTCAGTACGCCGCCGAGAAGCTTGCCGCCGCGCAAGCGCATCTCGTGACCGCCGAGAACACGTACAAGTCCGACGTCGACTCGGCGATTCACTACGCCCGCCTCGCCGACAGCGAGGCGCGAACCGCCCGGTACCAGGCGGAGGCAAGGAAGTCCCGGCTGGCCCTCGACAACGGGGCGAAGCGCCGTGCCGAGCTCGAAGTCACCGTCCGCGATGCCGAGATCAAAGCGATCGCCGTCAGGGCCCGCACGGACGCGGAACGGGCGCGCCTCGAGTCCGAGGTGCGGGCGCGGGAGGAGCGCGCGCGAAGCGAGGCCGCCGCGGCGGCCCGCGAGGCCGCGCAACGTGCCGCCGACGAGCGTGTCCAGGAGCTTCAGGCCCGGCTCGACGCGGAGCGGAAGAAGTCCGCGGAGACGCAGCAACAGGCGCAGATCGACGCTCTGAAGGCGCAGATCGACGAGCAGAAGAAAGTCGCCGAGGAGCAGGTTGCCGCGGCGAAGCGCCAGGCCGACGAGCAGGTTGCCGCCGCCCGGCGGGCGGCGGATGAAGAGCGCGCCCGGGCCGAAGAAGCCCGGAAGCAGGCCGCCGAGCGCGAGAAGGCGCAGGGCGACCTCCTGGTGCGCCTCCAGCAGATCGAACGGTCCGTGCGGCTCGAGGCGCGCGGAATCGTCCTGACGCTCCCTGGCGGCGTGTACTTCGAATCCAGCCGCTCGGACGTGAAGCCCGGCGCCCATGAGCGCCTCGCTCGGATCGGTCAGGCGCTGGCGGGCGCCGCCGACCGGAAGCTCCTCGTGGAAGGTCACACCGACTCGACCGGGTCGGCCGAATTCAACATGAAGCTCTCCGATCTCAGGGCCCAGTCCGTGAAAGCCGTCCTCGTCGAGAACGGCGTTTCTCCGGACCGAATCGAGACCCACGGTTACGCCTCGACCAAACCGGTTGCGAGTAACGGCACGCCGGCGGGTCGGAGTCAGAACCGCCGGGTGGAGGTCGTGGTTCAGGGCGCCGTGCGCTAGTTCCAATGCTACCGCACGGCGCTGGCGCGGATCATCCGCTCGGCGGCGGAGGGGCGATGGCCGGGGTAGGCGTTCGCCGCGATGAGGGACGAGATCCGGCCATGAAGAAGGAATACGGGGCGCCGTGAGCGGGGCCGGTCGCAGACGCGGCGTTTTCGCTGGTCGATATGTACAAATGTGCATATACTTCCGTTCGTGGACTGCGAGTGGTGATCCATGAAGAATGAATACGACTTCAGCAAGGGGAAGCGCGGGGCAATCGTGGCGGTGCCGCGCGGCAAGTCCCGAATCACGATCCGTCTGGACGAGGACATCCTCCGGTGGTTCCGGGAGCAGGTGCACGCTGCTGGCGGCGGGAGCTATCAGAACCTTATCAACGCAGCACTCCGCGAGCACATCACCGCTCGCAAGGAGACGCTCGAAACGACACTCAGAAGGGTGCTTCGGGAGGAGCTACCGAAGAGGGTGGCGCGGTAACCCCCGGACACTCCCTGTCCGTCTCCGCGTCAACGCGTGGGAAGCGATATCTTTACGCGCGACGAGACCCTGTCTCATGCACCTCTCCTCCTCCACCCTCCACCTCGCCGCCTACGACCTCGGCCGCTTCCTGTCCTGCCGGCACTGCACCGCGCTGGACATGGAGGTGGCGCGGGGGCTTCGGCCGAAGCCGCCCGTGTATCCCGATCCCTTCCTCGACCTCCTCATCGAGCGCGGGCTGGCGCACGAGAAGGAATACGTCGAGTCCATCGAGACCGGGGGCGACGAGGTCCTCGATCTCGGCGGCCTTCCGTCGCCCGAAGCGGCGGAGCGTTGCCTGGAGGCCATGCGCAAGGGCCGGCCCGCCATCGCGCAGGGCGTGCTGCGCTCGGGGGAGTGGTCGGGCATCCCCGACATCCTTCGACGCGTCGAAACGAAGCCCAGCCTCTTCGGCGCGTGGTCGTACGAGGTTTACGACGCGAAGCTCGCGCGGGAGACGCGCGGCACGGCGATCCTCCAGCTCTCGCTCTACTCGGATCTCCTCGCGGGAATACAGGGCGCGCCGCCCGAAATGTTCCACGTCGTTACCCCGAGGCCCGTCGATCCGGTTCAGTCGTTCCGTGTCGCGGACTTCGCGGCGTTCTACCGGTACGTGCGCAAGGGCCTGACGGGGGCGATCGCACAGGACCCCGCGGCGCTGGCGCTCGCGAACTATCCCGAGCAGGTCGACTACTGCGACGTCTGCCGCTGGTACAGCCAGTGCGACAAGCGGCGCCGCGGCGACGACCGCCTCTCGTTCGTGGCGGAGATCAGGCGCCTCCACTTGCGCGAGCTGGAGGCCCAAAACATCACCACCCTCGAAATGCTGGGCGATCTGGCCCTCCCGCTTTCCTTCAAGCCTC
>JBGQDL010000240.1:0-4201 GCA_041495865.1 Thermoanaerobaculia bacterium | reverse complement strand
TCCTTTTCGATGCAGTGCGCCGCGAAGATGTTGCCGAGCGTCGAGTCCTCCCATCCCGGCACGAACATGGGCAGGTTCTTCTCGGCCGCCGCGAGGAGCCACGAGTCCTTCGGATCGATCTGGTAGTGCTTCTTCAATTTGCCCGACAGGAGGATCCGGTACATGAACTCGTGGGGAAAGTACCGCTTGCCGTCCCGGTCCGCGGCCTTCCATTCGTCGAGCACGGTCCGCTCGATCCGGCGGATCGCCTCCTCCTCCGGGATGCAGGTGTCCGTCACGCGGTTCAGGTGACGCGCGTGAAGGGCGGATTCCTCGGCGGGGCTCAGCTCGCGATAGTGCGGGATGCGCACATAATGATCGTGCGCCACGAGGTTGAAGACGTCCTCTTCGAGATTCGCCCCCGTGCAGGTGATGGCGTGGACTTTTCCCTGCCGGATCATCTCGGCGAGAGAGAGGCCGAGCTCGGCCGTGGACATGGCTCCGGCCATCGTCAGGAACATCTTGCCGCCGGCCCGGAGGAGCGTATTCCAGGCTTCGGCCGCGTCCACGAGGGTCGCGGCGTTGAAGTGCCGGAAATGGTGCTTCACGAACGCGCTGATCGTCATTGCCGGAGCATAGGAAGAAGACGTGAAGATGCCAAGCGAGATCCCGTAGGATCGGCGGCGTGAGCGCACCCGAGACGCTTCTCGTCACAGGCGCCGCCGGATTCATCGGCGCCCGCTTCGTGGAGTCCTGCAACGCCCGAGGCGTGCCAGTCGTCAGCGTCGACCGCAGGGACGCGTTCGCGAGCCGGCCCGAGCACGCCCGGCTCGACTTCGGGACCCTCCTGGACATCGACGAGCTGGAGGGCTGGCTCTCTCTGTCGCCCCGCGACCTCGCGGGCATCGTCCACATGGGCGCGATCTCCGCGACGACCGAGCTCGACGAATCGCTCCTGAAGCGCTACAACGTGGACTATTCGAAAATGATCTGGATCGCCGCGCGACTCCTCGACGTGCCCTGCATCTACGCCTCCAGCGCGGCCGTGTACGGGGACGGCGGCCTCGGCTTCGACGACGACGACGCGCTCGTGCCGCGGCTTCGGCCGCTCAATCCCTACGGAGAGTCGAAACGCCGCTTCGACCTCTGGGCGATCGAGGAGGCCGCGGCGGGCCGCGCGCCCCCCGTGTGGGCGGGCTTTCGCTTCTTCAACGTCTACGGGTTCGGCGAGCGCCACAAGGGCGGGCAGGCGAGCGTCGTCCTGCACGGCTATGACGAGGTGAAGGCGAAGGGCGAGATCCGCCTCTTCGAATCGCACCGCGAAGGCATCCCGCACGGACACCAGTCGCGGGACTTCGTGGAGGTCTCCGACGCGGTCGAGGCGATGTGGTTCGCCCTGAAAGCGAAGGCCGCGGCGGGCATCTGCAACGTGGGAACCGGGAAGGCGCGGACGTTTCTCGACCTCGCGAAGGCCGTTTTCGCCGCGCTCGACGCGCCCGAGAGGATCGTCTTCGTCCCGACGCCCGAGGGCATTCGCGAACGCTACCAGTACTTCACGGAGGCGAAGATGGAGCGCCTGCGCGCGCAGGGCTTCGCGAAGAAGCCCGTGTCCCTCGAGGACGGCGTCGACTGGTACGTGCGACGCCTCGAAGCCGGGCGGGGCTGAGCGCCGCGGTGCATCGCCCGTGCGGAGCTACGCCGTCGTCCGCGCAGCCCTCCGAGTGGAGCCCCTCGCAACCCGAAGGCGCTGCCTGACTTCCCGAAGGGACATTCCTCCGGTTCTTTCGAGGCTGCCCCTCGAGCGCTGGATCAGTCCGATGAAATCGGGGTTGAGGCTGAGTGAGAGGGTCTCGCGATCGATCTCTCGAACGGAAATCAACGCGGCGACCGGCCGGCCAGCTGCGGTGAAAACGAAGGACTCCCTCTTCGTTCCCTTCGCCAGCGTGGAGACCGCGGGCGGTGCCTTCTTCAGCTCGATCGTCTTCATAGACTCATGACCTTTCCCGCGATCGAAACCGCCTCTCGCTCCTTGCGGCCAATGGCCAGAATCGAGACAAGCGGCACGGGTTCTCTCTCGACGTCGAAGTATACGCGGAGAACTCCAAGCCGAAGCTCCCACGGCGCCAGCGGATTCGGCCGCATGCGCTTCCGATTCTTGGTCTCCCGCAGCGGTTCTGTCGTGAGGTGCCGTTCAATCCCGTCGAGCACGATTTCCCGGTCGCGAGAAGTCAGCAGCCGAAGATGCTCCACCGCCTCCTCGGCGAAAGTGATGCGGTAGCTCAAATGCGGCCTCTCCTCAGGAAACCGGAAAGCCCGGATACTACAGAGAACGACTCGCGGTCAGGCCTGTGGCAGGCTTTTCGCGGCGAGGCCCAGTTCAAGAGGCCGTCGACCCGCAGCTCGCAAAGGGAACCTTTCCGCTAGCCGCCGAGTAAGAGAAGGTAGGCGGCGATGGTGGGCGAGCCAAATGAAGACCTCCTCCAGAGATTCGTGCAGGGCGATCAGGATGCCTTCGAGGCGCTCTTCCGGGGATTCTCGGCCGAGGTCTACGGCTGGATTCTCCGCATCGTCCGCGATTCCGGCTCGGCGGAGGACGTGCTCGTGGAGTCCTTCTGGCGGGCCTATCGCGGTCGGGCCCGCTTCGACGTTACGCGGAGCTTCGGGGCCTGGATGCGGCGGATCGCGACGAACGCCTCCTTGGACCACGTGCAGGCGGCGCGCCGTCACGCGGGATGGAGCCGAGCCGGTCACGAACCGCCCGTCCCGGCACACCCCGATCCCGGCCTGCGCGAGGCCGTCGCCACGGCCTTTCGTCGGCTTCCGGCGAAGCTGCAGGTCGTCGCAACCCTCGCGCTCATCGAGGAGCGGCCCCACGCCGAGATCGCCGAGGCGCTCGCCCTCCCGGTCGGCACCGTCAAGTCGCGACTGTCGCGCGCCAGCGCGCGGCTGAGAAAAGAGCTCGTTCGTCTGGGAGTTCGACCATGACCGATGACCAGCCTCTTCGACATCTGCTCCAATCGGCGCTGCCGCCAATGAACGACCTCGAGCCGGCGAGGGACCTCTGGCCGTCGATCCTCCATCGCCGGCCAGCCCCGTCGCGGTGGCCGTGGCTCGACCTCGGCGTGGCGGCGGCCGTGGCGCTCGTGCTGTTGCTGTCTCCCGACTGGCTCTGGCTTCTCGCGTACCACCTGTAAAAAGGAGGACACGATGCGACCGCATCCGTACTTGCGCGCCTACATGGCGGGAATCGTGGTGCCGACGCTTTTTCTGCTGATCGTCGTCGCGGTCGACGCCTATCGCCACACCTACTTCGAGGTGCCAAACCAGTTCGTCATCCCCTTGCCGGCGCGGCCGCTGGCTCGAGCGTATCTGTTCCCGATGGCCGTCGTCCCCAATGTCTGGGGGCTGTGGAACATGCTCCATCTCGCGCTGAGCTCGCGCTTCCGGCTGTCGCTCGGCGTGCACGGCGCGCTCCTCGTTTTGCTCCTGATCCCGGGAGGCGTCGTCTTGGCGCGACTCCTGGACGATTTCACCATTCAGATGCGGTTCGCGCTCCCGATGATCCCCATCGGCATGGCCGTCTATTACGTCGCCTGGAAGTACCTCGTCGGCCGCCTGAACGCGGAGTTGGGGATCGCCTGAGCCCTGGGCAGGGGCGCGGGAGGTGCCGCGGCTGCGCTCAGCCCTTCGGCAAGTTCTTCGCCGCGAAGTCCCAGTTCAGGAGGTTGTCGACGACGGCGGCGACGTAGTCCTTCCGCCGGTTCTGGTAGTCGAGGTAGTAGGCGTGCTCCCAGACGTCGAGCGTCAGGAGCGGCGTCGCGGCCGTAGTGAGCGGGTTCTCGGCGTTCGGCGTCTTGACGACCCTGAGCTTCCCGCCCTCGAAAACGAGCCACGCCCAGCCGCTTCCGAACTGCCCCATCGCGGCGTCCGTGAACTCCTTCTTGAACCCCTCGTAGCCTCCGGCGAAGGACGCCTCGATTCTCTCGACGATCTCCTTCGGCGGCTTCGCGTCGCTCTTCGGGCGCAGGCTGTTCCAGTAGAACGTGTGGTTCCAGACCTGGGCGGAGTTGTTGAACATAGCCGTCTTGTCGGCCTTGCCCGCGGCGCCCTTCACGATCGAGACGAGGTCGAGGTCCGCCTCCGGCTTGCCCGCGACGAGGCCGTTCAGGTTGTCGACGTAGGCCTTGTGATGCTTGCCGTAATGGAAGCCGATCGTGTTCTT
>JBGQDL010000239.1:0-4213 GCA_041495865.1 Thermoanaerobaculia bacterium | reverse complement strand
CGCGGCTGCTGGCACGGAGTTAGCCGGTGCTTCCTTAGGAGGTACCGTCACTCCCCCGACGTATTGGGTCGGGGAACATTCTTCCCTCCCGACAGGGCTTTACGACCCGAAGGCCTTCATCACCCACGCGGCGTCGCTGCGTCAGGCTTTCGCCCATTGCGCAATATTCCCCACTGCTGCCTCCCGTAGGAGTCTGGGCCGTGTCTCAGTCCCAGTGTGGCTGGCCATCCTCTCAGACCAGCTAACCATCTCAGCCTTGGTGAGCCGTTACCTCACCAACTAGCTAATGGTGCGCAGGCCGCTCAACGAGTGATAGCTTGCAAGCAGAGGCCATCTTTCACCGCAGGAACCGAGGTTCCTACGGTCGTATCCGGTATTAGCCAATCTTTCGACTGGTTATCCCGGACTCGAAGGTACGTTACCTACGTTGTACTCACCCGTGCGCCGGTTTACTCGGGAGCCGAAGCCCCTTTTCTCCCTCGACTTGCATGTGTTAGGCACGCCGCCAGCGTTCGTTCTGAGCCAGGATCAAACTCTCCAGTTAAACCTGGAGCGGCGAGGAACGAATTCCCCGCCGTTGTGAACTGACTTCAAAAAGGCCGCATGCTCGATCGAGTATGCGGTTCACTGTGCCTCCTCCTCTCGTCGCCGAGAAGAGGATCGCTACTATTCAGTTTTCAAAGACCGACCGGATTGATGCGAACCGTTCTTATAAACACGCAAGCGGGTGCGTGTCAACCCTTGGCGCCAATCTGAAGCGAATCAAGAGGGCCGCCTCTGCGCGTGGGGCAACCATATAACCGCATCGCAGAGATCTCAAGCTGGGCGGGGCCGCTACAATCCATGCTCACGGGCGTGAGCGTCCGTCGAAGATGAGCCGGCGCACGCGACGCTTTCCCACTTCGATCAGTACCGATGCCGCTTCGCCATCGGCGCGATCCTGCACACCCAATTCGTGACGCTCGGTACGGACGACAGTACCGTCGATGCGAACGGCGCCCTGCGCGATCAACCTGCGTGCCTCCGAGTTCGACTTCGTGAGGCCGATTTCCGTCAGGAGCGACGGCAGGGCCAGCGCCGTGGGCAAGGGCTCGGCGGAGTGCCATTCGGGAATGAGCTCGGGTGGAAGCTCGCCACGCGCGAAGCGGCGGTCGAATCGGTCTCGTGCCTCGCCTGCCATGGCGTCGCCGTGGAACCGCGCGACCTGTTGCACGGCGAGATCCACTTTGGCCTGACGTGGATGCAGCGTTCCCTGTGTGATCTCGCCACGAACCCGCGCGGCGACGCCCGGCGCCAGGAGATCGTACCACCGCAGCATCAGTTCGTCCGAGATCGACATCACCTTCCCGAAGATGTCGTCGGGCGACTCGCTGACGCCGACGTAGTTGCCGAGCGACTTGCTCATCTTCTGCACGCCGTCGGTGCCTTCGAGAAGCGGCATCGTCATGATCACCTGCGGCGCCACACCATAGGCTTTCTGGATCTCGCGGCCGACGAGGAGGTTGAACCGCTGGTCGGTGCCCCCGATCTCGATGTCGGCCCGCAAGGCAACCGAGTCGTATCCCTGCACCAGAGGGTAGAGGAACTCATGAATGCCGATCGGCTGCTTGGCGCGGAATCGTTGCTCGAAGTCGTCGCGCTCGAGGATGCGGGCGACCGTGTAGTGACTGCACAGGCGGACGACGTCATCGGCGTGCATCGCCGACATCCACTCGGAGTTGAACCGCACCTCGGTGCGCTCGCGATCGAGGATCCGGAATACCTGCTCCGTGTAGGTGGCGGCGTTTCGCTTCACGTCCTCGGCGGAGAGCGGCTTACGCGTCTCCGAGCGGCCGGAGGGATCACCGATCTGCGCCGTGAAGTCTCCGATCAAAAAGATGACCGTGTGTCCGAGCTCTTGAAACTGGCGGAGCTTCTCGAGAACGACGGTATGGCCGAGGTGGAGATCGGGTGCGCTCGGGTCGGCGCCGAGCTTCACGCGCAACGGACGCTGCTCCCGCGCGGCCAGGTCGAGCTTGGCCGCGAGCTCGTGCTCCGGAACTACGTCGACGACTCCTTGCCGAAGCTGCGCGATGTCGGCCGCAACGCTCATCACTCAAACCTCGACGATGTGCTGGACGCGGGTGATCGCCCGCGCTCTGCCGCTCGCTTCGTCGACGTCGATGAGGGCGCCCTGCAGCAGTGCCGGGCCGACCGCGACCTCGAAACGCGTCGGCATCTGCGTGAGGAAGCGATCGAGCACGAGTTCTCGTTTGACCCCGATCACGGAATCCCGTGGACCGCACATGCCGGCATCGGTGAGATACGCCGTACCTTCGGGCAGTACGCGCTCGTCGGCGGTCTGCACGTGGGTATGGCTCCCGACGACGGCACTGACACGCCCGTCGAGATACCACCCCATCGCCACCTTCTCGGACGTCGCCTCGGCGTGCATGTCGACGAGGATGACCTGCGCACGTCCACGCAGCGCCTCCAGCGCGGCGTCCGCGGCGCGAAAGGGGCAATCGTAGTTCGCCATGAACACCCGGCCGATCAGATTCACGACGCCGACCTCGATTCCCGAGCGGCTGTGCTTGACGGTGAAGCCACGTCCGGGCGAGCCCGGCACGAAATTGAGTGGCCGCACGAGCACGTCGGAATCACGCAGATAGTCGACGATATCGCGTTTCGCCCAGATGTGGTTGCCGGACGTGAGAACATCGACGCCTGCCTTGAGCAGCTCGGACGCGGCGCGCGGGTCGACGCCGACGCCCCCGGACGCGTTCTCGCAATTGGCGATCACGAAGTCGACGCCGGCGGTCGCGAGCAGGTGCGGAACCGACTCGACGACGGCCCGCCGGCCGGGTTTTCCGACGACGTCACCGAGAAAGAGGATGCGCATGTCAGCGCGCGTACTCGCTCGCGCGCATCTCGCGGATCACCGTCACCTTGATCTGGCCGGGATAGGTCATCTCGCTCTCGATCTTACGCGCCACCTCACGAGCGAGCGACGACGCCTGGTCGTCGGAGATCTGCGTCGGCTCCACGAGGACGCGGATCTCGCGTCCTGCCTGGACGGCGAACGACTTCTCGACGCCGCGAAAAGAATTGCTGATGCGCTCGAGATCCTCCAGGCGACGGACGTAGCTTTCGAGCACTTCGCGCCGTGCCCCCGGGCGCGCGCCCGAGAGCGCGTCCGCGGCGTCGACGAGCGGCGCCAGAATCGTCTCCGCCTTGACCTCCTCGTGGTGGGCGGCGATCGCGTTCACGATCTTCGCCGACTCGCCGTACTTGCGCGCCAGGTCGGCACCTATGATGGCGTGCGAGCCCTCGACCTCATGGGTCAGCGCCTTGCCGATGTCGTGCAAGAGCGCCGCGCGCCGTGCCTGCTTCTCGTTGATGCCGAGCTCGGCCGCCATCATCCCGCAGATGAACGCCGCCTCGATCGAGTGCATGAGGACGTTCTGCGCGTACGAGTAGCGGTACTTCAGCATACCGAGGAGCTTGACGAGCTCAGGGTGCACGCCGTGAACGCCGACCTCGAAGATGGCCTTCTGTCCAGCCTCGCGCACGCTCTCCTCGACTTCGGTCTCGGCCTTGCGGACCACCTCTTCGATTCGGCCGGGATGGATGCGTCCGTCCGAGATCAAGCGCTCGAGCGCGATGCGGGCGATCTCGCGCCGAATCGGGCTGTGACAGGAGACGATCACCGCCTCGGGTGTGTCGTCGATGATGAGGTCGACACCGGTCGCTGCCTCGATCGCGCGAATGTTCCGGCCCTCGCGGCCGATGATCCGCCCCTTCATGTCGTCCGACGGGAGGTCGAGAACCGACACCGTCGTCTCGACGACGTGCTCGGACGCCATGCGCTGAATCGTCATCGAGAGAAGGCGCTTCGCCTTCCAGTTCGCGCTCTCGACGGCGTCCTCTTCGATCCGGCGGACGAGACCGGTCGCCTCGAGGCGCGCCTCGTTCTCCAGCTCGCGAATCAGGTCCCGCTTGGCCTGCTCGGCCGTCAGACCCGCGATCTTCTCGAGCTTCTCGCGCTGCTCGAGAATGATCTCCTCGGCCTTCTCCTGAGCTTCGGCCTCGATCTCCTCGATTCGCTTCTCGCGCTTCGTGAGGTTCTGCGCGCGATTCTCGGATTCCAGCTCGCGCTTCTCGGCGGTGACGATCTTCTTGTCGAGGGTCTCCTCCTTCAAAAGGAGGCGCTTTTCCTGGTCCAGCAGCTCGG
>JBGQDL010000238.1:0-4240 GCA_041495865.1 Thermoanaerobaculia bacterium | reverse complement strand
GGGGCGGGATGCTCGGCATCGAGTACGCCCTGAAGTACCAGCGGCACCTCAAGGGCCTCGTCATCTCGAACATGACGGCGTCGATCCCCTCTTACATGGCGTACGCGAACGTCCTGAGGAGCCGCTTTTCGAAAGAGACGCTCGACGTCCTCGCGAGATACGAGGCGAAAGGAGATTTCCACGCGCCCGAATACGAGAAGGCCGTCTTCGAGACTCTCTACGCGCAGCACCTCTGCCGCCTCGACCCGTGGCCCGAGCCCGTCGAGCGCACGTTCAAGCATCTCAATCCGAAGGTCTACGAGACGATGCAGGGCCCGAACGAGTTCGTCGTCAACGGCACGTTCAAGGACTGGGACCGCTGGAAGGACCTTCCGAGGATCACGGTCCCGACTCTTCTCATCGGCGCGAAATACGACACGATGAGCGTCGACGACATCCGCAGGGAAGGCAGCCTCATCCCCCGCTCGCGCGTCCACATCTGCCCGAACGGCAGCCACCTCGCGATGTGGGACGACCAGGAGGACTACTTCCGCGCCCTCATCGGATTCCTGAAGGACGTGGAGGCCGGGCGGGGTCCGAAGGCACGGGCGTAGGCGCGCCCCGCCGTGATCCGGGGAATGCGGGACGGCCGTAATAGCATCCAAGAGTCAGACGTGAGCGCGTCCCGGTGCGTCCTCCTGTTCTCGAGATCGCCTCGCCGGGAAGGGGCCGTAAAGAGCATGCCCGGCCGCGGCCGGCTCTTCGCGTTCTCGGCCCGGCGCGTGGCCCTGGCGACGCGAGCCCTCTTACGGGTCGACCTGATCCTCGCCGGCGACGGGCCGGCTCCTCGGGGAACGCGCGTGCTGCCGCAGCGCGGACGCAGTTTCGGCGAGCGCCTGAGGAATGCCTTCGAAGACGCGCGCGCGGCGGGCTACGCCGAGATCGTCGCCGTTCCCGTTGACGTGCCCGGGATCCTCGCGGCGCATCTCGACGCCGCATTCCGGGCGCTCGAAACGCGGGACACCGTCCTCGGCCCGTCGCCGGACGGCGGCGTGTGGCTCATCGGATTGCGCCCCTCGGCGGCGGCTCCCTCGGACATCTTCCGAAACGTCCCGTGGCTGACCGCGGGAGTCTTCCCGGCTCTCGTCCGCCATTCGCCCGGCGCGGCTCTTCTGGACGCGCTCTTCGACGTGGACCGCCCGTCCGACCTCGCCGCGCTCGCGTCGGAGCCGCGTCTCGATCCCGCCCTCGCGGCGCTCATCCGCTCCCTGAGGTCCGGCCCCGCCCCTTCCGCGCGCGTTCGCCTGGCTCTGAGGCGCCGGCCTCGCTCCGTCACGCCCGCCCGCGCGCCTCCCGCCCGGCTCGCCGCCTGACGTTCCCCCGCGGCCCGGGACCACTCTCACATCCAGGAGGTTGGCGATGACTGTTCTCGCCGAGCGAACTCCGCTTCACGTCCCCGCTCTTCACACGTTCGCGGAAGACGGCGTCTCGTACGCCGTCGACCCCGAAGCTCCGAACTGGATCGCCGCGGACGCCCGGGGCGGACGCCTGCTCGACGCGATCCGGAAGGCGGAGGAGGCAGGGGCGCCGGTCGCGTTCGGCTCTCTCGTCGCGCGGTGGGCCGCCGAACACCAGCTCGAGGCGGGGAAAGCCTGGCTGGAAGTCCACGACTTCCTGCGCGCCCTCGACCGCGCCGGCATGCTCTCGGACGCGCCGTTCGTCCGCGCGCCCTACCCCGGCCGCGCGGCGCTCATCAAGCCGGCCGGGCTCCGCGAGCTCTGGCTGCAGATCAACAATGCCTGCAACCTCGCGTGCACGCACTGCCTCGTCTCGTCCGGCCCCGGCGGCGCGCCGGGCGTCGACCCCGCGGCCCTCGCGCGGCTCGTCGACCGGGCGAAGGAACTCGGAATGGAGCGCCTCTACGTGACGGGCGGCGAGCCGTTCCTGAGAAGGGACATCTTCAATCTCGCGAAGCGCGCGACGGAAACCCACGGCGCCGAGATGATCGTCCTCACGAACGCCACCGTCTTTTCGGGCGCCGTGAAGAAGGGCCTCGAGGCGCTGGACCGCGCGAAAGTGAGGTTCCAGGTGTCGATCGACGGCGCCCGCCCGGAAACGAACGACGCGATTCGCGGCGCCGGCACCTTCGCCCGGGCGCTCGACGGCGCGAAGCTCCTCGCGGACATGGGCTTCGACGTCTCGCTGACGACGGTCACGACCGAGGAGAACCTCGCGGAGCTCACGGAGATCCCCGCGCTCGTCAAGCGCGTCGGCGCGAAGAGCCAGCACCTCATGTGGAGCCACAGGCGCGGCCGCGCGGTCGAGAGCCGGAACGGCTTCTTCCCGGAAAACGTCCCGCTCCTCAAAGCCGTTCTCGCCGTCGTGGACGCGGCGGCGCGCGAGGGGACGACGCTCGACAACCTGGAGGCGGTCAAACGGCGCGTGAACGGCGTGCCGGGCGTCAAGTACGACCTCGGGAACGCGGGCTGGGACTCGATCTGCGTCTACGCCGACGGCAAGGTCTATCCCACGGCGGCCCTCGCGAACGAGCCCGCGCTCGTCTGCGGCGACGTGACGCGTCAGGACCTCGCGGACATCCTCGAGACCTCGCCCGTCGTCAGGGCTCTCCGGGCCGCGACACTCGCGAAGAAGACGTCGGTGGGCGCCGACCCCTTCCGCTTCTTCACGGGCGGCGGAGACCTCGAGCACGCGTGGTGCTTCTCGGGCGGCGATTTCCTCGGCGCCGACCCGTACTACCCGCTTTCGGTCGCGCTGGCGAAGCGTGTCATGACGACCCTGGGCCGGGAGAAGAGCGCGCGCAGGAACGGGCGCTCCGGCTACGGCGCGCCGCTCGTCCTCCATGCGATGGGCGAGGGCGCGATCGCCTGCGGCACGGCGGACGGCGCCCTCGCCGAGGAGCCCGTCCTGACACTGCACTCCAACTGCGTTCTCTCCTTCGACGTCGACAAGCCGCGCGCGAAGGTGCGCGAGTTCTACGGCGCGGCCGCCGAGACGCCGCTGGCCGAGCTGTGCTGCCCGACGAAGTACGACGACACGGCCGTCTCCCACATCCCGCAGGACGTGATCGACCGTTTCTACGGGTGCGGCTCGCCCATGACGACCGCGGGCATCCGCGAGGGCGAGACCGTCGTCGACCTCGGCTCGGGCGCCGGAATCGACGTCTTCATCGCCGCGAAGTTCGTCGGGAAGACCGGCAAGGCCATCGGCGTCGACATGACGGACCGGATGCTGTCGGTCGCCCACGAGAACAAGCCGAAGGTCGCCGCGGCGCTCGGCTACGACGTCGTCGAGTTCCGCGAGGGGTTTCTCGAGCAGGTTCCGGTGGAGTCGAGGACGGTCGATCTCGTCACCTCGAACTGCGTCGTCAACCTCTCGCCCGACAAGGCGCGCGTCTTCGAGGAGATCTGGCGCGTGTTGAAGGACCACGGGCGCATCGTGATCTCGGACATCGTCTCGGAGACGGAGGTCCCGCCCCGCCTCAAGACGAACCCGCGGCTCTGGGGCGAGTGCCTCGTGGGCGCGCTCACGCAGGAGGGTTTCCTCGCCGGCCTCGAGCGCGCCGGTTTCTACGGCCTCGAAATCCTGAAGAAGAGCTACTGGAAGGACGTCGAGGGATACCCGTTCTTTTCCGTGACCGTGCGCGGCTTCAAGTTCGAGAAGACCTCGGGCTGCGTCTTCAAGGGCCACCGGGCCGTCTACCTGGGGCCGGGCAAGGCCTTCCTCGACGAGGAGGGTCACCAGTTCCCGCGCAACGAGGCCTACGAAGTGTGCACCGACACGGTCGCGAAGCTCTCGCATCCGCCGTACAAGGGCTTCTTCGCGATTCTCGAGCCGGGCGAGGAGCGCGCCGGCTACGCGTGCTGCGCGCCCGGCGCCGACGGGACCGTGTGCTGCTGATGGCCGTCGCCCTCGTCCTCCTGACGCTCGGCCTCGCGTTCGCGAACGGGGCGAACGACGTGTCGAAGGGCATCGCGACGCTCGTCGGCTCGGGCACGACGCAGTACCGCGCCGCCGTCCTCTGGGGCACGGTCTGGACGGTCGCCGGCGCGCTCGCCGCCGCCGTCGCCTCGCAGGGGCTCGTCGCGACGTTCAGCGGAAGAGGGCTTCTCGCGAACCCGTCGTCGGGGAGCGGCTTCCTCCTCGCCGTGGCCTGCGGAGCGATCGCGTGGTTGCTCATCGCGACCCTCACGGGCCTTCCCGTCTCGACGACGCACGCGCTCACCGGCGCCCTCTGCGGCGC
>JBGQDL010000237.1:0-4333 GCA_041495865.1 Thermoanaerobaculia bacterium | reverse complement strand
TCGTTACGGCGTGACCGTCGACGACATCCGGCGCCAGAACCGCATCCGCTCGCCCCGGGCGCTCCAGGCCGGGCAGACACTGGTCCTCTCGCTCGCCACGCTGAACTGACGCGGCGGACGATGACCGTCGCCCGCGCGTACTCCGCGACGGTGTCCGGCCTCGAGGGCCGCACGGTCGTGGTGGAGGCGGCGATCGGGGCGGGCCTTCCCGGACTCACGATCGTGGGCCTCCCCGACGCGGCCGTGAAGGAATGCCGCGAGCGGGTCCGCTCGGCGCTCCGCCACGTCGGATTCCCGATGCCGTCCAAGAACGTCGTCGTGAATCTGGCGCCGGCCGACCTCCCGAAATCGGGCACGGCCCTCGACCTCGCCGTCGCGCTCGCGATCCTCGCCGCGAACGGGGATCTGCCGGGCGAGGCGCTCGCCAGGGTCACTCTCGTCGGAGAGCTGGCCCTCGACGGCGAGCTCCGGCCCGTGCCCGGGGTGCTCTCGTTCGCCGAGACTTCGCGGAAGGAAGAGCGGGCTCTCCTCGTTCCCATGGAAAACGCCGAGGAGGCCGCCGCCTTGCCTTCTCTCGACGTTTTCGCGGCGCCCCACCTCGGAGCGGCGATCGCCCATCTCCTCGGGCGCGAGACGCTGCCGCGCGTCGTGCCTTCCGCCGTTCCTCCGCCGCCCGAAGGTTCCGAACCGGACCTCGCGGACGTGAAAGGCCAGGCCGTCGCGCGCCGCGCCATGGAGATCGCCGCGGCAGGCGGCCACAACGTCCTGTTCTCCGGCCCGCCCGGCTCGGGCAAGACGATGCTGGCACGGAGGCTTCCGGGAATTCTCCCCCCGCTTTCGCGCGAGGAGAGCCTCGAAGCCACGCGTATCTGGAGCGTCGCGGGACGCCTTCCGGCGGGGAGCGGCCTCCTCGTGCAGCGCCCGTTCCGTTCGCCGCATCACGGCGCGTCGGCGGCGGCCCTCGCGGGCGGCGGAGCCGACCCGCGCCCGGGAGAGCTTTCGCTCGCGCATTTCGGCGTCCTCTTTCTCGACGAGCTGCCCGAGTTCCGGAGGGACGCGCTCGAGGCGCTCCGCGAGCCTCTCGAAGACGGAGTCGTTTCCGTCGCCCGCGTGGCCGGAGCGCGCACGTTTCCGGCCCGCTTCCTTCTCGTCGGCGCGATGAACCCGTGCCCGTGCGGCTTCCGCGGAGACCCGCGACGCGCCTGCTCCTGCTCTCCGCACGACGTGGCGCGCTATCGCCGGAAGATCTCCGGGCCGCTCCTCGACCGCATCGACCTGCACGTCGAGGTTCCGGCGCTCGCTGCGTCGGACCTGGGCTCGGAGGGCGGCGGTGAATCCTCGGCGGCCGTCCGCTCGCGGGTGGAAGCGGCGCGGGCACGCCAGACCGACCGATCGGGGGATCCCCGCCTCGTGAACGCCGCGGTGCCCGGCCGTCTCGCCCGTTCGATCCTGAAGACGTCACCCGATGCCCGCGCGCTCCTGACTCGCGCCGTCGACCGCCTCACACTTTCCGCGCGCGGCTTCCAGCGCGTCCTGCGGGTCGCGCGGACCATCGCGGACCTTCAGGACGCCGTACTCATCCAGCCAGCCCACGTGGCCGAAGCGCTTCGATTCCGTCCCGCAGTGAACACTCCCAATACGACATAGCTGCTCTTCTGTCAGTGAGTTCGATCGATCCAAGGGCCAAGAGCATTCGGAGCCGCCGCGAAGCCGCTTCTAGAGAATCGTGGGCGCCGCGCTCCGTTCCTCCACACGCGGAAGGTAGATCTTGAACGTGGATCCCATTCCGGGCTCGCTCTCGACCTCGATGTGGCCGCCGCTCTGCTCGAGGATGCCGTAGACCGTGGCGAGCCCGAGCCCGGTGCCTTTGCCGAGCTCCTTGGTCGTGAAGAATGGCTCGAAGATGCGCCTCTTGACCGCCGCGTCCATGCCGTGACCAGTGTCTCTCACCGACAGCACCACGTAGAGCCCCGGCGTCACGACTGCGGACGACTCGACGTGCGTCTCTCCCACCTCCAAGTTCGTGGTTTCGAGCGTGAGTGTGCCGCCGTGCGGCATGGCGTCGCGGGCGTTGAGGGCGAGGTTGAGGATGACCTGCTCGAGCTGCCCGGGATCGGCCTTCACCTGCCAGAGCTCCGAGCCGGGGAGAACCCGGATGTCGACGTCCTCGCCGATGAGGCGGCGTAGCATCTTCTCCATCCCGGAAAGCACCGCGTTCAGGTCGAGGACCTTCGGCTGCAGAACCTGCTTTCGGCTGAAGACAAGGAGCTGCCTCGTCAGGGTCACTGCGCGCTCCGCGGCTCTCTGGATCTCCGCGACGTGCTCCACTTTGGGATCGCCAGCGGGGAGCTCCCCGAGAAGCAGCTCGGAGTAGCCCAGGACCACGGAAAGGACGTTATTGAAATCGTGGGCGACGCCCCCGGCGAGGCGCCCGACCGCTTCCATCTTCTGAGCCTGGCGGAGCTGCTCTTCGAGTAGCTTGTGCTCGGTCACGTCGATAAGGGTGCCCTCCACGACCGATCCCGCGAGACTGACGCTTTGGAGCGTCCAGATGGTCTTGCCGTCCCTGCGCTTCAATTTCGATTCGTGGTTGCGGAGGTGCCCGGTTCTCTGGAGCTGCGCGAGGAACTCGACCCTTTGCAGCGGCGTCTCGTAGACCTCGACGATCGAGCCGGCCAAGACCTCCTCTCTCGACGCGAAGCCGAAGGTTCGCGCAAAGGCATCGTTGCAGTCGAGCATCCGGCCGTCCAGCGTCGACCGAAAGACTCCCGCCAGGTTCCTCTCGAACAGCAGGCGATAGCGCTCCTCACTGAGCCGCAAGGCGCGGACGCTCGCCTGCCGGTGGTGCTCCGCCAGGCCCGTTCGAGCGATGAAGATCGCGATCGAAACGCCGATGACGACCTCCATCGCGAGCAAATTGGGGGAGGGCGTCTGACCCGCGAGCACGGGCACCATCACCAGCACCGGACCGAGGGACGGAACGAGAGCGAGAGCCCAGCTGAATGCGATGCCGCGCCCCTCGAGAGCCGGCGCGGGGTCAGGAACATCCTCCCAGCGCATCGCCAGGACGCCGAGGACAATGAGACAGACGGGGCGCCCGAGAATGTGGATGTCGATGAAGTCGGGCTGCCTGAACAAGACGATGACGGTCAAAGCCGCGAACGTTCCAGCCACGATCCGGTAGAAGGCCTGCGCACGGGGCGAGGGGTCAATGAGAGCGCGCAGCAGAAGTCCCACGGCGAGAATGGCGTTACGGACGTCGTCGGGGCGGATTCGGAAGGCCCAGGGCCGGTTCGCCGTGATGTGCGGCAGGTAGACGTAATGGAAAAAGGCAACCGCCAGAACGAGCGCGACCTGCAGGAAGTCGAGGGCGGAGAGCCAGGTCCAGGGCGAACGGCTCCCCTCCCGCAGTGGGAAGAAGACGAGCAACGCGAGCGGGAGGTACGTGAACCAGCCCACGAAGACGAGCGGCTCGGGCAGCAGTGCTTCGGCTCGAGGAAACAGATCGACGACGAGGTCGTGAGCGTCCGCGAGCGCCGTCGCGAGGAAGAACGCCGCGACGAGCACCCACTGACCCTTGCTGAACGCGGAGGAGCGGGCCGCCGCAACTGCGCAGCAGACGGCGCCCAGCCCGACCACGACCAACTCGAAACCATTCATGAAGATCGGCTGATAGCGCCCCGGGAGGACCACGAGGCGAATCGCGTCGATCAGCACGAGGATGGTGGCTATCGTGGCGACGAGGCGGCCGCTGGGTCGACGGGCGGTGTACACGTATCCGCCGACACTGCCGAGGGGAGTGCGCGTTGAGAAAAGCGATTCGAACGAGAAGGAGCCCCGTGACATGAGTCCGTCCCCAACTCATAGAGGCTAATCTCGTTTCTGTCAATGAGTTGAATTGAGAATGTATCTCTCGTTGACAGGGCCTCACGCCGGCCCAAAACTAGCTATAGCCTAATCGACGGCCTTCCTGGTGTAGGCCATGCTCGTGTCCACAGTACTTGTAGGGTGATCGCGAAAAGTAGACGAAAAAAGGACGCCCCCGGAGCGAACGGATGCCGAAACGCGAGCATACGATCATCTTCCTGCCCCACGCGAGGGCGCGTTTTCGGCAGTTTCGCGTCTCCTCCCGCGCCCTTTGGTCCCTGGCCATCTCCTTCGGCCTCTCGGTTCTCCTCGGCGTGACGTTCTCCCTCCTCTGGGTCCGATCGATTCAAAAGAAGAGCGAGGTCACCGCCATTCTCGCGGAGAACTCCGACCTGAGGTCACGGGCGGCGATCACGAACACGCGTCTCGAGACGATCGAGAAGATGCTTGCCGAGTTCGAGGATCG
>JBGQDL010000236.1:0-4334 GCA_041495865.1 Thermoanaerobaculia bacterium | reverse complement strand
TCGGAACCGTCGCCGTGCTCATCAAGCAGGAGATCCTGCTCGTCCTCGTGGGCGGCCTTTTCGTCGTCGAGGCCGTCTCCGTGATCCTGCAGGTGGCCTCATTCCAGCTGCGCGGCAAGCGCATCTTCCGCATGGCGCCGCTCCATCACCACTTCGAGCTGTCCGGGTGGCCGGAATCGAAGGTCATCATCCGGTTCTGGATCATCGCGATCCTCTTCGCGCTCTTCGCGCTTTCCACGCTGAAGCTCCGATGACGCTTTCGCTCGGATCCGACCTGCCCGAGATCCGCTCCGCGGCGGTCTTCGGCCTCGCCCGTTCGGGCCGCGCCGCCGTGGCGGCTCTGGCCGAGCGCGGCGTGGAGGTGACCGGCACGGACGCGAAGGCCGATCCGGAAGGCCTCGCCCCGTGCCCCGGCGTGCGGTACGTCCTCGGCGGGCACCCCGAGTCGCTTCTCGACGGCGTGGACCTCGTCGTCGTGTCGCCCGGAATCCCGCTCACGCTTCCGGTCTTCGACACGGCGCGTGCGCGCGCCCTGCCCGTCGTGGCGGAGGTCGAGCTGGCCTCCCGCCTTCTGCCGGGCGTCGTGGTGGGCGTCACGGGCACGAACGGAAAGTCCACGACGACGGCGCTCGCCGCCGCGCTGCTGAAGGGCGCGGGCCACTACGCGGTGGCCTGCGGAAACTTCGGGACTCCGTGGATCCACTTCGCGACGAAGGAGGGCGCGAACGGGAGCGGCACAGCGCCCCGCACGTGGGTCGTCGAGCTGTCGTCCTTCCAGCTCGAAGGAATCCGGCGCTTCGCGCCCGACGTCGCCGTGCACCTCAACCTCACGCCCGACCATCTCGACCGCTACCGCTCGATGGACGACTACGGCGCTGCCAAGGCGCGCATCTTCGAGAACCAGCGCGAGGCGCAGGTCGCGGTGCTGAACGCCGACGACCCGCTCGTAGCGCGCATCCGCACCCGCGCGCGGCGCCTGGCATTCTCGCGTCGCGTCTCGCCGGGCATGGGCGCCTGGCTCGCCGACAACCTCTTTCTCGCGGACGTGACGGGCAAGGGGCCCCGCGTCGTCGCGAAGAGGTCGGATCTCGCACTGCCCGGCGCGCACAACGTGGAGAACGCGCTTGCCGCCCTCGCCGCGACGCTGCCGCTCGGCGTCACGCCCGAAACGGCCGTCGAGACGCTGCGCACGTTCCGCGGCCTGCCGCATCGCACGGCGCTGGTGCGCACGGTGAACGGAGTCGGCTACTGGAACGACTCGAAGGGCACGAACGTGGACGCGACGCTGAAGAGCCTCGAGGGGTTCCCGGACGGAAAGGTGCATCTCATCCTCGGCGGGAAAGACAAGGGCGACGATTTCGCGCGCCTCGGGCCGCTCGCGTCGCGGAAAGCGAAGCGCATCCTCGCCATCGGAAAGGCCGCGCCCGGGATCGCGCGGGCGCTCGGCAGCCTGTCCGGTGTCGCGCTCGTGGTCACGGGCACGCTCGAGAAGGCCCTCGAAGACGCCTCCGCCCACGCCGAGCGGGGCGACGCCGTTCTCCTGTCGCCCGCGTGCGCGTCGTTCGACCAGTTCCGCAACTTCGAGCATCGCGGCGAGGTCTTCGAGGCGCTCGTGAAAGCGCTGCCCGAGCCTTCCGCGGCGGGGAGGCGCTGATGGCCAAGAAGCTGGCCTTCGATCGCCTTCTCTTCGGGTCCGTCGTGCTGCTCGTGCTCACGGGCCTTCTCATGATCTACAGCGCCTCGGCGATGCAGATCTACCTCCCCACGTCCGCGGCCCCGGCCGGCGCGTACTTCTTCGTGATCAAGCAGACGGTCGCCGTCGTCGTCGGCGCGATTTTCGCGTTTATGGCGATGTCCATCGATTACCGCCGCCTGAACGACCCGCGCCTGATCGGAGCTCTCGTCGTCCTCCTGACGGGCGCGCTCGTGGCGGTGCTTCTCCGCGCGCCCGTCAACGGCGCGCGGCGGTGGCTGTCCTTCGGCGTCGTCAAGTCGATCCAGCCCTCGGAGTTCGCGAAGATCGGACTCGTCATCGCGCTCGCAGCGCTGCTGTCGAGGCGGGAGGGGGAGGTCACGCACCCGACGCGTACGCTGCTCCCGATCTTCGGGCTCGTGGCCCTCTTCGCGGGCCTCGTCCTCCTCGAGCCCGATTTCGGAACCGCCGTCACGTACTTCGTGATCGCCGCCGCGATGCTCTTTTTCGCCGGCCTGCCGATGAAGTACTTCCTCGGCTCGGCGCTGCTCCTCGTGCCCACGCTTTCGGCGTTCGTGTGGACGGCGCAATACCGGCGAGACCGCCTCATCTCGTTCCTCCACCCCGAGGCGGACCCCCTCGGCAGGGGCTTTCACGCCATCCAGTCGCTCATCGCCGTCGGCACCGGCGGCGTCACGGGCCTCGGCCTCGGCCACGGAAAGCAAAAGCTCTTCTTCCTGCCCACCCCCTATACCGACTTCATTTACGCGATCGTGGGCGAGGAGCTGGGGCTCGTCGGCTGCGCCTCCGTCCTCGCCCTTTTCGGCTTTCTCTTCGCGCGCGGCGTGCGCGCGGCGGCGAACGCGCCGGATTCCTTCGGGCGGCTCCTCGGAGTCGGCTTCTCGGTGATGATCGTCGTGCAGGCGCTCGTCAACATCTCGGTCGTCCTTTCGCTCCTCCCGACGAAGGGAATCCCGCTGCCGTTCCTCTCGTACGGCGGGTCGGCGCTCTTCTCCGACCTCCTCGCGATCGGAATTCTCCTCAACCTCTCGCAGCACGCGTCATGAGGGAGCGCGGCTTTCTCATCGCGGGCGGAGGGACGGGCGGGCACGTGTTCCCGGCCCTCGCGCTGGCTGGCGAGATCCGGCGGCGGCGGCCCGGCGCGCCGATCGTGTTCGTGGGCACCGCGCGCGGGCTCGAGACGACGCTCGTGCCGAAGGCCGGCTTCGCCCTCGAGCTCGTGCGGGCGAAGGGCCTCGTGGGCAAGGGCTGGCGCGCGCGCCTCGACGGCCTCCGGACGCTCCCCCTCGCGCTTCTCGATTCCCTGCGCCTCCTCGCACGCCACGCCCCGCGCGCGGTGGTCGGCGTGGGCGGCTATGCGTCGGGCCCGCTCGTGGCGACGGCGTGGGTGAGGAGAGTCCCGACGCTCATCCACGAGCAGAACGCCATCCCCGGCCTGACGAACCGTCTCCTCGCGCGCGTGGCCAGGCGCATTGCCGTCGGCACGGCGCGTGGCGCCGCGGCGCTGCCCGGAGCCGTCGTGACGGGCAATCCGGTGCGGGAGAGCTTCTTCGGAATTCCGTCCCTCGTCTCGCGCTCGGTGGATCGCCGGCTGCGGATTCTCGTCGTCGGCGGCAGCCAGGGCGCACAGATCCTGAACCGCCTCGTGCCTCTCGCGCTCGCGCGGGTCGCGGAGGCGGGCATCGCGTTCGACGTCGTGCACCAGGCGGGGAAGAGCCGCGCCGATGCGGTCGCGACGTCCTACGCGAAGCTGGGGCTCCTCGGGGATCGCGCGTTCGTCCACGAGTTTCTCGACGACATGGCTGCCGCATACGCCGCGGCGGATCTCGTCGTGGCGCGCGCGGGCGCGATGACCGTCGCGGAGATCGCGGCTGCCGGACGCCCGGCTCTCCTCGTGCCGTTCGCCGCCGCGACGCACGCGCACCAGGAGGCGAACGCGCGCGAGCTCGAGGCGGAAGGCGCGGCCGTCGTCGTCACAGAAGCGGAGGCCACGGACGAACGTCTCGCGGCGGCCCTCGCGGGCCTTCTGGGCGACCCGTCGCGCCTGCTCGCGATGGGGGAGGCGGCGCGGCGTTCAGCCGCGCCGGACGCGGCGGCTCGCCTGTGCGACCTCCTGTTCGAGGTGGAGGCGGCATGAATTTCCTGAGGGTCAAGCGCCTTCACTTCGTCGGCATCGGCGGGATCGGGATGTGCGGTCTCGCCGAGCTGCTGAAGAGCGTCGGACTCGAGGTGACCGGTTCGGATCTCTCGGTCGGCGAGACGGTCGAACGGCTGATGAGTCTCGGCATCAAGGTGCATCGAGGCCACCGGGCCGAGAACATGTCCGGCGCCGACGTCGTCGTCTACTCGAGCGCGGTCAACGAGAGCAACCCGGAAGTCGCGGCCGCGCGGTCCGCGGGCATTCCCGTGATCAAGCGGGCCGAAATGCTCGGGGAAGTCATGCGGGTCAAGCGGGGGATCGCGATCGCCGGCACGCACGGCAAGACGACGACGACGTCCATGACCGGCGCGATCCTCATGGCGGCGGGCCTGGACCCCACGATCATCGTCGGCGGCCGCATGCGCGAGGTGGGCACGGCCCGGCTCGGGCACGGGGAATACCTCGTGGCCGAGGCGGACG
>JBGQDL010000235.1:0-4344 GCA_041495865.1 Thermoanaerobaculia bacterium | reverse complement strand
CGGCCTCGTGCCCGCGGCGCGGGCCGGCGGCGACGAAGCCGAGACGGCGGTCGCGACGTTCCAGCGCACGGTCGACGAGCTGAAGAAACGCACGGCCGAGCTGGAAGGGCTCCGCAGCTCCGAAAAGCGGCGCGCCGACGACCTCGCGGTCACGGCCGAGACGCTCGTGAGGTCGCACCCCGGCGGACTCGTCGTCGTGGACGCGAAAGGCCGCCTCACGCAGGCGAACATCCCCGCCCGCGAGTTTCTCGGTCTCGGCCCGGGGGATCCCGTCGCTTCCGCCGAGGCCGCCGTCGACGCGGTGCCCGCGCTCCGCGCGGCGGCGCAGGCGGCGCGCACCGGCACACCGACGCTCTCGAAAGAGCTCACGCTCGGAGACGGGCCGGCCGCGCGCCTTCTCGAGCTCACGGCCGTCCCGATTCTGGACGCGGGGAAGGCCGTGCTGGGCGTCCTCCTTTTTCTCGAGGACCGCACGACCACGCGGCGCCTCGAGCGCGAGCTATCGTCCCGCCGCGAGCTCGCGGCGCTCGGCGAGCTCTCGGCGGGCATCGCGCACGAGTTCCGAAACGCGACGGGAACGATCCTGGGATGGGCGCGTCTCGCGGCGAAGACGGAGGACCCGGTGGCGCGCGCCCGGCAGCTCGAGGCGATTCAAACCGAGGCCGAGCACGTGGCGAGGGTGACGGGGGATTTCCTGTTCTTCGCGCGTCCCGAGCGGCTCGAGGCCGGCCGGTGCGACCTCCGCGCGCTCGCGCTCGAGATCGTCGACGAGCAGCGCGTGCTGACGCCCGGGGTCGTGGTCGAGGCGGCGGGGACGTTCGTTCTCGCGCACGCGGACGCGGCCCTCGTCAGGCGCGCGCTCGTGAACCTCGTGAAGAACGCCTGCGAGGCCGCGGCGGCGGGCGGCCGCGCGGGCCGCGTCGTGCTGCGCGGCGAGGGCGAAATCGCCGGATTCGCGCGGATCGCCGTCGAGGACGACGGTGCGGGTGTGCCCGACGAAGCGGCCGCGAAGCTCTTCGTCCCGTTCTTCTCGACGAAGGACACGGGGACGGGTCTCGGCCTCGCTCTCGTCGCCAAGATCGCCGTGCTCCACGGCGGCAGGGTCTCGTTCGGGCGCTCTCAGGCTCTCCTGGGCGCGCGGTTCGCGCTCGAGCTTCCGGCCGCGCCGGCCGCGCCCTGAGCGCAACGGGCGGGACAGCCGGGACGCGGGCGCTCAGCCCGTCGGCGCCGGGGCCGCGGCCCGCGCCGCCGCGGTCTTCCGCTTCTCGACGAGCCCCCGGAACTGGTCCTTGTCGAGCGCTTTTTCGAGCGCTTCGTCCGCGTCCACGGCCGAGGCCAGGACGAGGTCCGCGAGATACTGGTCCATCGCGATCATCCCGGACGCGCGGCCGGTCTGGATGAGCGTCGAGATCATGCTCGTCTTTCCCTCGCGGATGTTGTTCGAGAGCGCGGAGGACCCGCGGAGCACCTCGAACGCCGGGACGCGGCCGCCGCCGATCTTCTTCAGGAGAACCTGCGCGACGACCGCCTTCAGCACTTCCGCGAGCACGGTGCGCACCTGCTCCTGCTCCTCGGCGGAGAAGCTGTCGATGAGGCGGTCCACCGCTCTCGCGGCGGAGTTCGTGTGCAGGGTGCCGAAGACGAGGAGCCCTGTCTCGGCCGCCCGGAGAGCCAGCGACATCGTCTCCAGGTCGCGGAGCTCGCCCACGAGGATGACGTCGGGATCCTCGCGCAGCGCCGCCTTCAGCGCGCCCGCGAACGTCGGCGTGTCGAAGCCGAGCTCGCGGTGCGAGATGAGCGATTTCTGGGGCACGTGCAGGAACTCGACCGGGTCCTCGATCGTGACGATGTGCGAGGCGCGCGTCCGGTTGATCCAGTCGAGGAGCGCCGCGAGCGTCGTGGACTTGCCGGAGCCCGTCGGGCCGGTCAGGAGGACGAGGCCGCGCGAAACGCGCGCCACGTTCGCGACGAGGGGAGGCAGCCCGAGCTCCTCGATCGAGAGGACCTTCGGCGGGATCATGCGGAGCACGGCGCCCGACCCGTGCTCCTGGCGGAACAGGTTCACCCGGAAGCGCGCGACCTTCCCCATGGCGTACGCGAAGTCCGTGTCTCCGTTCTCCTGCCATTCCTTGAGCGGCCTCTTGGGAGCGATCGGATTGACGAGGCTCTCGTAGTCCTCCTCTGTCAGGGTGCGCCACTTCAACCGGTGGAGATCCCCGTCCACGCGGACCATCGGCGGCGATCCCACGGCGAGGTGAAGGTCCGAGGCCTTCTTGTCGACGACGATCCTCAGGAGCGTGTCGATCCGGTTCGGGCCCCTCTCCGCGAGCGAGATCGGAGGCGTCGTGGTCATTCGAGAGCCTGCCTCTCGTCGGCGAGGAGCTTCTCGAAGAGCTCCTTCTTGAGCGCCTTCTCCATGGCCCTCTCGGGGTCGACCTTGTCCTCCTCGCAGAGCTTCATGAGGGACTGGTCCATCGTGACCATGCCGACGGCCTGGCCCGTCTGGAGCTGCGAGGGTAGCTGGTGCGTCTTGCCTTCGCGGATGAGCGCCCCCACGGCGGACGTCGTCCGGAGGATCTCGAAGGCCGCCACGCGCCCCGCGAACCCGCGCCGCGGCAGGAGGGCCTGCGACACGACGGCCTTGAGCGAGTCCGAGAGCATGACGCGAATCTGCCCCTGCTGCCCCGGAGGGAAAGAGCTGACGATGCGGTCGATCGTCGCGGGCGCGTTCGTGGTGTGGAGGGTGCCGAGCACGAGGTGCCCCGTCTCCGAGGCGGTGATCGCGAGCGAGATCGTGTCGAGGTCGCGCATTTCGCCCACGAGGATGACGTCCGGATCCTCGCGGAGCGCCGCCTTGAGCGCCCGCGCGAACGAGGCCGTGTGGTGGGGCACCTGCCGCTGGTTCACCAGGGACTCCTTGTTCGGGTGCACGAACTCGACCGGGTCCTCGACCGTGATGATGTGGCACCGGCGGGTCTCGTTGATCCGGTCGATGAGCGCGGCGAGCGTCGTGGACTTTCCGCAGCCCGAGGGCCCGGTCACGAGGACGAGGCCCTGCGTGAACTTGAGGACGTCGGAGAAGGACGCCGGGAGCCCGATTTCCTCGATCGTCGGGATGGTCTTCGGAATGACGCGGAAGCACGCGTCGAAGCCGCCGCGCTGGGAGAAGAAGTTCGCCCGGAAGCGCCCGAGCCCGGGCAGCTTCAGGCAGACGTCGATCTGGCGCTCGCGCTCCAGGGTTCTCCATTCCTCCTCGTCGAGCACCTCGCGGATGAGCTGGGTGGCGCGCGCGCGCGTCATGGGCGGCGCGTCCATGGGCTCGAGGACGCCTTGTACGCGCTGGTGGGGCACGAAGCCCGTGGCGAGATGGAGGTCCGAGGCCCCGCGCTTGACGGTGTCGGCGAGGAACTCGACGAGCCGCGCGCTCTGGTTTCCCGCCAGAGCGACGGTCTGGATCACGGGCTCGATCTCGGGCAGCGCGTCACGCGCCTCGTCGCCCGAGAGCTTGCCGACGTGGAGCCGGGCGCGCGTGCGGACCGCCGCGTCCAGCTGCGCCATCTGGGAGATGCGCGAGCACACCGTCACGATCTGCGGCAGCACGCCGGCGTCGGCCAGCGCGAGCTTCACCATCGCGTCGAGAATCTCGATCTGGACGTCGGGTCGCGCGGAGGACGCCTTGAACGCGTCGAGCAGGGGCGGCGCGGCGCGCCGGTCGCCGAGATCTCCGACCGCCGACGCGGCGGGGAGGACGAGCTCGGGGTCCTTCAGCGCCGCGAGGAGGCGCGTCAGGGCTTCGTCGTTCCCCTTGCCGTCGCGCCCGAGCGACTCGACGGCGCGCGTTCTCACCCAGAGGTCGCGGTCGTCCACGAGCTTGATCCACACGGGAAGCGCCTTGGGGTCCGCGAGGGCCAGCGTCATCTCGGAGGCGGCCTTCGCGAAGGCCGCGTCGGGATCGTTCGTGAGGCCGAGAAGAGCGTTCACGAACCCCGGCAGGCCGTCGCGCGCCGTCTCGACCGCGCGATCCCTCACCCAGACGAACGCGCCGCGAAAGTGCTCGAGGAGCCGCCGCGCGAGGAGATCGGGCGGGAACTGCAGCAGGAGGTTCACCGCGCCCTGGCGCACGATCGCGTTCCCGTCGGCGAGGAGCGGCACGATCTCGGGCGTGTGGTCCTGGCGGGCGGTCGCGAGCAGGCGCTTGATCGCCGCGAAGGACGCCTCGGCCACGCGCCCGCCGCCCGTGCGGGCCATCTGAAGGACGTCGGGGAAGTAGCTCTCGTTCGGGTTCTTCTCGAGGACGGCGAGGGCCGAGTAGCGGATCTCCTCGTTCTCGTCCTGCAGGAGCGG
>JBGQDL010000234.1:0-4410 GCA_041495865.1 Thermoanaerobaculia bacterium | reverse complement strand
TCGCCCGGTGGCGCCGGATGAGGTTCACGAGGACCACGTAAGTGAGCGCCCCGGCGAGCACGGCCAGGAAGAGCATCCCGACCGCCATCTGGAAACCGACGGCCTTCATCGTGGGCCCCGCGGCGGTCCAGAACGAGCGCCGGAACAGCTCGCGCCACGGCAGATGCATGATGGCTTCGTGCCGCGCCCGCAGCAGGAGCCGCCCGATCGGGATCGCGAGCGCGGCGACGGCCGGGACCGTCAGCGGATTCACGACGAGGGTCCCGAGGAGGACATCCACCTTGTTGAGCTTCAGGATGAAGGCGAGCAGGAGCGCGATGATCCAGTGAAGCCCGAAGAGCGGCGTGAACGAGATCGCGACTCCGATGGCGAACGACGCCGCGACGGTCTCGGGTGGCGAGTCGCTCCCGAGCATGTGAAGAAACCGGTGCTTGAAGCCTTCAGCGTTCAAAGTGGTCGAAGCCCGCATCGGGAAGCGGCGTCCGCCGGCCGTCGCGCACGAGGCGAACTCCCGCGCCGTCGTCGATCATGCCGATGCGCCGGAGGGCGAACCGGCCGGAGAGGGCCTCGAGCTCGGCGAGCTTGCGCTTGGGCACCGTGAAAAGCAGCCCGAAGTCTTCGCCTCCATAGAGAGCCGTGGCGAGCGGGTCGAGGCCGAGGACGCCGGCGAGATTGGAAAGCGCCGAGTCGGCGGGGAGAAGAGCGGCCTCGACGGTCGCCCCCACGTCCGAGGCGCGGCAGATGCGGTAGAGGTCGCGCGCGAGGCCGTCGGAGACGTCGAGGGCCGCCGAGGCGAGGCCCCCGGCCGCGAGCGCGGCGCCGAGCTCGAGCTGCGGGCGCGGGTCGATCTGGTGCCTGATGAGCCGCGCCTTCTCCGGCGCGCGCGGCGCCGGGACGCGGCGTCCCTTCGGGTCGAGAACGTCCTTCTCCGCGGAGAGACGGTAGCCGGCCTCGAGGAGGCGCAGACCGGCCGCCGCCGCCCCGAGCGTTCCGGAAATGTAGAGCGCGTCTCCCGGCTCGGCGCCGGAGCGGAGAAGCGGCTTTTCCGGCGCCTGTCCGAGGGCCGTCACGGCGACGAAGATCTTCTCGGACGCGGACAGGTCGCCGCCCACGACGGCCACGCCATGCTCGGCGGCGGCCCCGCGCACGCCCGAAATGAGCGAGTCGAGCCACTCGGAGCGTGTCTTCTTCGGGAGGCCGAGCGCGAGGATCGCCCAGCGCGGCGCGGCACCCATCGCGGCGAGGTCGGAGAGGTTCACGTTGAGCGCCTTGCGCCCGAGCCGGCACGGATCGGCATCCCGGCGGAAGTCGTGATCCTCGAGCAGCACGTCCGTGGTCACGGCGAGGCGTCCGGGAGCGGCGAGAATCGCGGCGTCGTCGCCAATGCCGGTCTTCACATCGCGCCGGCGCGTCGCGAAGGCGGACGCGAGCCGCGCGACGATCGCGTCCTCGGGCGGCAGTCCCGCTCTCATGCCGTCTTCTTTCCCCCCTCGGGGGGCTTCGCCAGCTTCAGGGCCCGGACGGGTCCGAGGGCCGCGCTCAGGACCTCGTCCACGCGCGCCGCGAAGACGAATCGGAGGTCCCGGCTCAGCGATTTCGGGATTTCCGTCAGGTCGCGCGCGTTCGCCTTCGGAATCACGATCGTGCGAATCCCCGCCCGCCGCGCCGCGAGCACCTTCTCCTTGAGGCCGCCGATCGGGAGGACGTCTCCGCGCAGCGTGATCTCGCCGGTCATCGCGACGTCGCGGCGCACCGGCCGTTGCCCGAAAGCCGAGATCATGGCCGTGGCCATCGTGACGCCCGCCGACGGCCCGTCCTTCGGGATCGCTCCTTCCGGCACGTGCACGTGGATGTCGTGCGTTTCGAAGTAGTCGGCGGGAAGTCCGAGCTCGTCCGCCCGCGAGCGCGCGAAAGTGAGCGCGGCGTGCGCCGACTCCTTCATGACGTCCCCGAGCTGGCCCGTGAGCTGGAGCCGGCCCTTGCCCCGCACGGCGCGGGCTTCGACGTGGAGGACGTCGCCGCCCACCGCCGTCCACGCGAGGCCGGTCGCGGTGCCGATCTGGTCGGTCCTGAGGGCCTCGTCGCGCTGGAACTTCGGGTTCCCGAGGAAGACGCGGACCTGCTTCGGCGTCACCCTCACGCGCCGCTTGCGCCCCGAGGCCCAGCGGACGGCCACCTTGCGGCAGCACGAGCCGATCTCGCGCTCGAAGCCGCGCAGGCCCGCCTCCCGCGTGTGCCCCTCGACGATCGCCCGAAGCGCCGCGTCGGTGAACGTGACCGCTCCCGCCGGAAGGCCGTTCTCCTTCAGCTGCTTCGGCACCGTGTGCGCCCGGGCGATCGCGAGCTTCTCCTCCAGCGTGTAGCCCGAGAGGCGAATGACCTCCATGCGGTCGAGGAAGGCGGGGTGGATCGTGTCGAGGATGTTCGCGGTCGTGATGAAGAGCACCTTCGAGAGGTCGTAGTTCACGCCGAGGTAGTGGTCGCGGAACGTCCTGTTCTGCTCGGGATCGAGCACCTCGAGGAGCGCCGAGGAGGGATCGCCGCGGAAATCGGCGCCGACCTTGTCGACCTCGTCGAGGATGAAGACCGGGTTCGAGGTGCCGGCCTGGGAGAGTCCCTGCACGATGCGTCCGGGCATCGCGCCCACGTAGGTGCGGCGGTGGCCCCGGATCTCGGCCTCGTCGTGCACGCCGCCGAGCGAGAGCCGCAGGAACTTCCGGTCGAGAGCGCGCGCGATCGAGCGGCCGAGCGACGTCTTGCCCACGCCCGGCGGTCCGACGAAGCACAGGATCGGCCCCTTCGAGTCGGGCGCGAGCTTGCGCACCGCCAGGAACTCGACGATCCGCAGCTTGATCTTGTCGAGGTCGTAGTGGTCCTCGTCGAGGATCTTCCGCGCGCGCGCCAGATCGAGGTTGTCCTTCGAGACGGTGCCCCACGGCAGGTTCGCGAGCCAGTCGAGATACGTGCGGAGCATCGCGTTCTCGGCCGAGTCCGGGTTGCCGCGCTCGAGCCGCCTGACCTGTTTCTCGATCTCCTGCGCCGCCTCCTCGGGGATCTGTTTCTCCGTGATCTTCTTCCGGTAGGCGGCGATCTCCTCGGAGATGTCCTCCGTCTCGCCGAGCTCCTGCTGGATCGCCTTGAGCTGCTGCCTCAGGAAGTACTCGCGCTGGCTCTTGTCGATCTCGCCCTTCGCCACGCCGGTGATCTCCTGCTGGACGGTCAGAACGCGCACCTCTCGCCGCAGGATTTCGAGCACCGTGCGCAGACGCTCGACCGCGGGAACGGTCTCGAGGATCTTCTGGGCCTCCTCGATCTTCAGCTCGAGGTTCGAGGCGGCGAGGTCGGCGAGGCGCGCGGGCTCGTCGAGTCCGGCGGCCACGATCATGACTTCCGGCGAGATCGCCTTTCCGAGCGTGACCGTCTTCTCGAGCGCTTCCTTCACGCTGCGCGTGAGAGCCTCGGTCTCCTCGGGGCGGGGCGTCTGGTCCTCGGGCTCCGGGATGCGTGTGACCTTCGCGCGGAGCGCGGGCGTCTCGGCGAGGAACGAATCGACTTTCACGCGCGCGAGACCCTGCACGAGAAGGCGGATGCGCCCGTCCGGCAGTTTGAGCATCCGCATGATGGCGGCCGCCGTCCCGATCGTGTAGAGGTCTTCCGGCTTCGGCTCCTCGACCGACGCGTCCCTCTGGGCGACGAGAAGAAGGACGCGCTGCTCGGCGAGCGCCGCATCGACGGCGGCGATCGACTTCTCGCGCGAGACCGAGAGCGGCACGATGACGTAGGGGAACAGGACGACGTCCTTCAGCGGGAGCGCCGGGAGGATGTCGGGGATGACGACCTTTTCGGCCGAAGGGGCTTCCGCGCTCATGCGCCTTTCTTTCCCTTCACGATGGGGATCGAACGACCGCGCCCCTCGGCCTTCTTCGGCACCTCGAGAACCAGGAGGCCGTCGGCGTAGGTCGCGCGCGTGCGCTCGGGGTCGGGGTCGTCCGGCAGCTCGAGGGCGCGCTCGAAGGGGCCCGCCGGGCGCTCGACCCTGAGGAAGTGGCCGTCCGCCCGGTCGGTGGCGCGGCGAACCCCCCGCAGCGTCAGGACGCGGCCCTGGACGTCCACGGCGATCTGGTCCGGATCGGCGCCGGGAATCTCGAAGACGAGCCGCCAGCCCTGCGCATCCTCGACGACGTCCACGGGCGGCGCGAGGACCGGGCGGCGGGAGGATCTCTGTCCGCCAAAGTAGAAGTCGACGGGCCCCTCGTGCTTCTTCACCTCGTTCTCCCCGTTCCGGGCACGCGCCCGAGCAGCGCCTTGAGCTCGTCCACGAAGTCTCCCAGATCCTCGAACCGCCGGTACACGGATGCGAAGCGCACGTACGCGACCTGGTCGAGCTCCTTCAGCTTCTCCATGACCTGC
>JBGQDL010000233.1:0-4552 GCA_041495865.1 Thermoanaerobaculia bacterium | reverse complement strand
CTGCCGAAGCTCGCCCAAGCCGGCATCTCGATCCTCACCTGGAGCGACCTTTCCGATGCGCAGCGCGAGGCAGCGAGCACGCACTTCAGGCGAAACGTCCTGCCGATCCTCACGCCGCTCGCCGTGGACCCCGGGCATCCGTTCCCGTTCCTCTCGAACCTCTCCCTCAACCTCGCGGTGGAGGTGAAGAACCCGGAGACGGGCGAGACGAAGTTCGCGCGCGTCAAGGTGCCGCAGGCCATGCCGCGCCTCCTGCCGCTCCGCGAGCTGGTGGAGGGCAAGAAGAAAGTCAGGCCCGAGAAGGCGGAGTTCCTGCTCCTCGAGTCGCTCATCCAGGCGAACCTGGCGGAGCTCTTTTCCGGCCTCGAGATCGTGTCCTCGCACCTCTTTCGCGTGACGCGCGACGCCGACATCGAGATCCAGGAGGACGAGGCCTCGGACCTCCTGGCCACGATCGAGCAGGAGGTGAGGCGCCGGCGCTTCGGCGCGGTCGTGCGCCTCGAGGTCGTCCCGAAAACGCCCAAGCGCGTGCGGAAGCTTCTCCAGAAGCAGCTCGAGATCACCGAAAACGAGGTCTACGAGGTGGACGGGCCGCTCGGCGCGGGCGATCTCATGTCGCTGACCCGGCTCGACCGGAAGGAGCTGAAAGACCCGCCCTTCTCACCCTCCGTGCCGGCGGTCTTCAGCCAGCCCGACACCTCGGTCTTCGGCGCGATCCGCGCCGGGGACATCCTCCTCCACCATCCCTACGACTCGTTCTCGCCCGTCGTCGAGATGATCGAGCGCGCTTCGGTCGACCAGAAGACGGTCGCGATCAAGATGACGCTCTACCGCACGAACGCGGACTCGGCGATCCTCCCCGCGCTCATCCGCGCGGCCGAGAACGGCAAACAGGTCGCGGTCCTCGTGGAGCTGAAGGCGCGCTTCGACGAGGAAAAGAACATCGAGTGGGCCAAGTCGCTCGAGCAGGCCGGCGTCCACGTCGTCTACGGCGTCGTCGGCCTGAAGACGCACGCCAAGATCGCGCTCGTGGTCCGGCGCGAGAAGGACGAGATCCGGCGCTACGTGCACCTCGGCACCGGCAACTACAACGCGCTGACGGCGCGCCTCTACACGGACTTCGGGCTGATGACCTGCCGCCCGGAGTTCGGCGAGGACGCCACGCGCCTTTTCAACGCCCTCACGGGCTTCGCGGGCAGGACGAGCTACGCGCGCCTCGTGACCGCGCCGAAGGACATGCACCGTGGGGTCCTCGAGTCGATCGCGAGAGAGACGGCGCACGCGCGCGCCTTACGCCCCTCGGGCATCAAGGCGACGATGAACGCCCTCGTCGACCCGCGAGTCATCGCGGGGCTCTACGAAGCGTCCCAGGCGGGCGTGCCCGTCGATCTGATCGTGCGCGGAATCTGCTGCCTGAAGCCCGGCGTCCCCGGCGTTTCGGAGACGATCCGCGTGCGCTCCATCGTGGGCCGGTTCCTCGAGCACAGCCGCGCCTTCGTCTTCGAGAACGGCGGCGACCGCAAGGTCTGGCTCTCCTCCGCCGACTGGATGCCGCGCAACTTCTTCCGCCGGGTGGAGGCGACTTTCCCCGTGGAGGAGCCCGCTCTCGCGCAGCGGGTCGTCGACGCGATCGACACGATGCTCAAGGACAACGTGCGCGCGCGGCGCCTGAACGAAAACGGCGCCTACGAGCGCCTCAGGCCCGCGGAGGGCGAGACGCCGATCGACTCGCAGGCCGCGTTCGTCGAGGACGCGCGCCGCCGCGTCCTCAAGGCGGTAGAGGCGTTCGAGAGGCGCGGCGCCGAAGCGTTCGAGGGGGGCGAGCGCGACGTGGACGCGGCGTCCTGAGGGCGACGCAGGCGCGCGCTCAACCCGGACCCAGGGCGCGGCGGATCTCCTCCGCGATCAGGTGCGGGAGCTCCGGCAGATCGTTGTGCCCGCGGCCTTCGAGCGGGATGAATCGCACGTTCCGTCCGGCGCGCGCGGCGAGGCGCCGGCCCATCTCGAACGGCACGACCTCGTCGCGCGTTCCGTGAACGATGACGATCGGGCAGCTCAGGGCCCCGATCTTCGAGAGGTTGTCGAACCGGTCGGGGACGAGGACCGGAGCCAACGGACCGACGAGGGAGCGGCCCATGTCCACGAGCGACGTGTAGGGCGAGATGAGGATCAGAAGGCGCGGCGGACGGCGGGACGCGAGCTCGACGGCGACGCCCGATCCGAGCGACCGGCCGACCAGGACGAGCGGCCCCGAGTCCGCGTGTCCGCCGACGAACGCCTGAAGCGCCGCCTCGCCATCCAGCGAGAGGCCGGCTTCCGTCGGCCGGCCCTGCAGCCCTGAGTAGCCCCGGTATTCCGCGAGAAACGTCTCGACGCCGCTCCTCGCGAGGTCGTCCGCGAGGGGCAGATTCTGGATGGCAGACTCGGCGTTCCCATGGAAGTAGAGAACGCGCGCCCCCGCGCGCGAGCCCGCACCGACGATGATCCCTTTCAAGGGAATTCCATCGGCGGTCGTATACCGGACGAGGCGGGCGTTTGGAGCGTGTCCCGCGAGCTCGCTCTCTTCCGGCATCGGGACGCGCGGCCGGGGATAGATGACCGACCGCGAGAAGAGCCGCAGTACGAGGAGCACGAAGACTACGAAGAAGAGGGAGGCGAGCATCCCCTTCAACGGGCCTCCTTGAACTCTGTGTGCCGAAGAGCCGTCCTAGCGCTCGACCTGGAAGCTCGGCGGCGGGCTGAGGACGGGCTCCTGCGCCGTCAGTGTCGTGCCGACGACGGGCACCAGGATGAGGTGCGTGTTCGAGCCGTAGGTCACGTTGATCTCGTAGAAGCCGTGCGGCGAGACGGAGATGAGCACCCCAGGTACCTGCTTGAGCTCCGCCATCGGGCAGGTCACGTAGACCTTCATCGGGATGTCCATCGGTCCCTCCTGTCGCCCGAAGGATATAGCGCTCAGTCTCCCGCTTCGTCGCCCTCCTGCTCATCGTCGTCCTCGCCCGCGAGCTCGCCCTGGTACTCCTTGAGCTTCCGCTGAAGCGTCCTGAGGCCGATCCCGAGCGCTTCCGAAGCGCGGCGGCGGTTCCCGCCCGTCACTTGCAGGGCCGTGAGAATCGCCTCCCGCTCGATCTCCGCCATCGTCTTGCCCACGAGCGATGCGACGGACACGGGCTCTTCCGGCGCCGGTGACGCCGGCGCGGCTTCCGGCGGGGCGGAGGCCCCGGTCCGAACCGCCGGCCACTCGCCCGATCGGGGCTTCGACGGCGCGGGCGCCGTGGCGCGTCCGCGCAGGGCCGAGGGCAGATCGGCCATATCGATGCGTGGGCCCGCGGCGAACAGAACGGCGCTCTCGACGACGTTCTTCAGCTCCCTGACGTTGCCGGGCCACGGGTAGGCGACGAGCGACGCGAGGGCCGCGGGGGTCACCCCCGTCACGGGCTTTCCATGCTCCTTCGCGAAAACGTCCCGAAAGCGCTCGACGAGGAGCGGGATGTCGTCCCGCCGCTCGCGGAGCGGGGGAATCTCGACGGTCACGACGGACAGGCGGTAGTAGAGGTCCTGCCGGAAGCGTCCGGCCTCGATCTCGGAGCGGAGGTCGCGGTTCGTGGCGGCCACGAGCCGGAAATCCACGTCCCGGCTCTCGTTCCCGCCCACCGGCGTCACGCGCTTCTCCTCCAGGACCCGCAGGAACTTCACCTGCAGGTCGGGTGGCATCTCCGAGACCTCGTCGAGGAACAGAGTGCCGCCCTGCGCCTGCTCGATGCGCCCGACGCGCTTCACGAGCGCGCCCGTGAAGGCGCCGCGCTCGTGCCCGAAGAGCTCGGACTCGATGATCTCGCGGGGAATGGCCCCGCAATTCAGGGCCACGAATGCGCGCCCTCGCCGCGGCGAGTTGTGGTGAAGCGCGTTCGCGACGAGCTCCTTGCCCGTGCCGGACTCGCCGACGACGAGGATGGTCGTTCGTGCGGGTGCGACGACGCGCAGGCGCGCGAAAAGCTCTTCCATGGGCCTCGAGATCCCGAGGATCGCCTCGAAGCCATAGCGCTTGTCGAGGCGCTCCCGGAGGTCCTTGATCTCGCCCGCCTGATGCGAGCGGCGAAGCGCCGCATCGGCCCTGAGGCGCAGGTCGTCCTTCGCGAGAGGCTTCGCGACGTAATCGACCGTGCCCAGCGTGCGGGCGGACAGGAGCGTCTCGACGTCCCCGTGCGCCGTCACGAGCAGAACCGAGACGTCCGGCCGCGCGACGGCGAGGTCCGCCGCGAGGTCGAGCCCGCTCTTGCCCGGCATCTTGAGGTCCGTCACGACGAGGGCCACGGAGGGATCCTCGATCGCCCGCTCGAGCGCGGAATCGGCGTCGGCGAACTCCTCCACGCGGCGGCCGTCCGTCTGGAGCGTCAGCGCCATGGCCTTCCGGCTGCCCGCGTCATCGTCGACGACGAGTACGAGCGGCGCCGTCGCGCTCAAGAAGAGACTCCGAGCGCCCGGTCGAGGTCGTCCTCGGTCCAGACGGCCACGCCGAGCGATTTCGCCTTGTCGAGCTTGCTCCCAGGTT
>JBGQDL010000232.1:0-4579 GCA_041495865.1 Thermoanaerobaculia bacterium | reverse complement strand
CCCGCTCGTCAGCGCATCGGCGAACATGAGCATGTGCGCATGGCCCTTGTCGTAGGCCTCGATGTCGGCGGGCCAGTCCTTCTTGATCCGTGAAACGACCTCGGTCGTCGTGAAATCGAGGTGCTTGTACAGCATGTCGGTCAGCGTCGCCTTCGGCCAGTTGGGATTCGCGCCGCTCAGGAAAGCCGAAATCTCGTCGGCGTTGGCGTGCCAGCGCTTCTCCCCGTTCGCCACTCCGTCGTTGTTGCCGGTCTTCGCGGCCTTCACGATGTCCGCGGCGATCAGGATGTGGTCCCGGAGAAGCAAGGCCAGCTTCTTGCCCGCCTCGTCCCCGTAGAACGGCTTGACCGCGTTGCCGATGTCGTCCTGGTTCCTGAGAAGCCGTTCCGCCACCTTATCGGTGTCGCCGAGATCCGCCAACGCGCTGATGATGAAGTTGCGCGTGTAGACGATGTGCTCTTCCCAGAGCTGCCGCATGGCGGTTCTGAGCGCGACGGCCGACGGGGTGTGGCTCATCTCTCCGGTCTTGGCGTGTTCCTCGGCCCGGGCTGGCGCCGCGAAAACAACTCCTGCAACTACAGCGGCCGCGAGCACTCCTGTTGAGATGGTTCGATTCATGGTCGAGTCCTTCCTTTCTTCGTGGGATTGGTTCAGAACGGCGTGACCGATTCCTGCATGTGGACGAACGCGCCGTCGTTGGTTACGGTGGCCTTCCAGACAGGGTCTCTCGGCCGGATTGAGACGCAATCTCTCTGCCATTGCGCCGATGGACTGTCTCGCTCCCGCGAACGACAACTGCACCGCCATCGACCTCGACGTGCGCTTTCCGGCAGGCTTTGCCGATTTCTCCGGAAAAGTGTGCCGATGATTCGGGAAAGCCGATCTCTGACGCCGTCGACATGACGGTCGTCATGGCGAACCGGGCGCGGGGGGCGCAGATTCGGGACCATGGCCGACTCCCTCCCCCCCGACACGCTTCTCGACGTCAGACCGGACCTGGCCCGAGGTCAGGAGCCTATTTCCAAGATCATGTCGGCGGCCCGCGCCATCGAGCCCGGCGGCCGGCTCGTCGTTCTCGCGCCCTTCGAGCCTGTGCCGCTCTACGGCGTGCTTGCGAGGATGGGGTTCTCGAACGTGACCGAGGCGCTCGGCGCGGAAGGCTTCCGCGTGACGTTTCGGCGCCAGAGCGCGACCGAAGAGCCATGACCGAAGTTCTCGACCTGAGGGGGCTTCCGCCCCCTGAACCTCTCGTGCGGACGCTCGAGGCCGCTGCGGCTCTCCCCGTCGGAGCGGAGCTCGTCGTCCTGACCGAGCGCCGCCCCGTCCATCTGCTGCCGCTCCTTCTGGAGCGCGGTCTCGACGTGTCGACGCGCGAGCTGCCGGATGCCCATGAAACCCGCGTCCGGCGCTAGCGGCCCCGGTCTTGGACCGGCCTTCCTCTCACAGGCCCCCGCGCCATCGCTCCCGATGGCTTTCTTCCTGCCGGCGGTCGGGTTTCTGCTGGCCGCCGCCTTCGCCGCGCCGCTCCTCGCGGCGAGGATGGCGGATTGGACGTACCAGCAGGAAATCCTCGCGCTCGTGCACACCGTGACGCTGGGCTTCCTCCTGGCCGTCTTCCTGGGCGCTTCCGTCCAGCTCCTGCCCGTCGTGGCGGGCGTGACGGTGGCGCGGACGGGCCTCGTGCGCGCGGCGGTCGTGTGCTATTTCGCGGGCACGGCGGGAATGGTCCTCCACTTCGCGAAGCTGCGCTGGAACGGCCTCGTCATCTCGGCCGCCGCGGTGACCATCGGGATCATCCTTTTCTTCGCGGCGGTCCTGCCGGTGCTCGCGCGGGCCCCGCGCGGACCGGTGCGGCTGGCGTTCAGCTTGGCCTATGCGGGCCTCGCGCTCACGATGACGGCGGGCCTCCTGATCGGTCTGGATCGCAGGCGCGCCTTTCTGCCCGGGGCCCCGATGGACCACCTCGCGGCTCACCTGACTCTCGGCCTTCTCGCCACGTTCACCGTGGCGATCTGGGGTGTGTCGTCGAAGCTCCTTCCGATGTTCCTCTTGGCGCCGGCGCCGGATCCGCGGCGGCAAACGACGGCCCTGCTCCTCCTCTGGTGTGGCGCGATGCTGCTCGCGACCGCACTGTGGCTCGGCTGGCCGGCCGCGCCGTTCGCGGCTCTCCCGGCTGCCGCCTTCCTCCTGCAGCTGTCGCTCGTGCGCGGCCTCCTCAAGGCGCGCAGGCGGGGCCGGATCGACGCCGGCTTCCGCTACGCTCTCTCGGCGTACGCGGACCTTTTCGCCGCGGGAGTCGTGGGCATCCTCATCGCGCTCGGCGTCGGGAAGGGCACCCTTCTCTCGCTGCGCCTGCCCTGGGTGTACGGGTTCCTCGTGCTGGGCGGGTGGGTCCTCCAGACCGTCGTCGGCATCCTCTCGAAAATCCTCCCGTTCCTCGTGTGGCAGGCCGTCTATGCGCGCCGCGCGGGCCTGGGGCCGCTTCCGAAGCTCGCGGATCTCTCCTCCGAAAGGCTCCAGATGGCCGGTTTCGTGTTGTTCCGGATCGCCACCGTGGGGCTGGCCGTCGCGCTCTTCCGCGGCCGCGCCGGCGAGCTGCGCGCGGCGACCTCCTTCTTCGCGGTCTCTCTCCTGCCCTTCGCGGTGCACGTCGCCCTCGTCGTCTCTCATCTGAAGAAGCCGCGGGCCTTCGCCGAGCCCGCCGGGAGCCGGTATGCCTCTGCCCACTGAAGCCGACGTGAGGGGCGCGCTCGAACCCGTCATCGACCCGGAGCTCGGGCTCTCGGTCGTGGATCTGGGCCTCGTCTACGGCATCGCGATCTCGCCCGAGGGCGCCGTGCACGTGACGTTCACCGCGACGACCCAGGGCTGCCCGGTGACGGAAATCCTCGCGTGCGGGATCTCCCGGGCCATCGCGGGGCTCGAAGGCGTAACGGAGATCTCGACGGAGCTCGTCTGGGAGCCGCCCTGGGATCCCTCCCGCATCGCGCCCGAGGCGCTGAGGCGACTCGAAAAGCGCTGATCAGTCCTCGGTCAGGGCCGCGAGCGCCTGAAGGTCCGGAATCGTGAAGGCACCCGGCTGGGTGATGACGACATTCTCTTTTCCCCAGCGGCTCATCACGCGAATGGCGGTCTCGACGGTCGTCGCGGTCATTTCCGCGATCTCCTGCCTCGAGAGGGCGAGCGGGATCGTCGCGCCCGCGCCCGCCTGCCGCCCCACGCGCGTGGCCAGCATGAGGAGAAGCCGGGCGATGCGCTTTTCGACCGGGCCGGTCAGGTCGGCGAGGCGGCGCGAGATCTCGAACTGGCGGAGCATGAGGCCCTGCAGGAGGCGCCGCGTGATCTCGGGATGGGCGTCGATCGTCGCGAAGAATTCGCGTTCGGGGACACGGAGGACCGTGGACGGCTCGAGCGCGACTGCCGAAGCGGGGAAGCGCTTTCCTTCGAAGAGCGACACCGCGCCGATGGGCTCGCCCACGCCGAAGAGGCCGAGGATCACGTCGCGCGTCGGACCCGCCTTGACGATCTTGACGCGCCCGATCACGACGAAGCACAGGTCCGTCGCCCGATCCCCTTCGCGAAAGACCTCTTCGCCCTTCTCGTAGGCGACCGCCCGGCAGACCGGGGCGAGGAGCTTTCGCTCGTCCGCGTTGAGGCACTGAAAGAGCGAGACGGCGTCGAAGTGGGGAAGGGCGGGTCCGGCCACGGGTGGAGCATAGAACGCCCGCCGCGCAAAAAAGCGGCGGGCGGCGCGAGGACGCGCCGCCCGGTTTTCGGTCGCTCCGGCCTGGCGCCGGAGCGCGGACTGGGGAACCCTCAGGCCACCTTGCGTCCGGGCCCGAGGGACTTGGGCGAGCCGGTCCCGATGGGGATCGCCTTCGGCTTCGCCTCTTCCCGCTTGGGGAGGTCGACGTTGAGAACGCCGTCGACGAGAGTTGCCGCGACCTTCGACACGTCGATGTTCGCCGGAAGCGCGAAGGAGCGGTAGAACCGCCCATAGGCGCGCTCGACGCGGTGATAGTTCTTTTCTTTCTGTTCCTCCTCGAATCTCCTTTCGCCTTCCAGCGTGAGAACCCCGTTCTCGAGGTTGAGGGTGAGCTCTTCCTGCTTGAAGCCGGGCACCTCGAACTTGAAAGCGAGGGTGTCTTTCGTCTCGGTCACGTCAACCGGCGGAGCCCACATGGCCGTGGGCGTCTCCTCGCCGTGCGGCCGCACGCCGAGGGGGCTGATGTCACCGAGCAGCCTGCCAATCTGGTTCTGAAGCGTCTTCATCTCCTTGAAGGGATCGTTCCAGCGCATCAGCATCTCGAACCTCCTTGGGTTGCTGTCCTGCGCGAACGGAACACATCCTCGAGGCTTCTCGTCCGTCCCGTCTTCACCTATGGGACGGCACGGCAGAAACGTCAAGATGCATCCGCATCAGCCTGGCCGTTCAGACTCCGAGCGCCATCACGACGACGCCCGTCGCCGCGATGAGGCCGCCCGCCACCGCGTCGCCCCAGTGGTCGAGCCACGGGAACCTGAGCCGCGAGACGCCGGCGCGCGCCGGCAGAACGAGCGCGATCATCGTGCCGATCGT
>JBGQDL010000231.1:0-4592 GCA_041495865.1 Thermoanaerobaculia bacterium | reverse complement strand
CGTGGCAGCCCCGCCAAGGAGCCGAGCGCTTCCTCCGAGCGATCGCAGACGAGGACCTCGAACCGCCCGTCGTCGGCGAGGGACCTCGCGATGAGGGATCCGACGAGGCCGGCTCCGAGGACGGTGACACGCTGCATGAAGGGCCTATTTCCGCCCGACGAGGAACATGCCGGTGACGATCAGGAGCGTCCCGATCCAACGGCTCGAGCCCACCGTCTCGCCGAGAACGAGGGCGGACGCGGTGAGAAGGAAGACGAAATAGAGGCCCGTCATGACGGGCGCCGCGAAGCTGATCTCGAACCGTGAGAGGGCCGTCAGCCACACGAGGTTCATGAGCCCCCCGAGCGCGTACCCGAAGAGGATCAGGGGCGTCGTGAAGATGCGGCGGATGAGAACGACGAGTCCCTCGGGACTGAACGCGATCGGTCCCTCCCGGGAGACGCCGGCCTTCAAGAGGAGCTGGTTCGCACACGACATCGCGGCGACCAGTACGAGAAGCAAGAGGTGTGCCCCGTAGCGTGAAAACGCGTCACCAAATGGCTTCACCGGTCCTCCATCCCCCTGCCGCGAGCGAGATCCCCGCCGGCCGGCCGCGGGCCTTGCGGAGATCTTGCCACGGGGCGTCCGGGCCCGTCTCGACATCGCCGCTCGCGATGGGCGCCCCGTCGCGAACAGGGCCGGCACTATGATTCCTCCCGTGTGCAGCGATGCGTAGGGTTTCCGTTGCGGGGCCGAACCTCGAAGGCGTCCGGCCGAAAGAGTCGATTCCTGGAAACACGTGGACAACAGTGTCTCGTCTCGTCGTCGGCATCGCGATGCGCCTGTACCGCGCCTCACCTCTTCACCCTCGGTGGGGAGCGCATTTTGCGAGACTCTTGTCGCTCATTCAACGGCGAAGCCGAATGGTCGTTCACGATGTCGGCGCTTTTCGAATGGAACTCGACCTGGCACAGGTTGTCGACACACAGATCTACTACACAGGTGTTTTCGAGCCGATGACTGTGGACACCATCTCCCGGACTGTCCGGCCCGGAGACGTGGCCGTCGATGTCGGCGCCAACGTGGGCTTCATCACGCTCACGCTGGCGCGCCATACCGGCGTCAGCGGCAGTGTGTTTGCCTTCGAGCCAACAGCCGCGGCGTTTGCGCGGCTCGAACGAAACCTGGCGATGAACGAATTCCCTCAAGTGCATGCCCTGAAGTTGGGGCTTTCCGACAAAGTGGGGACAACCCGCGCTCGACTCCAATCAAGCTATCGGATCGATGGGAAGGACGAAGTCCTCGAGGAAGAGATCGAGCTTACGACACTCGACGCCTGGGTGGGGTCGGAACGACTGGCCAGGCTGGACTTCTTGAAAATAGACACCGACGGGATGGAGGCTCAGGTCCTTCGCGGGGCGCAAGACTCGCTGCGACGGCTGCGCCCGGTCGTCCTGTTCGAGTTTGTACCGCGATCCCTGCGTGACGCCGGCGAGTCGGCAGAAGGAGTACTCGGTTTGCTGGCCGAAGCGGGCTACCTCATTCTGCGCGAGGGAGCGCTGACGCCGTGGGAACGCGCCGAAGATGCCATCGACTCCGCTTCTCGCGGGCGATTCATCAACCTGGTCGCTTGGCCGCGCGAGCGAGCCCTACCTTCTTAGGAGTCCGCCGACGAAGAGCTTGTCGGCTTCGATCGGAAACCCGCCTTCCTCGAGCTCATTCAACGTCCCAGCCTCCGCGACGCCGTGCGCGGCGAGGAGGGTGCGGAGCGGCTCGTACGAGCCGGACGGGCCGTAGCTCACTTCGAGGAGGACGGCCGCGCAGCGCAGCCAGAGCGGCCCCATGCCTTCGAGCGCCTCGGCCTCGGCCCCCTGCAGGTCCAGCTTCACGAGGATCCGTTCGCCCGTGAGGCCGATCTCGTCGAGGCGGACCGTGTCCACCTCCCACGAGGGGCATCCGGGGGCGGAGTCGAGCACGACGCTGCACGACGTCGTCGCGTCGGCGGGCTGCGTCAGCCTGAGACGGCCCGGCGCCTTCCAGAGCGCGGCCTCCACGACGCGAAAGCCGTTCCGGCGCAGGATCTCGGCCGAGGGCGGGTGAGGCTCGACGCAGACGAGGGGGACGTTCGGACACGTGTCGCGCGCGGCGAACGCGAACTCGCCGACTGCCGCGCCGCCGTCCACGATCGAGTCGAAGGCGCCCGTGCGCAGGAGATGCCGGACCCTTGAGTGCCGGAGGAAGACCTTCGAGCCCCTCGCCAGGATCGCGGCCAGCGGCCCGACCCGGAACGTCGCTCCGAGGAGGGTGAGTCCCAGCCGATAGAGCGCGAGCTGGCGGCGCGTGCGCGCCTCGCGTTCGGGAACAGACGGTTTCATCCTGCTCGTCCCCGGGCCAGGCCGCCGAGGAAGTCGGTGAGGTCCGGAAGGTGCCGGCCGTAGTCCGCGGCCTCGGCTGCGAGCCTCTCCTCCTCCATCTCGCCGGCAAGGCCGGAGAACAGGACCGTGCGGCCCGTCGCCCGAGCGTTCCAGAACTTGGACGGGAAGACGGCTTCGGGAATGGCCGGGTGGCCCGCGACGAGATGCACCTCTGCCTCCCAGTACGCGCGGATGAGATCCCCGGGTCGCTTCAGCGCAGGCCCCACGCGGATCCAGTGCGGGAGGCGCGCAAGACCGGGACCGTCGCCCTGGACGGTGATCTCGAATCCCTGGCGCGCCAGCTTCTCGCAGAGGGCGAGGAAGGTCGGCAGGTGGTGACCCCAGCCGAGGTTCCCGGAGTAGAGCGCAGTTCCCGTGCGAAACGGACGGGACGCCCCGAGGTCGAGGGTCGGCCAGTTCCGGATGACCCGCGCATTCGCGCCATGGTAGCCGAGGTTCCCGGCGGCCTTCACGACACGGTCCCATTCCGCGAGGCGCGCCCGCCACGCCGCCGAAAAGCGCCGGCGGAGCGCGACAGGGAAATCGACGACGCCGCGGATCAGCTCGGGATAGAAGTCCTGCAGCCAGTAGACGCCGCGGGCGCCCTTCCTCCGGATCTGTCGGATGAGCCCGATCGTCGTCGGCGGCGCGCTCGTCACGACGACGACGTCCCCCGCCGAGACGGACCGCATGATCTCCGACGCGAACGCGCGCCTCACGGATTCGTATTCGAGTGCCGTCGAGAGGAGGTGGCCCCTCTTCCCTTCGCGGTGCGCGACGCGTTCGATGGACGTTGCCGGCGCCGGTCTCTCGCCCGGGCGGTATGAGCCCGTGCCGCCGACGAGCCGTACCGTGACGCCTGAAAGAGAGAGAGAGTCCGCCAGCTGCTCGGCGTAGATTCCCGTGGGCGCGTCGTCCGGCCAGAGGTACTGCGACAGGATGTGGACGACGGCGCCACGCGGCCCCGGTGAAGACTCCGGCCTCATCCCCGGAAGTTGCGGAGCTGGATCTGCCACGCCTCCCGGCGGTGCCGCAGCCCCGATTCCAGCATCACGCCCGTGAGCAGCGAGAAGAGCGCCAGGTTCATCAAGGCCGCCGCGAGGATCGCGAGCGGAAATCGCCCGACGAGGTGGGTCTGAAAGTACTCGCGCACGGGCAGGAATCCCGCGGCGAGTCCCGCCGCGAAGAAGAGCGCCGAAACGAGCGCGAAGAACTCGAAAGGACGATAGTCGCGGAAGAGCACGAGGATCAGACGCAGGATCCGGATTCCGTCCCGCACGGTCCGCAGCTTCGACGCGGTTCCCTCCGCCCGCTCCCGGAAGGGCACCGGCGCCTCGGCGACGCGGAAGCCCTTTTCGACGGCCTGAATCGTGAGCTCCGTCTCGAGCTCGAAACCGCGGAACAGGATGGGCACGTTCTTGTAGAAGCGCCGCGAGAAGAGCCGCAGGCCCGAGAACAGGTCTCCCGGCGCGTACCCGAACACGAATCGCATCGCCGCGTGGAAGAGGGCTGAGCCGCCGCGATGGAAGCGGCGAAACACGGCGGCCTGGCTCGCTCCGGGGGTCCTGAGGCCCGTCGCCATGTCCATCCCCTGCTCGCAAAACGGGAAAAGGAGGCGCGCCCCTTCCGCCGGGTACGTCCCGTCGCCGTCCACCATCAGGAGGAGGTCCTCATCGATGACGTTAAGGGCGGTCACCACCGCCCTCGCCTTGCCGCGCCTCGCCTCCTGGATCACCTCCGCGCCCGCGGCGCGCGCCGCGCTCGCCGTGCCGTCCGTCGAGCCGTTGTCGACGACGAGGATGCGCGCCTCCGGAAACGCGCGGCGGTACTCCGAGACGACAGATGCGATTCCCTTCTGCTCATTCAGGCAGGGAATGAGCACGGCGAGCGTGAGCCTCTCAGCCATCGATCGCTCCGATTCTACGGCCAGGCTCTCGCCGTCAGTCGTAAACGCCGTGGAAGAGATCGTCGACCGGCGCGGTCACCGGCAGAGGCATGACGAACGTGGTGCCGACGGGGAGCAGGTAGCGCGGGCCGTCAGCGAGCGAGGCGACGACCTCGTGAGGACCCTCCGGAACGAAGACGTCCGCACCGGCTTCGTGGCCATCCAGACGCCACGCCTCTCCGCTCGGGGACCCGTCAGGCCGGAACAGCCCGTAACGTCCCGGCCACCGGTTCACGAACGTCACGGGCCGGGCG
>JBGQDL010000230.1:0-4593 GCA_041495865.1 Thermoanaerobaculia bacterium | reverse complement strand
CGGCTGGGACAATCTCAACTACCACCTCCTCCACGGCGAAAGGGCTCTTCGCGGCCTTCTCGCGATTCCGGGCGACTTTTTCCCGCACTATTTCCCATCCCTGAACCCGGCCCCCGACATGCTCGCGGCCCTGTTGAGGGTCCTCCTCGGGTACCGGCTCGGGACGATCGGGAGCTACCTCGTCCTCGTCTGGACGGGAGCGATTCTCTTCCGCATCCTCGAACGCCAGATCGGCTCGAAGATCATCTGTGCGCTCGCCGCCCTCTGGATCGTCAGCTCGGAGGGGATCCTGTGGGAATTGGGCAACTACATGGTCGACCTCTTCGGCTTGCCGCTGCTTCTCGAGGCGGCGCTCCTCGTCCTCCCCGACGAGGGGGAGGCGAGGGACCCAATGGAAGAGCTGCCGTTCATCGGCCTCCTCCTCGGGTCCGCCGTGGCTTTCAAGCTGACCAACCTCGTCTTCGCCGCCGCCATCGGGGTCGTATTCCTGAGCCGCCGCCTCAGCGTCCCCTCGCCGCGCCGGAACCCGCGGCGAGCCGCGCTCTCCTGGGTCCTGGCCGCGGCAGCCTTCTTCCTTCCGATGGCGCCCCACACGCTCTTCCTCTGGTGGACGACGGGGAGCCCCGTCTTCCCGCATTACAACGCCTTCTTCCGCTCGGCTCTCTTCCCCCCGTTCAACATCGGAGATGGCCGGTTCGGCCCGACATCGCGTTTTCAGGCTGTCGTCTGGCCGGTCGTGTCGGCCTTTCAACCCGCGAGGCTCAGCGAGATCGGACTCACGTCCGGAAGGCTCGCGCTCGGCTTTCTCGGTTCGATTGCAGCCCTCCTGGTCCGTCCGCGCGACCCCAGGCTCCACGGTCTCGCCGTCATCGTGATACTGGGCTCGATCCTCTGGAGCTTCGGAGCCGGGAACCATCGCTACGGCCTCTTCGCGGAGCTCGCGGGCGGGCTCGTCCTCGTCCTCCTCGCGGCTCGAGGCATTGCCGCCGCCTCGGGCGGGAGCCGTGCCCTGAGGCTCCTTGCCTGGTTTCCCGTCGCGCTCTTCGGAGCCCAGTCAATCCTCGTCCTCCGGTATGTGGCGCGTGGCGACTGGAGCGGCCGGCCGACGGCGTTTCACGAGCCTCGTGCCGCGTGGAAGGAGCTCCGCCGTGTCGCGTCCGACCGCGACCTGAAGCGCGAGCTTCCGGCAGAGCTGCGAAGCGCTCTCTCCACGTTCGCCGGATGGGTCGACGTGGCGCCGAAGACGAACGGGCTGATGGCGCTCCTCGCGCCGCGCCTGCCGATGATCGGATTGAGCGTTGGCGCGTACTTCGAGCCGCCGGCCAATCAGGCCCGCTTCGACGACGCGCTCCGCGTGCTGAGAGGGCGTCCTCTCGCGTGTCTCGCCCACGACGAGGATCTCGAGGGCGCGAGGAAGGGGCTTGCGCGGCGCGGCTTCGTGATCCGGCGGGAGAGCCGGTACGAGGTGCCGTACTTCTCGAGCTACATCCGCTTCGACATCGTGGCGCTCGAGCTCGAAGCGCCTCCGCCCCTTCCCGTGACGGCCGGACCGGAGGTCCGCGATCCGTCGGCGAGCGAGCTCGTTGTCCGGCGGCCGCCGGCGCCGCCCGGGAGCCGACGGGAAGACGTCGGGCTCCTCGGAAGCATCGACGTTCCTGCCGACGGGGCGGAAGTCCGGGGCACGCTCGTCGTGCGCGGCTGGGCGCGGGTGCCGGCGGAGGACCTCACGGTCCATGTGCTGCTCGACGGAGCCGAGCGCACTCCGTCTGAATTCCGACGAACGGCCCGCCTGGACGTGGAGGCTGCCGTCCCTGGCCTCGGGTCGTGTGATACGGCCGGCTACGAAGCGCGTGTGCCGCTGGGGCCCGAGGACGCCGGCGCGCGTCACCTGGCCGTCGTCTTCCGGTCCCGTGACGGAAGGGAGCGTCACTACCCGGGACGTCGGATCATGGTGCTTGCAGGCCGCTGACCGCGAACCGAGCCTCGGCGCATTTTCGCGCTGGACCCCGTCGTGGGGCAGCCCGTCGCGCATCGTTGCGGATGAAGAGGCTATGATCAAACGTGTCATTCCTGTGCGGGCCTTGATCGATGACCGACATCGGAACACGCGCCACACCTCGCATGAATCCTGGGTCTGACCGGTCGAAGGCCGAGGCGGACCTGTATCGGCGAATCGCCGACTCGTGCTCCGACTGGGAATACCTCGAGGACGCGGGCGGCCGGGTCCACTGGGTCTCGCCCTCGTGTGAGCCGCTCACGGGGCACGCGCCCGACGAGTTCCTGAACGACCCCGGACTGCTGGAGAGAGTGGTTCATTCCGAGGACCGCGCTCTTTTCGCATCGCACCGGCAAGCGTGCCGGCACCGCGACGGCGGGGGCGCAGCCGAGTTCCGGATCCTGCGCTCGGACGGCGCCGTCTGCTGGATCCGCCACCGGTGCCAGCCAATGACCCTCCCCGGCGGGATGTCCGCCGGCCGCCGCTGCTCGAATCACGACATCACGGGACTCATTGAGGCCGAGCGGGAGCTCCTCAGGCTGAATCGGACTCTCAGGGCGCTCAGCAACAGCAGTCAGGCCATGACGCGCGCCGACGATGAGTCAGGTTTCCTCGCCGAGGTGTGCCGGATCATCGTCGAGGACTGCGGCCACGCCATGGTGTGGGTCGGTTATGCTGAGGAGGACGAGGCCAAGAGCGTCCGGCCCGTCGCCCAGGCGGGCTACGACCAGAGCTATCTCGACGGGCTCAAGATCTCATGGGCCGACACGGAACGAGGACGCGGCCCGACGGGCACCGCCATCCGGACGGGCCAGCCCGCGAGCTGCCGAAACATGCTCACCGATCCCCGGTTCGCGCCGTGGCGCGAGGACGCGTTGAAGCGCGGGTACGCATCGAGCATCGTCCTTCCGCTGATGGCCGCCGGCAAGGCCTTCGGCGCCATCAACATCTATTCGAGAGAGCCGGATTCCTTCTCGGAGGCGGAGTCGAAGCTGCTCTCCGGACTGGCCGCCGAACTCTCGCACGGCATCGCAGCGATCCGACTTCGCGCCGCGAACGCGAAAGCAGAAGAGACCTTGCGGCAGAGCGAAGAGCGTTACCGCTCGCTGTTCGAGAACATGCTCGATGGACTCGCCTACTGCGAGATGCTGTTCGAGGACGGCCGGCCCCGGGACTTCAGATATCTCGCCGTCAACAGGGCTTTCGAGACTCTGACCGGTTTGAAGGACGTCGTCGGGAAGAGAGCGACCGAGGCCATCCCGGGTATCCGGGAGTCTCATCCCGAGCTGATCGAGACCTATGGCCGGGTGGCGTTGACGGGCGTGCCGGAGAGGTTCGAGATCCACTTCCGGCCCCTGGAAGCATGGTTCTCCGTCTCGGTCTACAGCAACCAGAAGGGGTACTTCGCGGTCGTATTCGACAACATCACGGAGCGCCGGCAAGCGGAGGATCGGCTCCTGGAGCTGAACGAAACGCTGGAGCAGCGCGTCGTCGAACGAACGAAAGAGGCGGAAGAACGGACCGTCCAGCTGAAGACGCTGGCAGCCGAGCTTTCTCACGCCGAGCGCCGGGAGCGCCAGCGGCTGGCCGTGGTCCTTCACGACCACCTTCAGCAGATCCTGGTCGCCGCGAAGTTCAATCTCGACACGCTGAAGGGACACGTGAGAGAAGGCGGTCTCCAGTCACTCGCCCTGCGCGTCGACGAGCTGCTCGATGAGTCGATCGCGGAATGCCGGTCGCTGACCGTCACCCTGAGCCCGACCGTCCTGCAGGAAGCCGGGCTCGTCGCCGCGCTCGGGTGGCTCGCGCGCCGGATGGAAGAGCAACACCACCTCAAGGTCGCTTTCGACGTGGGCGGGGGATGGGCGGAGCCCGCCGACGTGGACGTGAAGGCGCTCCTCTTCGACGCGACACGGGAGCTGCTGTTCAACGTCGTGAAGCACTCGGGCGTGCTGGAGGCGCGGATCGCGCTGCAGCGCGTGGAAAGCCACGTCGAGGTCCGGGTGGAGGACCGCGGGAAAGGGCTCGACTGGAAGGCTCCGCTCGACCCCTGGCACGAGACCGCGGGGGTCGGCCTCTTATTCATCCAGAAGCGCCTGGACCTGATCGGCGGCAGTATGACCGTCGAAAACGCTCCCGGACACGGGGCGCGTGTGACGCTCCGAGCGCCGGCCGGACCGGCCTTGGAGGCGGCCGTGGCCGACGCCGTGGCTCCTGAAGGCGCGGCGGCCCGTGACGTCGCGCGGACCGCCGCGGCCCCGGCCCGGTCCGACCGTATCCGGGTCCTCCTGGCGGACGACCACAGGATTCTCCGCCAGGCGCTCATCGCGCTCCTCAGGGCGGAAGGGGGAATCGACGTCGTTGGAGAGGCTGCCGACGGCGCCGAGGCGGTGGAGCTGTCCCGGTCCCTCGATCCGGACGTGGTCCTCATGGACGTGAGCATGCCGAAGCTGAACGGCATCGACGCGACCCGGCAGATCGTTGCCGAGCGGCCGGGAGCGCGGATCATCGGCCTGTCGATGCACGAAGACGAGACGATCGCCGCCTCGATGCGGGAAGCCGGGGCCGTCGACTTCGTGACGAAGGCCGGCGGGCCG
>JBGQDL010000229.1:0-4632 GCA_041495865.1 Thermoanaerobaculia bacterium | reverse complement strand
GGTCGTTCTCATCGCCGCGCAGCGCCTCATCCGGCGGGTCTGCGCGGGCTGCAAAGGGCCCACGGAGGTCGCCCCGCAGGTCCTCGTGTCGCTCGGCTTCACGCCGGAGGACGCGAAGAACGTCCAGGTCATGAAGGGCCGGGGCTGCGAGAAGTGCAACAACACGGGCTACAAGGGCCGCGTCGCCCTCGTCGAGGTGCTCGAGATCTCCGAGGAGATTCGCGAGCTCATCCTCTCCGGCGCCTCCTCGATCGAGATCAAACGGAAGGGCCTCGAGGAGGGCATGGTCTCCCTCCGCCGCTCGGGCCTCCAGAAGATCAAGGACGGCCTGACGTCGATCGAGGAGGTCGTGAGGGAGACGGTGCTGTAGGGGCAACTCGAGTCGTCGGCCCTCGATGCAGATGAAATGGCGCTAGAATCTGCATCTAGAGGCAGATCGTGAGAACGACCCTGAACATCGACGACGCCGCGCTCGCGGCCGCCCTGGACGCAACGCCTGGAAAAACGGAGACAGCCGTCATCAACGACGCCCTCCGGGAGTACGCCCGCCGCAAGCGCTTGCGCGGCCTGCGGCTGTTCGCGGGAAAGGTCCGCTGGGAAGGGAATCTCGACGCGCTCCGGATGGAATCACCGTTCGCTCGACGATCGACTGCTTCATCGCCGCTCTCGCCGAGGAAAACGGCTGCGCCCTTCTCTTCCGCGATCGCGACCTGAGGCTCGTGCTTTCGAGCGGCCTTCTCTCTCTGCCCGCCTGGCCCTGACCCGCGCCCTCAGCCACGCGTCGCTTCCTCCACGAGGTGGAGGTACGAGCGGTAGACGGAGCCCGTAGCCCGAGTCATGCCGATCTCGCAGGTCCTGCTGCTCGAGAGGTGGTCGTCGTACGCGCCTGCCGTCACCTCGCCCGCCTCGCCGCGCGTGGCGGAGGCCGTCAGCTCCGGCACGAGGAAGCCCCGGTCGCCCGCGAAGCCGCAGCATCCCGCCTCGCGCGGCACGGCCACCTCGGCGCTGCAGGCCGCCGCGATCCGCTCGAGCTTGGGCGTCAAGTTCATCTTCACCGCCGAGCAGACCGGATGCAGGGCCACACGGCCGGCCCGGGACTTCATGGCGAGACGGGGCAGCAGCTCGTCGTGCACCCACGAAATTCCGTCGAGGATCCTGAGCCGGTCGAACCGCGCGCGGCTCTCCTCCGGGAGGGAGGGCCTCGCGTGGAGGAGCCCGTAGGTGCACGGGCTCGTGTCGACGACGATGGGGAGCCGGCCCTCGTCCGACCACGCCCAGAAACGATCGATCGCCCGCGAGACCGCCTCCTCGTGCGCGTCCGCGTAACCCTTCGAAGAGAACGGGACGCCGCAGCACGAGCCCGCGACGTCCGGGGGAATCCAAACGGGCTTTCCCGCGCGAGCCGAAACGGCGACGAGCGCCTCCATCAGGCTCGTCTCGCTGCGCTCGCCGGGCAGCGGCCCCAGGACGCGCGACAGGCATGCCGGGAAGTACACCGCCGCGGCATCGTCCCGGCGCGTCACGGGCCAGGCGGCGCTGGCCGGTCGGGGCATCTCGGCGCTCCATTCGGGAAACGTTCCGCCAAAGACGGCGCGGACCAGGCGGGTAAGCCCCTTCATCGCACCGGCTCCCGCGATCGCCTGGACGAGATGCCCGGCGCCGAGGCCGGCGCGAAGCACCGTCTCGAGCAGAGCGAAGCGGCGAGCGACGCTGCGCGCCACCCGGTCTGACCACGCCGAGTGCGCGGCCTTTCGAAAACGCTTCGTGAGCTGTCCCGTGTCGATCCCCACCGGGCACGCGGTCGCGCAGAGGCCGTCCACGGCACACGTGTCGAGCGCCTGGTAGGTGAACGCCTTCTCGAGCTCTTCCCTCAGGAGATCGTCCGCGCCCGAGCTTTGAAGCCGCACGATCTCGCGGCGGAGGACGATCCTCTGGCGCGGCGTGAGCGTCAGCTCGCGGCTCGGGCACTGGGGCTCGCAGTAGCCGCACTCGATGCACTTGTCGACCTCTTCCTCGACGGTCGGAAGGGGCTTGAGATTCGCGAGATGCGCCTTCGGGTCCGGGTTGATGAGGACCCCGGGGTTGAGAAGTCCCGTCGGGTCCGCCAGCTCCTTCAGCCGCTTCATGACCCCGTAGGCCACGCGGCCCCACTCGGCCTCGACGAACGGCGCCATGTTGCGGCCCGTGCCGTGCTCGGCTTTGAGCGCTCCGTCGTAGCGCTTGACGACGAGCTCCACGACGTCGTCCATGAACCGGGCGTAGCGGTCGATTTCCGCCTGGTCGTTGAACGACTGCGTGACGACGAAATGGAGGTTGCCGTCCTTGGCGTGGCCGAAAATGATCGCCTCGTCGTAGCCATGACGCGCGAAGAGCACCGTGAGGTCGACTGCGGCGTCCGCCAGCCGCTCGACCGGAAAGCCCACGTCCTCGATGAGGACGGTCGTTCCGCTCTTGCGCGCGGCGCCGACCGACGGGAACGTGCCCGACCGGACCTTCCAGAGAAGCGCCTGCTCCGCCGCGTCGTGCGTGAATCGAGCGGGCTCCACGAGGGTGAGGCCAGAGGCTCCCGCGCGGGCCCTCTCCTCGAGCGCGGCCTTTTGATCTTCGTCGGCCGACTGGAACTCGACGAGAAGGCCCGCCGCCTTTCCGGGAAGGGACCGGATCGAAGGCGGGATCCCGGGCTGGCTCTCCACCGACCGGAGGGAGGAACGGTCCATCAGCTCGAGGGCGCGCGCGCCGGCGTCGCGGAGCGGGACGATCGCCGCGCAGGCGGCATGGAGATCCGGGAAAAGCAGGAGGCCGGTGTACTTCACGGGCAGGTCCGGAACGGTCCGGAGCACGGCCTCGCCGATGAAGGCGAGCGTTCCCTCGGCCCCGACGAGGAGGTTCCGGAAGATGTCGACGGGACGCTCGAAGTCGAGGAACGCATTGAGCGAGTAGCCGCACGTGTTCTTCATCCGGTACTTGGCCCGGATGCGCGCGCCGAGGCCGGGGTCGGCCTCGAGCTGGCGCTTGAGCGCGAGAATCCCGTCCGCGAGAACCGGCTCCTCGGCCCGGAAGGTCTCGTCGGCATCCGGTGAGGCCGTGTCGATGAGCGTGCCCGACGGCAGAAGAAACGTGAGCGACTCGAGCGTGTGGTAGGCATTCTGCTCGACCCCGCAGCACATCCCGCTCGAGTTGTTCGACAGAATTCCGCCCAGCGTGCAGGTGTTCAGAGAAGCCGGATCGGGCCCGATCCTCACCCCGTACGGCCGGAGGATCCGGTTGACGGCGCCTCCGACCGCCCCCGGCTCCACGCGAACCCGGCGGCCGTTCTCCTCCACCGTCACGGAGCGGAAGTGGCGCGCGACGTCCACGAGGAGGCCGTCGCTGACCGCCTGCCCGGAGAGGCTCGTGCCCGCGGCCCGGAACGTCATCGGGATTCCCGCCTCGTGGCTGAGCCGGAAGAGAGAGCGCACCTCGCCGACGGACGAGGGGAGGACCACCGCGCGCGGGATCAAGCGGTAGAAGCTTGCGTCGGCCGCGCGCGTGATTCGCTCGACGGGGCGATCCAGCACCCGCTCCGGCGGGAGGATCGTCTCGAGGGTCCGGCGGAGATCTCTAGAAGTAATACGCCTGCATCTGGATCGTGAACTCGTTCGTGGCCGGGGTGTTCTTGTTCTGCGGCAGGAGCCTGGTGAACGCCCCGGTGAACTTGAGGTTGTGTCCGTAGATGAAGTACGTCAGGCCGCCCTGATACCTTTCCTGGCCGGTCTTGGCCGTCGGCGCTGCCTTCTGATCGGAGAAAGGATCGATCTTGTGGTACTGCACGAAAGGCTCGAACTTCAGGGGTGCAATGTAGAAGCCGAGCTCGCCGAGGTACGTGTTCTGCCTCGGAAGCGCCGTGAACCGGTCCTCTCCGTCGTAGTGGTACCACGCGGCCTGTCCGGCGACGGCACCGACTGTCCCGGTCGGGAGGTCGAAGAAGGCGTCGGCCGTGTACGCGTGGTAGTTGCTCTGGTTGTCCGAGCCGGCTCCCACCGCGAAGATCTTCTTTTTCCCCATGTTCAGCCCGGAATACGTGTAGCCCGTCTCCGTGTCGAGGAAGTTGTACTGGACACGGCCCGCGTACCGGAACGAGTTCTTCGCGCCGACGTCGCGAGCCCCCGAGAACATGTACGCGCGGTATTCGAGATGGTCGCCCAGCAGATAACCCTTCGCCCCGAAGCCGGTGTCCCTCGTACCCGAAGATTGCGTCACCGCGTTGGCCAGCGCCGCCAGCGGCGTGATGTCCAGCGTCGTGTAGCTCAGCGTGCTCTGCAGGCAGTTCCGGCAGAACGGCACGAGGAACAACCCGGCGTCCAGCCGGAACTCGTTCGCGATCTTCCACTCCACGAAGGCGTCCTGGATGATGAAGCCCGCCGCGAGCGCCTTGGGCGCCTTCCCGAGGTTCGGATTGTCCGTCTGCAGGAAGAACGACACGTCCTTCGACGTCTGTCCCGCGAGAATGAACCGGATGCGCCGCAGGTACAGGTTCTGGGCATACGACCCGGCCGGCGTCGTGTCCTGCTGCCAGTCGCCCCACACCTGAAACTGGATGCCCAGGCGGAAGTTGACGTCGTCGTTGACCTTCACGATGGCCTGCGCGCTCGC
>JBGQDL010000228.1:0-4669 GCA_041495865.1 Thermoanaerobaculia bacterium | reverse complement strand
TCCGTCTTCCTGAGCGGAGCAAATCCCAACTGGCCGAAGGCGACGCTGACTGACATGCTGTACAAGCACCTCGACTTCACGACGACCGAGGTCGTTTCACGGATCAAAAAGGACTGGCCTGCGGACATCGAGGCCTACGACAAGGGCCACGCGCACATGCTCATGTTCGCCGATGCGCTGACGAGCGGGATCGTCAAGCAGTTCCCGAAGAAGTTCGTGAACTAAGCGGCCGGAGCCGGATCGGCTCCGGGAAGGCGGCCTTCAGGTCGAGGACCTCAGAGATCCGCCTTCCCGAGCCTCCGCGCGGCAAGCAGCGCCGGCGCGACCATCCAGAGGAGGAGCGACGCCGCGAGGAGAAGTCCGGCGCCGACCGGACCTCTCGTGAAACGCAGCAGCGCGAGGGACGCCGCGCCGAAAGCACCGCTCCCTTCGATCCCGAGAAGAGCGCCGGTTCGGACCGCGTCCGCGGGATTCACGAGCACCGACACGATCAGAACGCGCGAAGCGGGTCCGGACGGGAGCAGCGAGGCCACCCCGAGCGCGGCCACGTCGAACAGGACGACGGCGCCAAACCAGACGACGAGCGCGATCGCCAGCGCTCTCGTCCGCCGGCCCACCGTCCCCGCGGAGACGAGCGCCGCCACGCCGAGAAAGACGGCCGTGAGAACGAAAGACCCGAGGACGAGGAGGGCGAAGCCCGGGAGTCCCGAGCCCCCGGCCCGCGAGAAGATGACGAGGCCGGCCGCGCCAAACCCCAGGGCCTGCGCCGCGAAGAGCGCGACGAGCAGGCCGGCTCCCTTTCCGAGGAGGATCGCGCGCCGCGAGACCGGCTGCGAGAAGAGGAGCTCTGCGGCACCGCGCTCCGGCGCGAGAGAGAGGACTCCGATCACGAGCGCCGTGAGAGGCACGAGAAGGAGGACGAGCTCGACGAGAGACGCCGCCGTGCGGGCGAAGTCCTGAACGCCATGCCCGCCGGACAGCACATAGCCGGAAGACGAAACGCCGAGGGCGAGGAGGGCGAAGACGGCGGCGAAGATCTGCGTCCAGCGCGAGCGCACCGCGAGAAGAAGCTCCTGCCGGGCGCAGAGGAGGAAAGGACCGCTCATCGTCCGCCCTGAGGGACACCGTTCGGGCCGAAGACGTCCCGCATGGGGATCGGAGCTCCCCCGGCTGCATCGGCGTCCGCGTCCCGAGAGGCCGCGTCGGCGTGAGCGACGAAACCCGAGGTCATGGGCGTGGCGAGGCCGGGCTTTTTCGTGTAGACGGCCGCCGAGGCGCGCACCCACGCCTTCGTCCGGTGGTCGGCCACGTACGCGAGCTGTTCCCGCGCGGGGGCCCCTCCCGATTTCAGGAAAGTCGCGAGACACCCGATGTCGTCGAAGACGCGGGGCTCCTCGGACGGCGAAACGAGCTGCGCGGCGAAGCGCGCGTCCGAGACGGCCATCCGACACCAGCCACAGCGGTCATTTCGCGTGTCGAGCGCGACCGGGGGCGTCGGGCCTCGCGAGCAGGCGGCAAAGAAAACGAGCGCCATCGCGGCGAGGCGGGACCCCGTCACGGCGTGCCTCCCACGAGCTCGCGGTACAGGTCCTCGAGCCGCCCGTCCGAGGCCATCAGGTCCACGATGGTGGCTCCTTCGGCGCGCACCGCGTCGAGGACGGCCGGGCGAAGACGTGCCGGACCCGGAACGACGAGCTCCTCGCCGGACCAGACGGCCGCGGGAGCGAGCGGACGAAGGCGCTCGAGAAGGCCGGGCGGGCGCGTCTCGAGGCGCAGACGCATGACGCCGCGCGCGGCCAGCCGGTCGGCGAGCTCGCGCTGCGTCAGAAGCGCCGCGAGCTTTCCCGCGACGAGAACCGCAACGCGGTCCGCCAGGCGCTCCACGTCTCCGAGCTGATGGGACGTGAAGAGAACGGCTTTCCCCGCGTGGCGGCGCGCTTCGGCGAGGCCGTAGAACGCGCAGAGGCCGTCGGGATCGAGCGCGGCCGTGGGCTCGTCGAGAAGGAGCACGGGAGTGTCGGGCAGGGCCGCGACCGCGAGCCCCAGCCGCTGCGTCATGCCGCCTGAGTACGTTCCGACGGCGCGCGAGGCGGCCCCGTTCAGCGAAGCCATCTTCAGCGCCTCGTCCACGCGCCCTCTGGCCACGCCCCTGAGCGCGCAGTAGAAGTCGAGGACCTCGCGCCCGCTCAGCGACTCCGGGAAGGAGACCTTCTGCGGCAGGAACGAGAGGGCGCGGCGCGCCGACGGCTCGGAGGCCCGTTCGCCGCGCCCCCCGACGAAAACCGCCCCCGAGGTTGGGTGGAGAAGGCCCGCCGCGGCCTTGAGCGACGTCGTCTTCCCGGACCCGTTCGGGCCGAGGACGGACACGATCTCGCCGGGCACGATCTCGAGCGTCAGGTCGCTGACGGCGCGCTGCGCGCCGAAGCTCTTCGAGAAGCGCTCGAAGCGGATCACGGCCGCCTCCGCCCCGCGAGAAGCACGCCGCCGCCGCCGAGGAGGGAAAGGCCCGACACCGCGAGCGCGAACACGCCGCCGGAGGCGGACGGCCGCTCCGGACTCGGAACCCGCGGAAGCGAGGGAGGGCGCGCGAGGGGCGCGCGGTCGAACACCTCGACCTCCCTCAGCACGGGGAACCCGCGCTCAGCGGCTCCGAGCGCCCGTGCCGCGAGGCTCCGCGAGAAGAGGTCGGCGGCCGTGAGATTCCCGCGCAGGTGGTCGAAGACGCTGCCAAGCGGGAAAGGGCGATCGGAACGGCCGTCGCCGTCGAGGTCGGGCCCGTCATTGTCCGACCAGTAGTTCCCGTCGAAAACGGTGTCCGTGCGGTGCCCCACGAGAGCGAGGGGCGTCAGGTTTCCGAAGAACGAATTGCCCTCGAAGCGATTCTGACCGCAGGAGTCGTAGAGGACGATCGCGGCGTCGGAGAGGGCGACGACATTCCCCCGGAAGACGTTGCGGTACGAGCCTTCGAGAAAGATCCCGCGCGCGTTGTCCGCGATGAGGTTGTCCTCGGCGAGGACATCGTCGCAAGCCTTGAGAAGCAGCCCGACCGACGCGAAGCCGCGGTTCCTCAGGAAGCGGTTCCGGCGGAAGACGATGCGCCTGCTGTACATGAGCGCCGTGCCGGCCGCGCCGTTCTCGAAGGTGTTCTCCTCGAACGTGTTGTCGTCCGAGAACATGTAGTGGAGGCCGTATCTGAGGTCGCGCGCCACGTTGCGGACAATCGTTCCGCCCGAGGAGGACTGGATGTAGAAGCCATCCCGCACGTCCTCGATCACGTTGTCTTCGAACGTGAACCCTGTCGTGTCCCAGACGTGAAGGCCAGAGCCCTTCTCCCCCGGATCCTTGCCTTGGATGCCGCGGATGCGGCAGCGTTCCACGCGCGCGCCGTCCGCCTGCCGAAGATAGACTCCGAAGAGCGCGTCCGAGATGCGGCAGTCGCGCACGACGACGTTCCGGGCGGCGATGTGGACACCCGAGGAGTCCTTCCCGAGGTCCCCGCCCCTAAGGCCGTCAATGTCGAAGCCCTCGAGAGTCACGCCGTGCGCTCGGATGCGCACGACGCTTCCCTTTCCGGATCCGACGAGCCGCGGCCGGCCCACTCCCACGAGATGAATGGGACGATCGAGGACGAGATCCCCCGCGTACGTCCCGGGTGGGACGACGACCGTCTCTCCCGCCGCCGCCCGGTCGACGCGGCCCTGCAGCGGTGAGGACTCCGCTGCGGGCGGCCGCCCCTCGAGTCCGCCCGGCGTCACCGGCGCCATGTCACCGGAGATCTGGAGGAGGAGGACGAAGGGCAGCAGGTTCATGACGAGCCGGCGGGACGCGCGGACGCGCGCCTGCTCTCGCGCCAGGCGAGCACCATCGCGGCGCTGAGGACGACCGCGACGAGGCCAAGGGCGTACGACCCGACGCCCGGGTAGGAGTAGACCTCGAAGTTCGCGAGCTTTTTGTATCCAAACATCGGGGGCATGAACGGCGCGACTTTCACGGCCGCGGTCGGCGCGAGGCTGTGTCCGTAAGTCCAGAGCTTGAACCCGAACGACCAGAGCGAGAACGCGCCGAAGTAGAGATAGAGGACGAGGTTGTCCACGAGTTGCGACATCTTTCCGAGGACGGCCGTCCGCAGCATGAGGAGGGCGAGGATGCCCACGACGAACGGGATCCACTTGAACTCCGTGAAGTCGGCCGTCGTGAGGTCGCGCATCCCGATGTAGTGGTTGAGGACGTTGATCTCCTTGATGTCCTGGCCGGCGTTCCCGCCGTCCAGCCTCCAGCTGTAGATCTGCATCCTCAGGCCGTCGCCGTATTGCGGCGCGAACATCGTCAGGGTCCAGAGCGGGAAAAGATACGAGGGGACGAGGAGAAGCACGGCCACGACGAGGAGTCCCCTCGGGCCCAGGTCGAGCGGAAGCGCGAGAAACCGGTTGCTTTTCTCCAAGAGTGTTTTCATCTTGATCGGTACCGGGGAGGATCGCCCTGCGACCCTCCCCGGACCCCTCCCTCAGCTCTTGCCCTTGACGATCAGGTAGCCCTGCATCTCCTGGTGAAGCGCCGAGCAGAAATTCGTGCAGTAGTACGGGAAGACGCCCGGCTTGTCGGCCTTGAAAGTCACGACTTTCGTCTCGCCGGGGTCCACGACGATGTTGATGTTGTAGTCGAGCAGCCC
>JBGQDL010000227.1:0-4724 GCA_041495865.1 Thermoanaerobaculia bacterium | reverse complement strand
TCGTGGTCCGTGTGCTTGACCGAACCGACTCTCAAGCCGTCCTTGACGAGCGCCTCGATGAGCTTCACGGCGACCGTCGTCTTGCCGGACTCGTGGGCGCCGACCACGAGGAGAACGATCGGGAGATTCTCAGAGGGGTAGAGGAGGCTGCGTTCGCGCGAGGGAGCGAATCGCGCGACATCGGCTCGAAAGCTCTCGATCCAGGGATCCAGACTCTCGCCTTCGCTCACGCGCCGCCGGTACGTCGTCGCGCCGGTGAGGAGATCGATGGCCGGCACGTCGTCGCGGTATTCGTACGGCTCGGTCCGCCAGCGGAAGCGGTCGGGATCGAGGTCCGAGAGCGCCTTCAGGAGCCTCAGGTAGGTCTCGTAGGGCCGGAACCGCGCGCGATCCGTCACGTGCACCTGCACGCCGCCGCAGATCTTGCCCGCGTGCTTGTGGAACGTGGGCTTGAAGACGTGCGGGCGGAACACGACGCCTCCCATGCCGAGCGCGTTCGCGGCGTCGGCCGCGTCGTCCGCGTCGAGCCACGGCGCGCCCACCAGCTCGAACGGCCGTGTCGTGCCGCGCCCCTCGGAGAGGTTCGTGCCCTCGACGAGGCAGCCGCCGGGATAGACGACGGCGGTCTCGGGCGCCGGCATGTTCGGGGACGGCAGAACCCAGGAGCCCGTTTCCGCGATCCCCGAGCGCGACGCGAGCCTCTCGCCGCTCTTCATCGGCACGACCGTGAGATCGCAGCGAAGACCATGCTCGGTGTTCACGAAGCGCGCGATCTCCCCCGGGGTCATCCCGTGACGGACGGGCACCGGGTACAGGCCGACGAAGGAGAGCAGCCTCGCGTCGGGCAGGTTGCCCTCGACGATCTCTCCGCCGAGCGGATTCGGCCTGTCGAGGACGACGACGGGAACTCCACGCGCGGCGCAGGCCTTCATCATGAGCGCTGTCGTCCACACGAAAGTGTAATAGCGGCAGCCGACATCGGGCAGATCCGACACGACGACGTCGAGGCCCTCGAGGGACTCGGGCCGCGGTGAAAGCTCGTCGAACGTGGAGCCGTAAAGGGAGACGACCGGAAGGCGGGAGGGTTCTCCCGGCGCGACGGGCTCCATGTCCTGCGCCGCGCCCCGGAAGCCGTGCTCGGGACCGAAAAGGACCCGCACGTCGAATCCCGCGGCGAGGAGCGCCCGCGAGGCGGGCACGAACTCCGACGTCACCGACGCCGCGTTCGCGAGGAGACCGATCCTCTTCCCTCGGAGGATCCGTCCCATCCTCCCGTCTTCCGTCAGAAGGACATCGAGGCCGGTCGAAAGAACCGGAGCCGTCACCCGATGGAGTCTAGCGGCTCCGGCGCCCCCAGACGGTCGCCCACTCGCGGCCCCAACGATCCTGGACGTGCTCGACACGGCGCTCGCCCGGCCGCCCCGAGTCGCCGGCCGCCGCCACGCGGAAGGAGCGCCCGGCGGCCGCGCCCGCGGGATCCGGAGCGGAGCTCAGAAATCGCGGCTGCGCCACGATCGACCGGACCACGAGGGCGTCCCCCGACGTCTCGACGCTCACGGTGCCATAGCACCGCCAGCGGAGAGCCGCTTCCCCGATCAGGGTCTCGTGCCCCCGAAAGGCATCGAACGAAGTGGGGGCTGCCGGCCAGACCACGCAGGCGTCCACGGCGCCGCGCGCGCCCGCGAAGGCAAGGAGCAGGACCGACGCGAGCGCCGCCACGCGCCGCCACCTCGGCGGAGCGGCTGCGATGAGCGCGAGGGCTCCCCCCGCCGCCGCGATCGCGGAAAGAGACGTCAGATACACGAAACGGTAGCCGTTCGGATGCCCCGACTCCCCCTGCGCGACGGCCGCGGCGAGCCCGGCGGCCGCGTGCGAGAGAAGGAGTGCCGACAGAGCGTCTCTCGGCCGAACGAGGCTGCGCGCGAGCGCCACGGCGGCGGCGATTCCGAGGATCCACCCGAGTCGACTGCGGGACGGGAGGTCCGCCCAGCCCTTCGGCTCCGGAACGAACCAGGGCGCCTTCAGCCCATCCGCGGTGGCGGCGAGGAAGGGCAACGGCGAACGATGGATGCGGATCTCCCGGAGAAGACTGTGGCTCTCGGCGCGCGCGAAATAGGGCGGGTCTCCCGGTCCGCCGAGGGCGAAGAGCGGAAAGACGGCGACGGCGAAGCCGGCGCCGAGGAGCAATGTCGAGGCCGCCCGCACCGGCGGCGGTTCGCCCTCCCCGAGAGGCCAGAGGCTGTAGAGAGCGAGAGCGGCCGCCGCCACCCAGGCCGTGAGGTAGACATGCGCCCCAAGGCCGAGCACGACGCCTCCGGCCAGGGTTGCGAGGCGGCTTCTCCGTGCCCGCCCGCGGAGAACGAGCAGCGTCGCGACGTCGATGAAGGGGATCACGGCGACCGCGACCCAGCCCCACCGGCTCATGATGAGGTGCCAGCGAAGGCCTGCGAGAGCGAGCGCGGCAAGACTCGCGCCCCCCGCGGGGAGGACGGCGCGCGCGAGAAGAAATCCGGTCGCGAGCGAGACGGAGCCCGCGGCCGCCGACAGGAACCGGATGCCGAGCGGTGTCGGTCCCCACGCCGAAAGCGACCACTTGAAGGCCTCGAGGTAGAGAACTCCCACGAAGCCGAACGGCTTCGGCACGCCGTAGGGGGCGGCGCGAAGAGGGTGCCGGAAGTCCGCGATCGAGCCCTCGAGGCCGAGAGCGGGCGCGATCAGAGACGCCTCGTCCGGGAACTGCGGTGGCGGGTCCGCGAGCGACGCCATTCGAAGGGCGATCCCCAGAACGAGCGCCGCTGCCGCGAGGAGCCCGCACCGGCCGAGCGGGAAAGGCTGGAGCGGGGCCTTCGCGAGACGGCTCTCGCTGAAAACGCGGAAGAGTCGGGTGGAAGCGAATCCCACGAGCGCGACGGCGGCGATCGAGCCGACCCAGATCAGGAGCCACAGCCGCCACCACGTGCGATCCGGCTCGAAGAGGACGCCCGGGCGCCACCAGCGCAGGAGGTCGATCGAAACGACGAAGGCCGCGGCCCACCCCACCCATCGGGCAACGCCCGCGTCGCCGCCGCGGGCGAGCGGAAGCCGCGGGAATGTGAGCCTCCTAAGCACGCGCGCCGAGCGGGGTCACCGCGGCCCCGCGGTAGTAGAGCGCGAGGATCGCGTCACGGCTCTCGCCCCGTTTCGCGCGCGCGATCGCGCCGGCCTGACACATCCCCGCGCCGTGCCCCGTGCCCCGCCCGGACAGGAGATAAGAGGGCCGCGTCTCCTCGAGGGTGAAGTCCGTGGACCGCACGGACGCCCAGCCCCACAGCTCCGACGCCACCCTGCGAAACTCGAAGCCGCGAGTGAGGCGCGACGCCCCGCCCGGCGCCGCGAGGCGCACGGCCGACACGCGTCCGCTCCCGTCGTGGCCATACACTTCGAGAAAACGCGCCTCGGGGAACCCGAGAGAGGCGCACAGCGCGGGCATGGCGCCGCGCGGAATCGCGAACGACCACGTGGCGCCGGGTGCCGCGAGGCAGGCGTCGTCGTCCACGGACGGCAGATCGGGAATCTCCTCGTCGTCCCAGACGTCCCTGGGGCGCGCCGTCCGGCCGCCGCACACGGCGTGAAACGGAGCCGCGATGACGCGCCCGTTCTGCATCAGCACGAGCCCCGCCGTCGCGGCCGCGGCCCGACGCGAGTCCTCCGTGGCGGCCGAGAGGCCGCGGAAGACCTGGCAATGCGTTCCGTCGCAGAGATCCGCGCCGGCCTCGAGATGGCGCTCGGCTCTCGCGAGCGCGTACGAGCGCGCCGCGACGGCCTGCGCCTCGAGCGCGGCAGCCGGCGCGCGGCCGATCTCCGGCGGGACCACGGCCGCCACGTACGCCTCCAGCGGGACCTCCTCTTTCTCGCCCGTCCCGAGACGCAGGATCCGGAGCGCCCGCGGTGCGGCCGCGCCCCGGAACGGAGCGGCGAGAGCGAAAAGCGAGGCGAGGAAGAGCCGCCGGGTCACGCGAATCCGATTGTCGGGTCAGGCACGGCCGGCGTCGGTGTGAGGATGCGTGTCGCCCGCCTCGCCGCGGAGGGTCGCCACCGCGTGCCCGAGCACCGATGCCACCGCCTCGAGGCACTCCACCGCGCCGCGCGGCGAACCCGGAAGGTTCACGATGAGGGTCCGTCCGCACACCGCCGCGACCTGGCGCGACAGGATCGCCGTGGGCACGGCGCCACGAGTCGCCTCGCGCATGACCTCTCCGAGGCCGGGGACCTCGTAATCGACGACGTCCCGGGTCGCCTGCGGCGTGACGTCGCGCGGAGAGAGGCCCGTCCCGCCCGTGGTGAGGACGAGATCGGCCGCGTCGGTGTCCGCGAGGCGCTTGAGGTTCCAGGCGATGTCCTCGCGCTCGTCGGGCAGGATCGTCTGCTCCACCACGACGGCGCCGGCGAGCAACCGGGCCACCCCGTCCGCCACGGCCGGTCCGCTCTTGTCTTCGCGCTCGCCGTCGTACGAGCGGTCCGAGATCGTCAGGATCGCGACGCGCACGGCGCCGTCAACCGCCGATCTCACTCATGTTGCGGGCGTGCAGCGGCAGGGCCGACTTGCTCATGCCGACGAACATGGGATGGCGCTCTTCCTTGATCGCCGCCGCGCGCGCCACGAGGGCGCGCAGGTCCTCGTCGCTCGCTCCCGCGCGCATCGGCTTCAGGAGGTCGACATCCGCGTGGCCGAAGAGGCACCCCTT
>JBGQDL010000226.1:0-4740 GCA_041495865.1 Thermoanaerobaculia bacterium | reverse complement strand
CTTCATCAGGCGCGCGACCTCGACGGGCGCGCGGCGATGCGTGCCCGCGCCGATGAGATCCACGCCGTCGTGCGCCTCGACCGCGAACGTCACATCGCGCTCACCGACCGCGGTGACGACCGCCTTCGACGTCACCGTCGCACCGACCGGCGTCGCCGCGAGGTGCGTGACGTTCACTTCGACGCCCACCGAGACCCAGCCCTCCGGCAGGTACGGCTGGATCGCGTCGGCGGCCGCCGTCTCCATGTGGAGGATGAGCATCAGGGTGCCGTAAACCTCCGGCATCCCCGGCACGAAGTGCCCGACCGTCTGCTCCTTCGTGACGACGTCGCGCCGCACGAAGGACGTACCGATTGGAATCGCGAAGGCCATCGCTTCCTCCCCTTTTCTCCTGATTCTAGACGCGGTCGACACGTGTCCGCGCAAGGGCCGGACGGTCGTGGCGTTCCTCCCTTTTCCTGGCCTGATCGCCTAAGGCACGCGCGTCGGCTTCAGCGCCTCGAGCCCCTCGGCAAGCCGGTTGCCAGAATGATCGACAGCCCCCGGGAATTGCGACCGCAGCTCCTCTGCCAGCTTCCGCGCCTCGTCCGGGCGTCCCGTGTTCGCATAGAAGACAGCGAGCTGAGCCCGCGCGAGCGCCCCGACCTGAACGCCATCCCCGTACCAGGAATTGCCGTACTTCGCGATGGCGCTCCTGAGATACCCCTCGCGCTCCGGGCCTTCCGACATCTGGGCGAGATAGATCACGGCGCAGCCGGCCCGGTTCGACGCCGGAAATTTCCGGACGACTTCGTTCAGCTTCGCCTTCGCGTCAGGCGAGCGCAGATCCCGGTTCGCCGACTGATAGAGGCTTTCGAGCTCGCGGAGCTCGTCGCCCGAAAGGAGATTCCGGTCGAGCGCCATCCGTTCCTGCGCCTTCGCCCGCAGTGCCTCGAGGCTCGGGTCCATCCGTTGCGCTCCCGCTGCCGCCGGCGCCTTCTCCGGCGCGCACGCCGCCTCGATTGGCAGGACGAGCCCGGCGAGAAGACTCGCGAATCCGAGAAACAGAAAGATCAGTCTCGTCACGCGAGAAGGCCTAGCGCCCCGAGCAGGCGACCTTCACCGACAGCGAAAGAAAACCCATGCCCATGCCGTCCATTCCCATCATGTCGCCGCCCATGAGCGGTTCGCTCACGATCGGGTTTCCGGCCGCGTCCTTCGATCGGGCCGAGACCATGAACGTGCCTCCCATCGCGGTCATGGGGAAGACCGTCGCCGCGCCGCATTCCGACGCGGAGCCGACGTCCTGACCGTTGACGGTGACGATGACGGGCGCGGCAGCGCAGCCGCAGGCGCCGTCGAAGACGGAAAGGCTGCCCTCGCTGCTCCCCATCGGCAGGGAATCGACCTGGAGCGTCAACGCCTGGCGTGCCGACGAGCCCGGCTCCGTCGGTGAAGTACCGCAGGCGGCGAGGGCGAGCGTGGCCGCCGCGAGCGCGAACAGCACGAATCGATTTCTCATGCGAGCCTCCCGATACGCGGACTCATTCTACGTCCAGCCGGAGGCGCCCGGGAGCCGGGCTCAGGCCGGGCTCAGGGCCACCGAGGACCCCACCCAGGTGAAGTCCTTGTTGAAATCCACCCCGAGCATCCGGCCGCGCGACAGCCGGCAGAGGTTCAGAGCGAGCGTGGGCGTCTCGTCGGCGTCGGGGCGGAAGAACATCATCCTCACCTCGACCTTGACCCCGCCGCCGTCCACGGTGAGGAGGCACGGGTCGTAGGCGATCTTCTCCTGCAGGCACCACGAGCCGCGCTCGCTCTCGGGGATGCGCGCGAGGTCTTCCGGCTTCGGGTCCACGTTCACGCCGCCGCCCGCGAAGGAGAAGAGGGGCTTCAGCACGTAGCGCTCCGTGAGGTCCTTCGGAACGGCGTCGAGCTCGGAGAGGTAGGTCGATTTCGGCACCGTCTCGTGCGCGAGGAGCGGGAGCGAGTATTTCGACCACGCCCAGTACCAGTTCGGGTGCGGGACCCATCGGACGTCGAGCTCGTCCCGGAAGTCGAACGGCAGCGCGACGCCTTTTTTGATGAGCTCGTCGAAGACGATGCGATTGTAGATCCGCCGGACCGGAAGGCGGCGCCCGCCCTTGACGCGAAAGAGCCGCTTCCCCTCTTTCACGAGGCTCCGCGGGTCCACGGCGTCGACGCCAAGGAGGATTCGCGTCGCCGAGAAGTCGATCGCCGTCTTCTGCTCCTCCGGCACGAGGTCGAGGAGGACGACCTCCGAGGGGTCCGCCTCGCCGACGATCGTGCGCCTCAGGAGGTCGAGGAAACCGTCTCGCCGAAGGCCGGAGAAGTACGGGCTCCACGTGGCCTTCGGCAGGCCGGCAATGCGCCCGAGGGCCTCGCTCCACGCGTCCGACTGAAGCACCTCGAATGCCGCCAGCGACGGAAAGCCCTGCAATTCGATGAGCCGCGGGACGAGGCGTCCGCCCTCTCCCTTCACGACCGCGAAGTCCACCTGCGCCACGGAGGGCAGGGCGTCCATGCCGGGTGCGTTCCAGCGCCCGGGAATCGCCCGCTTCATCCGAAGGATCGCTTCCGGCCTCGAAAGCTGCGCGACGATCGCGCGCGCGCCGTCGGCGAGCGCCGCCGCGAATTCGGAGGTCAAAAAGACCGGCGTCTCGGCGAGCCGGAAGTCCGGGTTGCGGCCGGTACGCGCGACCAGATCCCGCGCGTAGGCCGATGCGAGCTCGTCCGTGAACGCGGCGTTGAAGGCCGCGCGAAACTGCGGATGCATGGGCGCGGAGTCTAGACCTTCTTTTCCTTCCAATTTCCGCGCCGGAAGAGGACCGCGCCGGCCACGGCGAGCGTCGAGAACGCCATGGCGATCGCGAGGAACACGCCGCGCGGCCCGAGGCCGAGGCGCACCGCCAGAAAATAGGCCAGCGGAATCTCCCAGAGCCAGAAGACGAAGAAGTTGATCACCGTGGGCGTCCACGTGTCTCCCGCGCCGTTGAACGCCTGCACGAGGACCATGCCCCAGGCGTAGAAGAGGAACCCCGCCGCGATGATGCGCAGGCCCTGCGTCGCGATGGGCCGGACGGCCGGGTCTTGCGTGAAGAGCCCGACGAGAGCGCCCGGGACCGACACGAAGACGAGACCGACGACGCCGAGGAACGCCATGTTGTAGAGCCCGGCGATGAAGACCGAACGCGCGGCGCGATCGGGCTTCTTCGCGCCGAGGTTCTGGCCCACGAGCGTCGCCGCCGCGTTCGACATCCCCCACGACGGCAGGATCGCGAAGACGACGATGCGGACCGCGATCGTGTAGCCCGCCAGCGCTGCGCTCCCGAAACCCGCGAGGATGCGCACGAGCCCGATCCAGCTCGCGGTCCCGATGAGCGACTGGACGATCGCGCTGCCCGAGAGGCGGAGGAGCGAAACCATCGTTTTCGGGTCGAGGCCGAGATGCTCCCGCCTGACCGCGAGGCGTCCGGTGCCCCGCGCGAGCGTCACGAGCTGGAGGACGACCGCGAGGCCGCGGCCCGTCGTCGTCGCGACGGCCGCCCCCGTGACGCCGAGCGCCGGGAAGGGCCCGAGGCCGAAGATGAGGCAGGGGTCGAGCACGAGGTTGATCGCGTTCGCGAACCACAGAACGCGCATGGCGACAGCCGCGTCACCCGCGCCCCGGAAGATCGCGTTGATGAGGAAGAGGAGGACGATGACGATGTTCCCGCCGAGCATCACGGCGGTGAATTTCCAGCCCGACGCCACGACGTCGGGGCTCGCGCCCATCAGCGTGAGGAGCCGCGGCGCGAGGAGCGCGCCCGCGATGCCGAGCGGGACGGAGAAGCAGACGCCGAGCGCGATCGCCTGCACGGCCGTCCGCGCTGCGCGCTCGCGATCGCGCTCGCCGATCCGGCGCGCCACGGTCGCGGTCGCGGCCATCGAGAGGCCGATCGCGAGCGCGTAGAGGAGCGCGAGCATCGATTCCGTCAATCCAACCGTCGCGACGGCACCGGCTCCGAGCTTCGACACCCAGAAGACGTCCACGACCGCGAAGACGGACTCGAGCGCCATCTCGAGGACCATCGGGATCGCGAGGAGGATGACTGCCCGGCCGATCGGGCCTTCCGTGAAGTCGCCATGCGAGCCTCGGACGGCCTCGCGGACGGTCTCCAGGAATCCGCCGCTCGGCGCGGCGGCCGAAGGAGCCGGCGCGGACGGGTCCGTCATGGCCGGCGATCCTAGCCCGGCGGCCGGGATCAGCGGTCCGCGCCCGGCGGGGCCTATCGCGGCGGAACCGTGAAGACAATCTCCTCGGAGACCGGGAGCGGGCGCGTCACGGCGAGATCGGGAATGAAGGCCGGCCAGAGAACGAGAAGGCCCGAAGCGGGCAGACCCGCGAGCCGGAATGTTCCGTCGGGCCGGGAGTCCATGTCTCCTCCGGAGCTCGTGAAGCGCTCTGCGTAGAGCGGCACCTGGACGCCGTCCACCGAGAAGGCCGGGGCCCACCTCGGGCGCGGCTGGCCCTCCGCCGAGACGAACCGGACGAGGATCGGCGGAGCGGAAGGCGGGATGACGAGATCCTGCAGGTCGTCTCCGGACCAGCGGAAAACGCCGATGTGCCCGGCCGCGTCCCACGCGACGAGCGGTTGGTCCAGAAAAAAGGGATCGAGCAGGACCGCGATACCGTCGCCGCCCGTCTTTGCGCTCGAGATGCCGTTCGCGCCGCTCATCGCAGCCACCGAGGCGCTCGCG
>JBGQDL010000225.1:0-4786 GCA_041495865.1 Thermoanaerobaculia bacterium | reverse complement strand
TATGGCGCCAGGCTGACCGCTACGGCGTTCCGCGCCTCGCGTTCATCAACAAGATGGACCGTGTCGGCGCGGACTTCGACCGGTGCATCGAGATGATGATCACGAAGCTGGGCGCGAAGCCGACGCCCGTGCAGATCCCGTGGGGATCGGCGGAGACGTTCGAGGGAGTGATCGACCTGGTCGAGGCGAAGGCGTACGACTTCAAGGACGATGTGCTCGGCGCCGAGTTCGAGACGGTGGACGTGCCCTCGGACCACAAGGCGATGTACGACAAGTATCGCGAGAGGCTCATCGAGCTCCTCGCGGAGACGGACGACGCCCTCATGCAGAAGTACATGGACGGCCACGTGCCGACGCCGGACGAGATGCGCGCCGCGCTCCGCAAGGCGACGGTCGCGGGCAAGCTCCAGCCGGTCGTCTGCGGCTCGGCGTTCAAGAACAAGGGCGTCCAGCAGCTCCTCGACGCCGTCGTCGAGTACCTCCCGTCGCCCCTCGACATCCCCGCGATCCGCGGCGTGGACGAGGACGGGAAGGAAGTCGCGCTCGACACGAATGACGAGGCGCCGTTCGCCGGTCTCGTCTTCAAGATCATGACCGATCCCTTCGTCGGCCAGCTCGCGTTCTTCCGCCTCTACGCCGGCCACCTCGACGCGGGCTCGGGCGTCTACAACTCGACGAAGCAGACGAACGAGCGCATCGGCCGGCTCCTGAGGATGCACGCGAACAAGCGCGAGGAGATCAAGGAAGTCTGGGCGGGCGACATCGCCGCGGCGATCGGCCTGAAGAACGTCACGACGGGCGACACGATCTGCGACCGGGGACACATCGTCGTCCTCGAGTCCATGAAATTCCCCGAGCCCGTCATCACGCTCTCCATCGAGCCGAAGACGAAGGTCGACCAGGAAAAGATGGGCATGGCGCTCGCGAAGCTCATGCAGGAGGATCCGACTTTCCGCGTCCACACGGACAGGGAGACGAACCAGACGATCATCGCCGGGATGGGCGAGCTGCACCTCGAGATCATCGTCGACCGCATGGTGCGCGAGTTCAACGTCAGCGCGAACGTCGGCAAGCCGCAGGTCGCGTACCGCGAGACGATTCGCAGGGAAGTGACGGGCGAGGGCAGGTTCATCCGCCAGTCGGGCGGCAAGGGCCAGTACGGCCACGCGAAGATCCGCCTGCGCCCGCACCCCGAGGGCAAGGACTACGAGTTCGTCAACGCGATCACGGGCGGCTCGATCCCGAAGGAGTTCATCAAGCCGATCGACCAGGGCATCCGCGAGGCGACGCTCACCGGCGTTCTCGCCGGCTACCCGACGGTCGGCATCCAGATCGAGCTCTACGACGGCTCGTTCCACGACGTCGATTCCTCGGAGATGGCGTTCAAGATCGCCGGATCCATGGCGTTCCAGGACGCCGCCCGTAAGGCGCACCCGGTCATCCTCGAGCCCCTGATGGCCGTCGAGGTGGTCACGCCCGACGAGTTCCTCGGACCCGTGAACGGCGACCTCAACTCACGCCGCGGCCGCATCAACCACCTGGAGCCGCGCGTGAACTTCCAGGTCATCACCGCGAGCGTCCCGCTCTCGGAGATGTTCGGTTACGCCACCACCCTCCGGTCGCTCACGCAGGGCCGGGCCAACTACACGATGCAATTCGAAAAGTACGACGAGGTCCCCAAGGCGATCGCCGAAGGGATCATCGCGAAGGTTTCGGTTTAAGGAAGCGCAGAAGGAGACATCGAGATGGCGAAGGAAAAGTTCGCGCGTAACAAGCCCCACGTCAACGTCGGCACGATCGGTCACATCGACCACGGCAAGACGACGCTGACCGCCGCCCTGACGAAGGTCCTGTCCACGAAAGGCCTGGCTGTGGCGAAGTCGTATGACGACGTCGCCAAGGCCGACGCGAAGACGTTCCGCCGTGACGCCACCAAGATCCTCACGGTCGCCCTCGCGCACGTCGAGTACGAGACGACCAAGCGGCACTACGCCCACATCGACTGCCCGGGCCACGCCGACTACATCAAGAACATGATCACGGGCGCCGCGCAGATGGACGGCGCCATCCTCGTCGTCGAGGCGCCGAAGGGCCCGATGCCGCAGACGAAGGAGCACGTGCTCCTGGCCCGGCAGGTCAACGTGCCGGCCATGGTCGTGTTCCTCAACAAGTGCGACCTCATGGAGGACCCCGAGCTCCTCGACCTCGTCGAGCTCGAGGTCCGCGAGCTCCTCAGCAAGTACGGCTTCCCGGGCGACAAGATCCCGGTCATCCGCGGCTCGGCCACGAAGGCGCTCGCCGATCCGACGGGTCCCGACGCCAAGCCCATCTGGGACCTCGCGAACGCCCTCGACGAGAGCATCCCCGAGCCCGTGCGCGCCACCGACAAGGACTTCCTTCTCCCGATCGAGGACGTGTTCTCGATCTCGGGCCGCGGCACGGTCGTGACGGGCCGTGTGGAGCGCGGCATCGTGAAGGTGGGGGACGAGATCGAGATGGTCGGCCTCCGCGAGACGCAGAGGAAGACCGTCACGGGCGTCGAGATGTTCAAGAAGCTCCTCGATCAGGGGCAGGCGGGCGACAACATCGGCGTCCTCCTCCGGGGCGTCGAGCGCACGGACGTCGAGCGCGGCCAGGTTCTCTGCAAGCCCGGCTCGATCAAGCCGCACACGAAGTTCAAGGGGAAGGTCTACATCCTCTCCAAGGACGAGGGCGGCCGCCACACGCCGTTCTTCAACAATTACCGGCCGCAGTTCTTCATCCGCACGACCGACGTCACGGGAGCCGCGACGCTGCCCGCGGGCGTCGAGATGGTCATGCCGGGCGACGACGTCGAGCTCGAGATCACGCTCATCTCGCCGATCGCCATCGAAAAGGGCCTGAAGTTCGCCATTCGTGAGGGCGGCCGCACGGTCGGCGCCGGCACGGTGACGGAAATCGTGGCCTGAGGGAAAGCGGGAGCTTCAATGGGCAACGACAGAATCCGCATCCGCCTCAAGGGATACGACTACCGGATCCTCGACCAGTCGACGACCGAGATCGTCGACACGGCGCGGCGTTCCGGAGCGAAGGTCGCGGGACCGATTCCGCTGCCGACGACCATCGCCCGCTGGACGGTCAACCGCTCGCCTCACGTCGACAAGAAGTCGCGCGAGCAGTTCGAGATGCGGACGCACAAGCGCCTCCTCGACATCTTCGAGTGGACGCCGCAGACGGTCGACGCTCTCACGAAGCTCGAGCTTCCGGCCGGCGTCGAAGTCGAAATTCGGACGATGGGCAAGTAACCGCCCGCTTCTTCGGGGAACGCGAGGCGAGGAAAGAAACATGATCAACGGAATTCTGGGACGCAAGATCGGGATGACCCAGGTCTTCGAGGCGGACGGCACGGTCGTGCCGGTCACCGTCGTCGAAGCGGGGCCCTGCCTGGTCGTCCAGCGCAAGACGAAGGACAACGACGGATACGACGCTCTCCAGCTCGGGCTGGTCGGGCGCGTCTCGCCGCGGCGGCTCACGGCTCCCGCGAAGGGTCACTTCGAGAAGGCGGGCGTGCCGCCGACGAAGACCCTCGGCGAGGTGCGCTGCGACGCGGACGAGAAGGCGGCGCCGGGCGACAAGGTGCTCTGCGACATCTTCGCCGAGAAGGAGCACGTCGACGTCGTCGGCGTCTCCAAGGGCAAGGGCTTTCAGGGCGTCATGAAGAGGCACCACTTCTCGGGCGGCGCGGCCACGCACGGCTCGATGTTCCACCGGGCGCCCGGTTCGATCGGGCCGTCGGCCTTTCCGTCGCGGGTCTTTCCCGGGACGCGGTCCTCGGGCCGCATGGGCGGGAAGCAGACGACGATGAAGAACCTCATCGTGGTGCGCGTGGACGCGGAGAATCACCTGCTCTACCTCCGGGGCGCGGTTCCGGGAGCGCGAAACACGGTCGTCAAGATCGTGAAGAAGCTCTCCGGGAAGGCCGGCCGCGGGGCGGCGGCGTGAAGGGGACGACGATGGCGACGACGAGGAAGGTCCTCAAGACGAGGAAGCCCGCGGCCAGGAAGCGCCCGGCGAAGAAGCCCGACGCCGAGACGAGCGCTGCCGCGCCGCTCACGCTCCCGCTCCGGAACCTGAAGGCCGAGAAGGTCGGCGAGGTCACGCTTCCGGAAGCGATCTTCGGGGTTCCGTTCCGCCGCCACCTCGTGTGGGAGGTCGTCAAGCAGATCCGGGCGCGCGAGCACCGGGGAACGCACAAGACGAAGACCCGCGCCGAGGTTTCCGGCAGCGGCAAGAAGCCGTTCAAGCAGAAGGGCACGGGCCGCGCGCGCCAGGGCGGCGGACGCCCGCCGATCCACCGACACGGCGGCACCTCCTTCGGCCCGACTCCGCACTCCTATGACCTGAAGGTGAACGCGAAGGCGAAGAAGGCCGCCCTCCGCTGCGTGCTCTCCGAGAAGGCCCGCGGAAACCAGGTCGTCCTCCTCGACACGCTCGAGCTCTCAAGCCACAAGACGAAGGACTTCGCGGGCGTGCTCGCGAAGCTCGGCGTCGAAGGGAAGGCGCTCGTCCTCGACCGGAAGGACAACGTCAATCTCTCCCGCGCCGCCGCCAACAACCCGAAGGTCGTCGCCATGGACGTCCGCGGCATCAACGTCTACGACGCGCTGAACGCCGGCACGCTCGTCTTCTCCGAGGACGCCCTCCGGGCGGCCATCGAGGTGCTCGCATGAGCGAGAGAACGATGCAGTCCGTGCTCGTGCGGCCCGTCCTCACCGAGCGCTCGACGGCGATGAGCCAGACCCAGAAC
>JBGQDL010000224.1:0-4801 GCA_041495865.1 Thermoanaerobaculia bacterium | reverse complement strand
CGACGACGGCGTCGAGGGCGTGGCCCATGACGGCGAGCTCGATGGAGTCGGCGATGACTTCCCGCGAGACCAGGGACGCCCGCATCACGTCCGTGCCCATCGAGATGCCGTCGGAGATCGCGATCGTGCCGAACTCGAAGGGCGTCCCGCCCGCCTCGCGGACGCCGGCCTTGACCTCCTCGGCGAGGGCCCGAAGCGTGGCGTTGCAGGGACCCAGATCCGTCCACGAATGGACGACGGCCACGAGCGGGCGGGCGATCTCCTCGGGCGTCAGCCCCGTGGCGCGCAGCATCGCGCGCGCGGGCGCCCGCGCCGGCCCTTTCTTCATCGCGTCGCTCCTCATGGCCTTCTCCGATCTCCTTTTCCCGTACCTCGGGCAAAAAAAAGCCCCGCTCCCCTTGCGGGGTGCGGGGCGGCTGGTCGATGTTTCCTTCGCCTAGCCGGCCTGCACCCCGCTCGTCTCAAGGACGAGGACGTTAATAACGAGCAGGCCGAGAACGCGGCTATTCACGAAGCGCATTCTCCGCGCCTCGGGGCCTTCGGTCAAGCTACTTTTTCTGCTGCTAACATTAGAATCCCTTATGGACATCTTCTCCCTCCGCGTCTTCCTCACGGTCGCCGAGGAGCGCAGCTTCTCCCGCGCCGCCGTCCGGCTGTTCCGCACGCAGTCCGCGGTGAGCCAGGCCGTGCGCCGTCTCGAGGCGGATCTCGGCGAGGCCCTTTTCGACCGCACGACGCGGGAGGCCCGTCTCACGGAGGCCGGCCGCACGCTGAAGGACTACGCCGAGCGCATTCTCAACGTGGCCGAGGACGCCGAGAAGGCCGTGCGCGACCTCAAGGACATGAAGCGCGGCCGCGTCGTGATCGGAGCGAACGAGGCCGGCGTCGAGGTCCTCATTCCCCTCATCGCGCGATTCCGCGAGGCGCACTCCGGCGTCGAGTTCGACGTGAGGCGCTTCGCCTCGCGCCTCCTCGGCGCCGAGGTCCTCGCCGCCAGCCTCGACTTCGGCGTCGTCACGTTCTCGCCTTCGGAGAAGGGTCTGAAGACCGTCGTCCTCGGCTCGGACGAGCTCGTCGTCCTCTCACACCCGAAGCACCCGTTCGCGAAGAAGAGCCGCGTGACGCTCGAGGAGTTCGGCCGGGCGACCGTCATCGCGCACAGCGACCCGTCGCCCGCCCGCGAGCGCGTGCTCCGCAAGTTCAAAGAGCGCAGCATCGCGCTGAACATCAAGGTGTCGCTTCCGAGTCTCGACGGCGTCAAGCGCGCCGTCGAGCGCGGGATGGGCGTCGCCCTGCTTCCCCGGCGCACCGCGCTCTCGGAGATCGAGGCCGGCCGCCTCGCGGCGACGCTCCTTCCCGAGCTGCGCCGCCCACGCGAGCTGCGGCTCGTCTACCGGGCCGCGGGCAACTTCGGGAACTCCTCCCACGCCTTCCTCGAAATGGTGAAGGGCGCGCGGCCTCAGAATCCGCCCGCGAGCTGAGGCGGGCTATTTCACGCGGACCTCGATCGCCTTGGCGCTCTTGATCCGCTCGTTCAGCGCCGGGAGGTCCTTCGCGACGATCTCTTTCCAGCGCGCGAGCTGCTCGTTCAGGCGGCGGGAGAGCTGGTCGTGGACCGCGAGCTGCGCCTGTGTCGGCGCCGCGTCCGTCTCGATGACGTACCGGAACGTGTCGTACTGGTCGTCGAGCATGTTCGGGTAGCGGAGGTTGCCCTCGGAGCTTTTCTTCTTCACCTGGACGAGCAGGCCCTCGACGGCCGCCATCTTCTTCTCCAGCGCGGCTGACGCCTCGAGAATCTCCTTCCCGGCCGGGCCCGGCTGCGGCCCCACGAGGCCGGCGACCGTCGCGAGCCGTGCGCGCACGGCCCGGATCTGGTTCACGGCGACGTGCAGCGCTTCGATCTCGTCGCGCACCGCGAGCGCGAGCTCGAACTCCTTCGCGACGGCGGCCTCGCTGCCCGCGAGGCGCGGATCGAGCTTCAGCTCGAGCGGCGCCATGTACGACATGTCGTTCGCCTTCAGTCGGACCTGATAGCGGCCCGGCGGCGCGATCGGCCCTTCAGGCGCGAGGCCCTGGTAGAAGGCGCCGGGGAGGTGCGTCGGCGGCTCGTAACGCAGGTCCCAGACGAACCGGTTCGCGCCCGCGGCCGCCGGCAGCCTGTCGGATGCGGGCGCGAGGTCCGGCCATTCGGGCGCCTGTTCCTCGGCGCGCCGGCTGCCTGCGCTCGAGAACGCCCGCAGCGGCTTTCCGGCCGCGTCCAGGATCTCGAGCGTCACCTCGCCCTTCGGCGCGCTCCTCAGCCAGTAATCGATCGCCGCGCCGCCGGTCGGGTTCAGGCCCACCCACGTGCGCCGGTCGATGGACTCGTTCATCGCGATCCGAACCGTCGTCCGGGGCGCGAACAGGAACGCGTCGCCCGCGGTGACTGCCGGCCCCTCCTGGCGGAGCGGCGTCATGTCGTCGAGGATCCAGAACGCGCGGCCGTTCGTGGCGACGGCGAGGTCGTCGCCCTTCACGATGAGGTCCTGGACCGGCGTGGGCGGCATGTTGAGCCTGAGCTCGCTCCACTTTCCGCCGTCGTCGAACGAGATGAAGACGCCGAGCTCCGTGCCGGCGAAGAGCAGGCCCTTGCGCACGGGGTCTTCGCGCACGGCGTGCACATACGCGCCCACGGGCAGGTTGCCGGCGATCATCGTCCAGGTCGCGCCGGAGTCGGCCGTGCGGTAGATGTACGGCTTGAAGTCGTCCAGCCGGTGGCGGTCGACGGCGACGTACGCCGTGCCCGCGGCGTGCGGCGACGGGTCGATGAGGCTGACCGTCGACCACTCGGGCATGCCCTTGGGCGTGACGTTCCGCCAGTTCTTCCCGCCGTCGGTCGTCACCTGGACGAGGCCGTCGTCCGTACCGGCCCACAGCAGGTCTTTCTGCCTCGGCGACTCGGCGAGCGCGAAGACCGTGTCGTAGTACTCGACGCTCGTGATGTCGAGCGTGATCGGTCCGCCCGAGGGCTGCTGCTTGCTCTTGTCGTTGCGCGTGAGGTCCGGGCTGATCGCGGTCCAGCTCGCGCCGTGGTCGGTGCTCTTCCACACGGCCTCGCTCGCGGTGTACAGCACGTCGGGATCGTGCGGCGAGATGAGGAGCGGCTCCGTCCACTGGAAGCGATGCTCGAGCTCCGCCGCGCCGCGTCCCGACGTGTCGAGGGGCCAGACTGAGACGACCTGAGTGAGCTGCTTCTTGCGGTCGTAGCGCGTGATGAAGTTCTCGCTGTTCGCATACACGATGTCGGCGTCGCGCGGATCGGGCGCGATGAAGCCGCATTCGCCGCCGGCGACCGAATACCAGTCCGCGTCGGTGATGACGCCCCAGTTCTCGCCGCGGCTCGCGATCGCGACCGAGGTGTTGTCCTGCTGCGAGCCGTACAGCCAGTACGGGAACCGGTTGTCGGCGATGACGTGGTAGAACTGCGCCGTCGGCTGGTTGTCCATGCGCGACCACGTCTTGCCGCCGTCGATCGAGATCGACGCGCCGCCGTCGTTGCCGTTGATCATCCGCCGTGGGTTCTCGGGGTCGATCCACAGGCCGTGGTGGTCTCCGTGCGGCGCGGGCAGGAGCTCGAAGGTCCTGCCGCCGTCGGCCGACCGGAAGAGTCCGGTGTTCGCGACGTACACCGTGTCCGGGCTCTTCGGATCCGCGAAGACGTGGCTGAAATACCACGCGCGCTGCCGGTATCGCTCGTCCTCGTTCACGCGCAGCCAGTGCGCGCCCGCGTCGTCGGAACGGTACAGGCCGCCGTCCTCGGCCTCGATGAGCGCGTAGACGCGCTTGCTGTCGGCCGGCGAGACAGCGATGCCGATTCGGCCGAGGATGCCCTTCGGCAGGCCGTTGCCTTCGAGCCGGTTCCATGTCGTGCCGCCGTCGGTCGACTTGTACAGGCCGCTGCCCGGACCTCCGCTCGACATGTTCCACGGCTTGCGCAGGACTTCCCAGAGCGAGGCGTAAACGACGCCCGGGTTCGCGGGATCCAGAGCGACGTCGATGGCGCCGGTCTTGTCGTCCTTGTAGAGGACTTTCTGCCAGGTCTTGCCGCCGTCCGTCGTGCGGAAGAGGCCGCGCTCGACATTCGGGCCGAACGCGTGGCCGAGCGCCGCGACGAAGACGGTGTTCGGGTCGCGCGGGTGGACGGCCACGCGGCCGATGTGGCGCGTGTCGGTGAGGCCGACGTGCGTCCAGGTCGCGCCCGCGTCGGTCGACCGGTAGACCCCGTTGCCGTACGAGATGTTGCCGCGGATGCAGGCCTCTCCCGAGCCGACGTAAAGGACGTTCGGATCCGACGGCGCGACCGCGATCGCGCCGATCGAGCTGATGGGCTGGCTGTCGAAGATCGGCCGCCAGTTCGCGCCTCCGTCCGTGGTCTTCCACACGCCCCCGGCGACCGCGCCGAAGTAGGAGACCTCCGGCTGGCCCGCGACGCCCGTAACGGCGAGCACACGCCCGCCGCGGAAGGGACCGACGAGGCGCCACTTCAGCGCGCCGGAGGAGGGAACATCCGCGGCGGCCGGCGCTGCGAAAAGGACCAGCAGAAAAAGCAGGCGGTGGGTGCGGTTCATCCGCGAATCCTAATCGACTTGCGTCGAGCCGCCCTACCCGGGCGCTTGACCGGGGAATACCAGAAAAAAACCGAGAAATCCCTGAACACTCTCCGCCCGGCGGAGCCCATATTGACTATCAGAGTGTTGCCCGACAGTCGGACGCACGCCACCGAATGGATCGCGCTAAGTCCTTCAGGAGGAAGCCAATGCTT
>JBGQDL010000223.1:0-4887 GCA_041495865.1 Thermoanaerobaculia bacterium | reverse complement strand
CTCGCCGAGGGCCTCGCGCTCGGCGCCCTCGGAAGCGCGGCCGGCGTCCTCCTCGGGGCGGCGCTCGCGGAGGGCGCGCTCCTCCTCGTCGGCGGCACCGCGACCCAGCTCTACATCCCGTCGGCGCACCCTTCGCTGCACTTCGATCCTCTCGTGCTGCTCTCCTCGTTCGCTCTCGGCGTCGTTTCCTCGGCCCTGTCGGCCCTCGCCCCCGCCCTCGAGGCGGCACGCGTGGAGCCGGCGGCGGCGATGCGCCATGGGTCGGTCGAGGCCGTGCGTCGCCGGCGGACGCGCCCGCTCGCGCTCGCCGGCGCCGTTCTCCTCGTCCTGGCCGTCCTCGCGACGCGGCCCGGACCCGTCGGGGGCCTGCCGCTCTTCGGATTCGCCTCGGTTTTCCTGATCGTTTCGGGGGTCTCGCTCCTCGCGCCCGCCGCCGTGACGTTCGTTTCGGCGCGCCTCGACGGGCCGGCGCTTCGTCTGTTCGGTGTCGAGGCGCGGCTCGCGCGCGCGAACCTGACCGGCAGCCTCTCGCGCACCTCGGTGGCCGTCGCCGCGCTCACCATGGCTCTCGCGATGATGGTCGCGGTCGCGGTCATGGTCGGCTCCTTTCGGACGACCGTCGCGACCTGGGCCTCACAGACGCTCTCCTCCGACCTCTTCCTGTCGCCGGCGAGCGGAAGGTCCGGCCCTTCCTTCGGCCGGATCCCGGACGAGGCGATCGCGCTCGTGCGCAGCGTGCCGGGCGTGGACGAAGTCGACCCGTTCCTCGCGTTCTCAGCCACGTGGAACGGGGTGCCGTTTACCGTGGGCTCGGGCCTCTTCGCGTTCATCGCGAAGCACGGGAACCTGCCGCTCGTGGACGGGCGCGACCCGAGGGTGGTCCTCGCCGGGGCGCTCGAGAGGGGCGAGGCGATGGTGTCCGAGCCGTACGCGGAGAAATTCCGGGTGAAGACGGGCGACGAAGTGGAGCTGCCCACGGACAAGGGACCCGTGCGCATGCGCGTGGCCGGCGTCTACACCGACTACTCGAACGACCGCGGCACGATCACGCTCGACCGCGCGCAGTTCCAGCGGATCTGGCCGCTCGCCGGCGCTTCGACCGCCGCCGTGACGTTGAAGCCCGGCGTCCCGCCGGAAGAAGGCGCGCGCCGCGTGGCGGCGGCCCTCCGCGGACGGTATGCGCTCCGCGTGCGCACGAACGCGACGCTCCGGAAGGTCGTCCTGAGGATTTTCGACCGCACGTTCGCCGTCACATACGCGCTCGAGGCCGTGGCGCTCGCGGTCGCGGTGCTCGGCGTCTTCAACACGCTCACGGCGCTCGTCCTCGAGAGGCGGCGCGAGATCGGCCTCCTGCGCGTCCTCGGCGCCTCGGCCGCGCGGGTGAAGCGCGCCGTGCGCTACGAGGCGGCCGCGATCGGAGGCCTCGGCGCCGGCCTCGGCGCCCTCGCGGGGGGCGCGATGTCGCTCGTCCTCGTCCACGTCATCAACCGCCAGTCGTTCGGCTGGACGATCGCGATGCACGTGCCGTGGGGCTTCCTCGCGGCGGCGCTCGGCCTCGTTCTCCTCGCAACGCTCGCGGCGGCCTCGCGTCCCGCGGGCCTCGCCGCCGCGACGGACGTCGCGGCGGCATTGAAGGAAGAATAATGCGCGCTCATGCTGCGCTGAAGGTCCTCGCCGGGGCGCTCGCCCTTACCGGGGCGGCCACCCTCTTCCTCTTCCCTTTCGCAGAAATACTTGCTTCCGATTCGCGCATTGAAAGCAGGGAGAAGAACGGCCGATTCAAGGCTCTCAATCCGAAGCAGGAAATCCTCTTCCCCCGCGATCACGGCTCGCACGACGACGCGCGCGTGGAGTGGTGGTACGTCACGGGCCAGCTCGACACGCCCTCGGGGAGGCGCCTCGGCTACCAGCTCACGTTCTTCCGCACGGGCATCGCGGACGAGCTTCGCTCCGCGCGCGCGTCCGGCTTCGCCGCACGGGACCTCTTCCTCGCGCACTTCGCCCGCACCGACGTCACGGCGGGGTCCTTCCGGTTCGCCGAGAGAGTCCACCGGACGGGCGTCGGCGCCGCCTTCGCGCGCGAGGACCGGCTCTCGGTCGCGAACGAGGACTGGCGTCTCGAGGAGGTCGGAGGCCGGCTCGTTCTCTTCGCATCCGACGGCGGCGAGGAAATCTCGCTCGTCCTCACGCCCGAGAAGCCTCCCGTCGTCCATGGCGAGGGCGGCCTCTCGCGCAAGGGACCCGGAAACGACTCAGTCAGCCGGTACGTGAGCCTGACGCGCCTCCGCTCTCAGGGCTGGTGGACCGCCGGCGAAAAGAGCGAGGCCGTGGCGGGCCTCTCGTGGTTCGACCACGAGTGGGGCTCGGGCTCGATCGGAAAGGACACCGCCGGCTGGGACTGGTTCGCGCTGCACCTCCTCGACGGGCACGACCTCATGCTTTACCGGATGCGCGGCCCGGCCGCCTCCCCCACGCGCTTCTCGTCGGGCACGCTCGTGGACAGGGAGGGACGCGCGACGCCCCTCGGGGCGTCGGACTTCACGATCGAGGAGACGGCCCGCTGGAAGAGCGCGAAGAGCGGGGCGAGCTATCCCGCGCGGTGGATTCTCCGCGTCCCGCGCGCGGGAATCGCTGCGGAGGTCGTCCCGCTCGTGAAGGATCAGGAGCTCGTCACGGAGAAGTCCACGCGCGTGACGTACTGGGAAGGCGCCTGCGACGTGACCGCTGCCGGCGGCGGCGTTCCGCTCGGCCGCGCGTACGTCGAGATGACGGGTTATGCCGAAGGGGGCGCTCCCGGCGCGCCTCGCGCGGACACGCGGCCGATGGAAAAGCGGTAGGCTTCGCACCGTGCCAGGCGACTCCCGCTCTCGCGCGCTCGACCTTTGCGACGAAGGGACCCAGGCGCTCCTCGCCGGAGACGTGGAGGAAGCGATCGACCTTTTCACCGAGTCCCTCAAGGTGACTCCGACCGCCGAGAGCTACACCTTCCGGGGTTGGGCCTATTCGTTCCTCGGCCGCTACGATGACGCCATCGACGAGTGCCGAAAGGCCATCGCGACGGATCCGGATTTCGGGAATCCCTACAACGACATCGGCTCGTATCTCGTCCAGCTCGGGCGCCGGGACGAGGCCGTCGAGTGGTTCCAGAAGGCCAAGCGCGCCGAGCGCTACGAGCCGCGGCACTTCCCGTACCTGAACCTCGGGCGGCTCTACTACGCCCGCGGAGACGCGGCGGCGGCCGCGCAGGAACTCGAAGAGGTGCTGCGCCTCAACCCGGGCGACTCGATCGCCACGGCCTTCCTCCAAACGCTCAGATACAAAGTCAACTGAGGCGCCGGCGCACCGCCCGGCGACGCCGCACACCTCCTCAGGTCTCTGCCGCGAGCCGGCTCCGGCGCGCGCCGTAAAGGAAGTAGAGCGCGAGGCCGATCGCGAGCCAGATCACGAAACGCTCCCACGTGTGTTTCGGCAGGCCCAGAGCGAGCCAGAGGCAGAAGAGGATCCCGAGCGGCGCGCTGACCCACACGGCCGGCGTCTTGAACTTGCGAAGCGCCCCGGGGCGCTTGACGCGCAGGACGAGGACGCCGAGGCAGACGATCATGAAGGCGAAGAGCGTCCCGATGTTCGTGAGCTCGACGACCTCGTCGATGTTCAGGAGCCCGGCCGGAACCAGGACGAGGATGCCCGTGACCCACGTGGCGTTGAGGGGCGTGCCGCGCGGTCCGACGGTCGCGAACCAGCGGGGAAGCAGGCCGTCGCGCGCCATGGACATGAAGATGCGGGGCTGCGCGAGCTGATAGACGAGGAGCGCCCCGGACAGAGCCGCGACCGCTCCCACGCTCACGATGCCGGCGACGCGGTTCATGCCGATGGACGAGAAGGCGTGGGCGATGGGATCCGCGACGCCGCGGTACGCCGCGTACGGGAGGATGCCGGCGATGACCGCGCACACGCCCACGTAGATGACCGTGCAGATGGCCAGGCTCCCCATGATCCCGCGCGGGAGGTCGCGGCCGGGGTCGCGCGTCTCCTCGGCCGTCGTCGAGACCGCGTCGAAGCCGATGAACGCGAAGAAGATGATCGCGGCTCCCGCCTGGATGCCCTTGAGGCCGTTCGGCGAGAAGGGCACGTAGTTCGCCGGCTTGACGTAGAACGCGCCGACGACGATGACGCCGAGGAGGAGCACGACCTTCACGAACACGATCACGTTGTTGAAGCGCGCGGACTCCTTGATTCCCCACGCGCAGAGCGCCGTGATGACGATCGTGATGAACATCGCGAGGAGGTTCATCCCGACCGGGAACCCGCCGAGGATCGGCGCGTTCTGCAGGGCGTCCCAGTTCGGGAACGCGGCCGCGCCGGCGAGGGCGCCCGCCTTCGCCTGCGCAAGGTAGCCGAGCCGCGCCGAGAGGCTCGACGCGTCCGGGTGCGCCTTCAGGAACTCTTCGCTCACCTGCAGCATCGTGCGGCTGTCGAGCGTGAGCCAGCCCGGCAGGTGGGCGCCCATGCCCTGCAGGAGGTTGTTCGCGTAGCTTCCCCACGAGATCGCGACCGCCACGTTCGAGATTGCGTATTCGAGGAGGAGGTCCCAGCCGATGATCCACGCCATCAGCTCGCCGAGCGTCGCGTAGGCGTACGTGTAGGCGGAGCCGGAGACGGGAATCATGGAGGCCATCTCCGCGTAGCAGAACGCCGTGAACCCGCAGGCGACGGCCGTCAGGAGGAAGCTGACCATCAGGGCGGGACCAGCGGCGGGACGCGTAACTCCATAGGAGGAGTCGAAGCCGCCGGCGAGCCCCGTGCCGAGGCTCGAGAGGATGCCCGCCCCGATGATCGCGCCCACGCCCATGAACGTGAGGTCCCACGCCGTGAGCGACCGCTTGAGAT